>CAYPKI010000065.1:12477-13117 GCA_964411265.1 uncultured Alcanivorax sp. | reverse complement strand
TCGCGCTCATGGCCCTGGTGGGCTCGGCCGTCCCCGCGGCTAGCGCGCGCATCGGCCCCCTGGACCGGATCTTTACCCGCATTGGCTCGTCCGACGATCTGGCCGGCGGGCGCTCCACCTTCATGGTGGAGATGACAGAAACCGCCAATATTCTGCACAACGCCACGGATCACAGCCTGGTGCTGATGGACGAAATCGGCCGGGGCACGAGCACCGTTGACGGGCTGGCGCTGGCCTGGGCGACGGCGGTGCAACTGGCGGAGAGGATCCGTGCCTTTACGCTGTTCGCCACGCACTATTTCGAATTGACGCAATTGGCCGACCAGCAAAGGGGCGTGCACAACGCCCATCTCGCCGCCAGCGAACACGGTGATGAGATCGTCTTTTTGCACCGGGTCCAGGAAGGCCCGGCAAGCCGGAGCTATGGTCTGCAGGTGGCCCAGCTGGCCGGAGTGCCGGCGCCGGTCATCCGGCAGGCACGCGAGCAGCTGCAGCAGCTGGAAGGCGAAGCTCAACCACTTGCTCCACCGGAGGACAGCTCGCCGCGACAAAGCGAACTCTTCGCCCCTACGGCGCCGGCACTGGAACAACTACGTAAGCTCAACCCCGACGACATGACGCCGAAACAGGCGCTGGATGC
>CAYPKI010000065.1:4258-12467 GCA_964411265.1 uncultured Alcanivorax sp. | reverse complement strand
TGTTATGGGTCTGACATTGCCCCTGACACTAAAGGTTGCGTCTACTAAAACGCCGGCTTGAGGCCCGAGGATTACGTCCATGGCAGCTGAAAGCTGCACCAACTGCAAGTACACCGACTGTGGCTAGCAGGCTGTTGAAAAGCCTGCCAGCCGTGCCCGATCAATCGCTTTTACCAGGGCCCGGCTTCTCGGTGATTCACTCGGTTAAATCCATCGACTGAGCGCTTTTTACATCGGAATGTTCCGCGGTTGCGATCTTCGCCGAAGACAAACTGCCCGACGATCAGGAAGAATTCCTCAGGATCAACGCAGAACTGGCCGAGGAATCGCCCAAGATCACGCCAATGAAGGCAGGACTGAAAAAACGTTGTTGGTGGGAAAACGCCCGCAACAAATCCGACCAAAAGCTTCGCGAGCGGCCTGGCGGATCACGCGGGCATAGCTTAAACGCGGTAAGAGAAAGGGCGGCTTCCAGCCGCCCTTTTTGACATCGCGTTTTCCCTGACACGATAGCGCTCACCTGACATCCCTATCGGCAATCCTTGCCGTCCCTGTGTCGCCTCCGGCAACACAAATGAAATTCTAGCAACAGCGTACCCACAGGTGAACGCTCTTCGCGTCCCGAGAAAACGCGAACAAAATCTCGAAATGTCTCAAGATTTTCTTCTAAAACAATAACTTAAAGAGCAGCAACAACACCGAGTCATCGCAAAAACAGACGCAGAGCGCTAAAAAAACTTACAGCCTTGTACGAGATCGCTTACAGGGGTCAGGCTTCCTTGCGGGCCGTTTCCGGAATGTCCGCGGGCCGGGTCTCGAAGAGTCGCCGATAGGCCTCATCCGGACTCTGATCAAAGCGCTCCGGTCGATGAGTGTAGCTGAACTCCACCAGAATGCCATTTGGGTCCATCAAATACAGGGATTTACACCAGTCATGGTCCGTTTCGCCGGCAAACCTGAGGCCTGCTTCCTGCACCCTGGCGCGCAGCGCCTGGTAACGCTCTTCATCCCCTATATCAAAGGCGAGATGATTGACCCAGGCGGGCGTGCCCAAACCACCAGACACATTGGTCCGGTATTCCGGTTTCTCCCCGATATTGTCGAACTCGAAGAAGCCCAGAAGCTCGTCTTCCCCCAGATCGAAAAAGAAATGCCGGAACCAACCGTCGCCGTTGCGATGCTGTTCGGTATGCACCAGCGGCAGACCCAGCTTTTCGTGGTAGAAATCATAGGTCGCCCGCGCATCGCGCGTCGCAAAAGCCGTGTGATGGTAGCCTTTTGTCAGAATGCTCATGAGCCTGTCTCGATATAGCGTTCCAGTTGGCGGCGTACGTCGTTATAGGCCTCGCGGATCCGCTCCAGCAAATCGGAAGCCGGGTCGAGCTGGCCTGATCGTCCCACCTGCTCCAGTTCCAGACAAAGCCCGGACAGGGTAATGGCTCCCAGATTGCCGCTACTGCCCTTGAAGCTGTGCGCCGTTTGCCGGACCTCGTCCGCTTCACCCTTATCAATAGCTTCCCGCAGGCGGGTCAGGCGCTGTTCACTGTCACGAAAAAAGGATTCGACCAGGGTCTGGAAGTCCGCGCCCATGACGGATTGCAGTTCCCCAACGACGTCCCGATCCAGTGTGGGTGCCGTCATAACGCTACTCCCTGCGGGCTGGAAATAAAATCACGATCACGAATATAAATCTATCAGACCCCGCCCGGCGGCGGAAACGTCAGCGCACGAGCGCGCGCCCAGTCGCCGGGCTCATCAACGTCCCAGAGCCGGCGCAGGCATGCCACGCGGCCACAGGCGCGCAAACTGCTCTCGGTATCCGTCCGGGCATGTGGCCCGCCGAAACGAACGCCCGCCAGAAGGCTCTCGGACCAGACCACGGAGTCGGCACTGCCCAGCAGCACATAACCACCATCGTCGGCGGGTCCGAGTACGAATTCAGCCTCCCCGAGCGCGGTCAGCGCCTGATCCAGATAGGCCTGGTCGAGCACCGGGCAATCACTGCCCACTAGCGCCACCCGTTCGAACCCCTCGTCATGGACTTCGCCCAGGGCAGCCGCCATGCGCCGGCCCAGATCGCCCTCATGCTGGCGACGCAACCGAAAGCCGTATTGTTCGGCGCGCGCGCGCATCCGGGATTGATCGCCGTCCGCATAAAGCCGCGCCGGATAACCGGCCCGGGCCACCGTAGCGAGCGTGTGCTCCAGAAGCTGTTCGTGGACCCGGCAGGCCTCCTCGGCCCCGAGCGCCGGAATCAACCGCGTCTTGACCCGACCAGGCTCGGGAGCGCGCGCGAGCACAATGATTGCGTCCCGACTCATGGGTTTTCGCGCTCGTAGTGTCGTTGCAGAGCGACCGGGTCGTCACCGCGCCAGTAGCGCCAGCGCAGCCACCACATCTGCATCATGGTGCGCCAGGGGCCTCGTGTTTCCCAGCGGCGGCTGTCCGTGATCACGGCGGGACCTAGTTGCGCCGGAGGGCCCGCCCGCCGGCACAAGCGGGCGGTGAGGGCCACATCCTCCATCAGGGGCTGTTCCGGGAAACCGCCTTCCGCGCGAAAAAGCCCTGTGGTGCCGAAAAGGCTCTGATCCCCCGTGGAAACCCCGGTGACACGGGCGCGGACATTCATCAGGGTCGCAATGACACGCAACAAGGGATGCCGACCCGACAGCCGCACCCGAAAATGCCCCCAGCGTCGGGGTGCGTCTTGCAACGCGCGCAAATGACGCTCATCGATTCGCGTGTCGGCATGAAGAAACCATAGCTGAGGGGCGCGCGCCTCGGCCATGCCCAGGTTCATCTGGTACGCCCTGCCCGCAGCACTGCTGAGCAAACGATCCACCCGGGGGGCGGCCTGTTCGCACGTGCCTCAGCCGTTGCGTCGGTGCTTCCGTCGTCCACCACAATCACTTCCACCCCCCAGCCCCGCCACGCCTGCAGCGGCGCCAGCGTCTCCGCGATCTGCCCGGCCTCATTACGCGCCGGCATGATCACCGAAAGCCAGGGGTTAGCCGAATCCGGTGTTACGGGCTCACCGACATCTGCTGGATTGTCCATGAATCACCGTTGCAAGGCTCACACTGTCCGTTCGTCACCGCACGCCTGAAAGTTCATGCCATGACAAGTAAAAGTAACCGTGAACCCTGGCACGCACATCTGTACAATTACGCGCGAACGAGCCCCTGTAGCTCATCGGGACAGAGCAACGGCCTCCTAAGCCGTAGGTAGCAGGTTCGAGTCCTGCCAGGGGTACCAGTACCCGTTATTGCGAAGACTGTGGTGCTGTCTTCTCCCCTGAAGATCCGCCCGGGTTCTGCGCCTTGCGCCAGGCAGGCGGGACTTCGTAATAACCGTGGCCGGTGTTCTGGTATTTGTCCATGTTCACCACCCGACGCAGGCGTTTCATGGAAAAGTAGGGGATGTCACGCAGAATCATGTTGGCGAGCCAGGCCGGCACATAGCCGCCCGGGTCCAGCACCACCTGAAAGGTCATCTTGACCTGACCCGGTTCGAGCGGCTTGAACAGAAAAAAACCCTGCATCTTGGGAATTCGCACAAAGCCGTCTTTTTCAGGCATGCGCTCCGGCCTGTCATGAAAAGGGATATAGACCGCATAATTGTCGCGCTGCTCCAGGCCCACCCAGAGGGGTGTATCCCGGTCACTGACCGGCCAGGGCAATTGGGTGGTGACATAGACCTGGCGCTCGTAAGCAGAATCGCGCTCCAGCGCCTTGACCCCGGATACCATGTGCAACCAGGACGCGACGAAATCATAGTCGTCGAAGGCCGCCCCTATGCTGGTGAAATCCTCCATGGGCAGGGTGGTAACACCCCGGAAGGTCTTGATGCGGGCGTCATTGTCGTGGGCCATGTAGACCTTGATGTCGTCCCGGTCGGTGACGAGATCCCAGTCGTCAACTTCCCACTCCGCCTCACTGCCCAGAGCCGGGCCATTGGACGCCTGACCACTACCGTCCTGCTGCGCCCACACGGCGAGCGGCAGGACACCCAGAGCCAGAATCAACAGGAGCCAGCGCGACACGGCATTTCTCCCGCAAAGGTAAAACCGGATGCTAGCACGACGCCGCCCTGAGCAACACTGCGGACGCGGCGACGTCGGGCGTCAAAGATAGGGCTCCAGCAAATGCGCGAGCGCATTGCGCAAACGCCGGAGCCGGGCCCGCTGTATGGCTTGGTTATAGGCGATAGCCTGCTCCCAGCGACGCTCGAAAACAGCATCCAGCTCCTGCGCCAATACGGGATCATAGCACTCCAGATCCAGTTCGAAATTCAGCCGCAAGCTGCGCGCGTCCCAGTTTCCCGAGCCCAGTATGGACCAGGCACTGTCCATGGTCATGAGTTTGCTGTGATCGAAACAGCCGGGGGTAAAACCAACTTCCACCCCCTGCTCCACCAGCCATTCCAGAACATGCTGGCTCGCCCAATCCACAAAACGCAGATTGTTGTTCGCCGGCAGCAGGAGCTGCACCCGGATGCCTCGCAACGCCGCCAGCTGCAACGCCGTAGCCAGGTTCAGGTCAGGCACAAAATAGGGGGTAATGATGCGCACCCTGTGCTCGGCACGACCGAGTGCGGCCAGCAGCGTCAGGCGACGCTTATCCAGATCCGCGTCCGGACCCGTGGCCACCACCCGGGCATTCACATGGCCCAGCTGCAACGAGCCCGTATAATGGGTTTCCAGTGCTTCCCCACAGCTGAAATGCCAGTCAATGGCGAAACTGGCGAGCAGCTGCCCCACCACCGGACCCTCCACCCGGGCATGCAAATCGCGCAGGTCCGGTGGCTTATTCAAATAGCCCTGCCGCAGATTGATGCCACCCGTGAATCCCAGGTTTTGATCCACCACCAGCAGTTTCCGGTGGTTGCGCAGATTCAGGTAGGGCATACGCCAGGGCCGCAGCGAATACAGAAAACGCTGCGTGGGTACGTCAGCGCGCCGCAAATGCGCCACGACCGGCGGCCAGGAGTACAGCAGGCCCATGCCGTCCAGGAGCACACGCACCTTGACGCCGCGCTGCACCGCCCGCCGCAACGCCGCCACCATGCGATGGCCCGCGGCATCATTGGCAAAAATATAAGTGGCGAGAAAAACCGAGGAGCGCGCCTGTTCAACGGCGGCAACCATCGCCTCAAAGGCGTCTGGAGCTTCCAGGACGCGCACCGCATTGCCCTGGATCAGGGGCAGCTCGGTGACTCGACCCACAAGTTCGGCGAGGGGTTGTGGTTGCACGCTCGCCGGCGACGCCTCGGGTACCCTGGAGGGGGCGTCCGGCGCGGCCAATCCGCCCCGGGTCAGCAATCGGGCCCGGCGGTGAATCCGGTTGATGCCGAGCACCATGTAAAGTCCGGCACCGACAAAGGGCAACAGCCAGACCAGGCCCGTCCAGGCGCCGGCAGACCGTGCGTCGCGCTTGTTGAGCACAATATGAGTCGTCGTAACCACGGCAATGGTCACCCCGGCAAGGGCTGCCAGTTCGGTACGATATGCCGCAGCCACGGCCCAGAGCGCACGCACCCAGGATTCAGTGTTCATGATGCAAGCCTACCACAATGCCGCGCAGGAGCCGCGGGATTTGCTTCCATTGCACAATCGCCTATCCTCCCCTACCCCAACCTAGCCCCGGGAGGAGCGATGTCATCCTCTGACGAGAACAAACCCGACGACGTGAAGAACGAAGTCTGGGAACAACATCTGGACTGGATGCGCGTCATGGAATCCAGCCGCACCCATGGGCCGCCGCTGAAAACACTCATGGATCAGTATTTTCTGCCGCCCGATGACGATGAGCAAGAAGACGGGTCTTCATCGCAGGAGTAACAATATTCGCAGGCGCTGATGGGTCGCGTCCGACGGAGCCCGGTCACAAGCGGGTGCTAAAACCGCCATGGTTCGGATTCCCAGCTTGCTCACCCTTTGTGTATCATGGGGTCTATCAGATTTCGGAGCGCGCCATGGCGGACGACGACACCCGGATGTTCCGGGAACAAATGGATGATGTGCGCCGCCTGCAAGATGATGACCGGGTGCGACCCGGGCCCGTGCGTGAGCGTCTGGCCCAGCAAACCCGTCGGCAAGCAGCCGCTCACGAACATACCGACCCGAATCCGCTGACCCTGCCAGAGCAGGTGCCCCAGCTGGATCCGCACGACATCACCGGCGAAAAGAAAAGCGGCATTCAGGAAGGCGTGTATCGCAAGATGCGCCTGGGCAAATACCGGATCGACGCCAAACTCGATTTACACCGGATAACGCTGGCGGAAGCGCGCGACCGGGTGCAGGCCTTTCTGCGTCACGCGCATGAGCACAGTCAAAGAACCGTGCTCATCAGTCACGGCAAAGGAGTGCATAGCCCCACGCCCGCCCGACTCAAAAGCTATGTCTTTCACTGGCTGGCCGAATCGGAGCTGGTGCTCGCCTGGCACAGCGCCCAGCCCCAGCACGGCGGCGCCGGCGCGACCTATGTCATGGTGCGCAAATCCCCGGCACAAAGCCGCGAAAATCGCGAAGCGCACGACAGTGGTTTTGCCAAGCACCCGGGGCCATCCCGATAATTCCGAATCATCGGGGCCCGGCGACTAAGCCCGCCGAAATTCATGCGCGCTGACGTCCGGACAGCGCGTGTTCCAGCATCCCGCGTACGACAAAATGACCCGGCGCATAGATAAAAACCGCCGTACCGAGACATAACAGGGGAATGTACACTGCATCCGGCAACCAGGTCTGCTCCACGCCAAAAGGGGCTTGCGTGTAGTTCAGATTGCGTTCCGGGTCGCCGAAGAGCCAGCCGCCGACAATCGCCAGCGAACCGATCACCACCTGTAACCACAACCCGCGCCGGTCATAGCCGTAACGATAGCACAGCCAGAGGAAAAGCGCCGGCAGCCAGATATGATAGGTGGAACTGGCCCGCTGAATCAGCGGGTATTCGGGATCGAACATATAGGCGCTGATGCCGGTAATACTGTGGCCCACAAACAAACCGATGATGAAATCAAGGGTCCAGGTGACGCCCACCACCATGACCGTACCGGCCTGACTGGAGATCACCAGGCGGTTCGGATGCCACAAGGCATAGAGAAGCAGAAACTGGGCCAGATTGCACAGCCACCAGAAATTCTGGGGGCCCTGGGTAGCGAGAATGATGGGGACCCAGACCACCATCCAGAGACTGAACCCGACTCGTACGATCCATAGCGGCTTGTCGACCGTCATTCGGGATCTCCTTTTCACCCTTTTACGAAAGCCCGGCCCCTTCCACCACATGAAGCCCGGCCCGGCTACCGGGAGCGCTACTCAACCAGCGATCTATGTCCAGCATGGCGAAACGCCCCGTCATGACGCTACCCAGATCAAGATAGGTACGGTTGCCCAGGGTAACGACCTCTTTCAGCACGGTATGGCCGTGAAAAACATGGTGCGCCCCCCGGATCACGCTGTCGTCGCCGTACTGCACGCGCGAACGATCCCACAGCAGGGTGTGCATGGGCTCGGCGGTCCGGTGCACATCCCCTTGTTCAACAAGCGCCTGGCGCGCGCGTTCCCAGTCCCAACCGTCGATGCCGGCATGGGTGAGCACCACGGGCGCCTGGCCCCAGCCCTCCAGCTCGATAGCCAGGGGCAGTGCGGCAAGCTGTTCCACCAGCATCCGCCCCTGCTGGGGCCGAACCTCCATGATCCAGTCGCCGCCATTCATGCTCCACACCGCGCGCGCCTCGGCATCACCGTCCAGCACGGCCCGTACCGCCATCTGTTCATGGTTGCCGACAATGGCATGAAACCAGTCACGACCAATGAATTCCGGGAACCGCCATGATTCCGCCCCGCGATCCACCAGGTCCCCGACACAGAAAAGCCGGTCATGGTCTTCATCAAAACCGCAATCCGCCAGAGCCTGTTCCACCAGGTGCCACCCGCCATGGATATCGCCACAGACGAAATCACGACCGCTCGTATTGGCTCCGAAACGAAGGACTGCCGCTGCATTGCTCATGGCGTTATTATGCGCTTGGGCGGAGCATCAGCAAAACGCCGCAACCCGGAACAGGACTCTGAAAATGGATGATGACAACCTCATGAAGGCCATGGTTTTCCACGGACCCGGCACACCGCTGCAACACGAAACCGTGGCGCGCCCGGAACCGGGCTCCGGCGAGTTGCTGATCCGGATTCAGGCCTGTGGCGTTTGTC
>CAYPKI010000065.1:3164-4248 GCA_964411265.1 uncultured Alcanivorax sp. | reverse complement strand
GGAGTGGACCTCGCCACCGGTCGAGAACGTCCAGCGTTTGTCGCCCGGATCTGCACATCGTTGACGGAGAGCTGAATGAACCCGCCCTGCCGCTGATTCCGGGCCACCAGATCGTGGGTACCGTGGAAGCGGACCCGAGCGGTCAATGGCAGCCCGGACAACGTGTGGGCGTGCCCTGGCTGGGCGGCACCTGCGGCCACTGCGAATTCTGCCTTGCCGAACGGGACAATCTCTGCCCGGATGCGCGTTTCACCGGCTACAACCGGGACGGCGGCTTTGCCGAATACGCGGTCGCGAACCGGCAGTTCTGCTTCGCCCTGCCCGAAAACCAGCCACCCGAGGCCCAGACACCGCTGCTGTGCGCCGGGCTGATCAGCTATCGCGCCTGGCGTTTCTGCGGCGACAACGTGCGCAATCTGGGCCTCTACGGCTTTGGCGCGGCGGCGCACATCCTTACCCAGATTGCGACACCGGCAGGCCAGCGAATCCACGCCTTTACCCGCCCGGGCGACACCGAAAGCCAGACCTTTGCCCGGGGAGGGCCAGCGCTTCGCCCGGGCCAAGGGCGCCGTCTGGGCCGGCGGCTCGGATGAAGCACCACCGAAGGCCCTGGACGCCGCCATCATCTTCGCACCCGTGGGCGAACTGGTTCCGGAAGCATTATCCCGCCTCAAACCCGGCGCCCGACTGGTGCTCGGCGGGATCCATATGAGCGATATCCCGTCCATGCCCTATCGGCTGTTGTGGGAGGAACGCCGCATCCAGTCCGTCGCCAACCTGACCCGGCGTGATGGCGAGGAGTTCTTCGCCCTGCTGCCCGAGCGGCCGGTGGAGACGGATACCCATATCTATCCGCTAGCTGAAGCCAATCAGGCACTGGACGACTTGCGCGCCGGGCGCTTTACCGGCGCGGCGGTCCTCAGACCCTGAGCCGGCGGCGGAGGCCACCCAGGCCCAGCAGAGCCACCAAAGCACTCAGGCCCACGGAGCCGCCACTCAGTGCTTCGCCCCCCGATGTATCTTCGTCCGGGTAACGGATCTGCATTGCCGCCGACGCCGAACGTTTGCCGCAATCTGCATCTGC
>CAYPKI010000065.1:0-3154 GCA_964411265.1 uncultured Alcanivorax sp. | reverse complement strand
ACTCACCCCAAAACGATCCGTAAACCGCTTCGTCTTGTCGCGAGGAACATAAGTGATCTGCCCCTGGGCCGGTTCATTGAACTTGATCCCGGTACCAACGATATCACCGTCTTCAGCCTCGTCCGCGAATTGCGGCACCGATTCCAGCTCAAAGGAGCCGTAATCGATTTTCTCGTCCTGGCCTTCAGGCGCGAACGGGTCAGTGATATTCAGATCGATAACCACCTCCTCGCCTGGTTGATTCCATACCCTTTCAGGTTCGATTTCCGGAGCAATATTTTCGACTGTTAAGAAAACTTTACCAGGATTACCCGGCGGTTCCCGATCATTATCATCATTTAAATCAACAGCCTCAAAAGTGTATTCCAGGGCCTTACCACGTTCCCCTTCCTCGTATTTTAGCGGCAGAGCCGAACAGCTGACGGGACTTGGCCCGCTACTTTCGTCAAGCGGGTCCGCTCGAGCCGGATCATAAAGAATCACGCATTCTTCTTCGTCAAAATCTACTTTCGGATTTCCATTCCGGACTTCTTGATCGACATTCGAATGGCCGACACATTCCACATCCCGAAAGTTCTTGTAAACCACGGCTGTCCCCCCCGGGAGATTCGGTGCACTCCAAACCACCTCAAGACTGGTCGGATCAATTCGTCGGGAGCTCGGATCCGTTGAATCATTGGCGAGAACATCAATAAATATCTTCCCATCTTCGCGCAATCGGTCCCGCGAGCCGGTGTCATCCAAAGCCGTTGTCTCCTGAACCTCGAATGCGCCACGATCACACCGCCCGCCGCTTTCGCGGGTAAAACTACGAACATCAAAGGATCTGCAAAATACTGCTGGACTTTCAGTTCGCCCGGTCGCCAGATCGCCATCGTTGCCGGAATCGCGAATGCTGTTCGTTGCAGGCCCAGTAACAACTCCAACGTTCGGCGGAATAAAACCATTGGCGCCCTGGCCTTCAGTATAGCGGGTTGATGGGGATGGGGATGGGGATGGGGTTGGATCGCCCGTTTGCGCGATAAGCGTATCGCGGATATCTCCTTGCAAACGTTGCTCATTATCGTCGCCCGCATAGTCGGTATTACATGTTGTTGTGTCCGCGTTATCGGGCATTAAATTGAAACTAAACTGACTAAACGCCTGCGGCGTAGCGGAAGAACTACACCTGTTCGCATTCATGTGACTTGCGGGATTGGGATGGGATTCAGCTTCGGGGTCATGCGAATCATCATTAAGATGGTTATCGGAGATAACCGAATTGGTTAACCTAAAACGACGTGCGGGATCGCCTCCATTAATTGTCTTTTCTTCCCCCACATCAATACCCGCGGCATCGCCGCCATGGTTATTTATTACGGTGTTATTCACCATCGTTGTATTCACGACCCACGAAACTCCACTGTTGCCAATCATTCTAAGCGCACCACCTGCGCCCAGCTTTGCGTGGTTGAGTTCAAAGGTCGAATCAATAATGTTAAGTGAAAAGCCGGTTTCGCTCTGCATGGTAATAGCACCACCATCCAGGTCAGCGGTATTATCCAGGAAATAGGTCCGCCGCGCCGTCAGATTCTGAGGATCTTCAGTGGTGTCCAGACCAACCAGCCAGATAGCACCACCCCGTCCGCCCGTTCCATTAGTGCGCGTCGCCTGATTGTTGAAAAACTCGACCTCTTGCAGGACAACCCCGGAGCTGGCTCGAATGGCCCCACCGTTCTGACCAGTGGCACGCCCGCCAACCAAAGTGACCTCGGAAACCGTCATGCCGGCACTATTTTCGAGAATTCGAGAATCGCCAGCCTTATCCGGATTACTTTGAATGACGGTACCTTCGGTCCACGTCGATTTCTGAGCATCACAAACATCGCTAGCAGGATCCCCAAAATTCGGTGGATCCGCGGAATCGATACCATGAGCCCCCTCTCCACGAATGCTCAGGGGGTCAATGACTTGTAGAGGGCCTTCACCCGGATCCAGGGTTAAACAGCCCCGCGGCAAAATCACCGTGTCTTCGCCGTCCGCGCCATCGGCGCAGGCCGGCTCCGGATTCACAGTATCATCCCGCGACGAATAGACCGCCTCGCGCAGAGAACATACACCATCCTCGCGGTCTGTTACGTCGCGTCGCGTATCCACTTGGATCTCGGTACCATGGCTTAGGGGCGCCAGAAGAAGAAGCCACAAAGCAGCGATTCCTCGACGCCGGACTAGGCCCAGCACCCCGGTCAAAAACATTGCTAACCAGGAGACACTCCCAATCTGATCAATGGAATCACTTTCCTGCAAACCGGACTCCGGCTGCGCTACCACGTTGACAAAGGCTTCTACATCCCGATTTTGCCTCGTCGCCTCGAAAGCCCGGCTATCAATGCTGTAGGCGAACCGATCCAGTCCATGATAATCGGAGCCCGGGTCATACATCGCGACAGGATAACCCGAGTCGGGCTTATCAGGGTCTTCGACAAACTCTACGGTAGCCTCGGGCCGTTCGGGCGGAACTACGGCTTCAACACATTCCTCAATGCCACTCAAAGAACCACGGTTACAATCGACACTGGCATCCCCAAGATCATTTTCCACAAAATCGAGCTTGCTCGTCTTACCGGAGTCAATTTCGATTTCGTTTACCTGACCAACGGCGGTTTCAAACTGTATAGAACCGGCGTCACAGCGCTCTTCTTCGAGCCGCGATATACCACGTTGGTCGCTGGACTCGCACGGGAAACTGGCTCCCCCTGGAGGGGCACCGGCACAAAAGGCGGTGGTGGGGGAGCCGTTATTATTACAGCTAATACCCGGGGACGTTGCGGGAAGGTAGCCCGGGAACGGGTTTAGGTCGGCCGGGCTACACCCGGGGCTGTTGGTATTCGCGGAGTTACCGCAATTCCCCAGGTCATTAGCCAGAACTTCAATGGAATCCTGACTGGTGCCCGAACCACCATCCGTTGCATCCCTATTGGTGCCGCCACTGGGGCAACCAGAACCGAGCCTATTGTATTCTAGAGTCAGGTTTTGAGAAAAAGCGGCGCCCGTGCAGTCACTCGCAGATTGATCGCCGACGATGACCGAGTTAACTAACTGCACGGTTGGTTCCCCGTCATCAGGGTCCTCCCCTTCAGCGATAAAAACCGATGCTCCCGAATCACTGCTATTA
>CAYPKI010000064.1:9602-13246 GCA_964411265.1 uncultured Alcanivorax sp. | reverse complement strand
CCAAAAGAAGTAAGCAAGAAAAAGACACCCCACTTCACCGTCCGACCACCCAATCGAAGATTGAGTGGTCGGATCCCCTCAGTTGGCGGGCTCGCCGCGTCCTGCGCTCCACCCGCCTCCCTCGGCGGTTCAGCGGGGCCCAGGTCTCCTGCCTTGCCCGGTTGTGCATTCTCTGCGCGTTATCGGTGGTGCTGGGCAAGGCGCTGGCGCGCAGGCGTGGTGGAGCCACGTCAAGCGGCAGCAACGCAGCCTAGCGCCGCCGATAACGCGCCCTTCCGGGAGCCTCGGAGAAAGCCGCTCGCGGCGTTGCGCAGACTTGATGTGGCGACACCACACCGGCGTCTGCGGCGCCTTGCGAGCCCCTTTCTCCGAGGCTCAGAGAACGTACAACCGGACAAGGCAGGAGACTGTTACGGGCTCGCCTTCGGCTTCGCCCGGAACATCGCTCAACCTACTCCGTAACTTCGGTCTTCAGCCTCCATGCACAAGCCGAAACCCCAAACCCAAGAACCCCAACTGCTACAAACCTAACGAAACCTTCACCAAAAGTTTCGTTAACAGAGGCATGGATATAGAAATCAAGCACTAACAGTCCAAGCAAGGGGAGCAAGAAAAAACCATCCCAGAGCTTTGGTCCTGGCACACTAATCAAATCCGATACTCTGGATAAAAGTCCCCAGATAACAAGAAGAAAAAACATTAGTAGATACAAACCGTTCTTCAAAGACTCCTCATACCATTTGCCATAAAGATTCAAAGCAACGAAAGCCACCAGAAGCAAAATCGTTATGGAGAGCTTGGTAATCCTCATCCTTGTTTCTCTTTCCCATGCATATTTGGGGCAACGATATTTAGGCTTCAAACGAAATTATCACTTGTATGAGCAATGCTCCAATCTCGGCGTGCCTTCAGAGAAGGCTATAACCAAACAAAAAAGGGGGCCATACGGCCCCCTTTTCGGCCGAACCAAGCGGTTTCAGGGATTGCCGGGAACCCATCCACCTTCGGTCAGGCGGTCGCTGTAGTTGATCCAGACTTTGCCCACACTGCCGTGGTACTCCTTGGCTTCCCTGAGCTTTTCATTGTCGAAGCCGTTGGTGGGAACGCTGAAGACATGGCTGCCGTCGGTTTCGTCGCGGCAGAGCTGTTCGCCTTCGCTCCAGGAACCCGCATCGGCGGTGATATACCAGTCATGGCTGCCCGGCTTCTTGCAGGCAAAGCGGCGCTCGAGCTGGCACTGCGCGTCGTTGAAGCGCGCGCTGAACAGGTGCTCGCCACAATCCTCGCCAGAGCCCGCGTCATTGGGCTCGCCCCGGTTCCAGCTCCAGACAGCGGCTTTCAGCCGGCCGTCCCAGGGCGTGAGTTTGTCCATGGCCGGCAGGTTGGTGCCGCATTGCAGCAACGCCGTCAGCGCCGCCGGGGTGATGCGATCCCCGGGATCGCCAAAGGCACTGGACAGATTGGTCCGGTCCTCCTGATAGCGGATTATGTGTTGGTCCTGAAAGGTCCGGCTGAAGGTGTCGGTATTGCAGGCAGGATAGCCGCCCAGGGATTCCACATCCGAGGTGGGATAACCGTTCAGCTGATCCCCCACGCCGCCGTGGACCCAGCTGGTCAAGCCGTGGTCGCAACCGTCGGTCATGAGGATTACCTGCTTGCCCCGGGCCAGGATTTCCGAGCGCGACTGATCCATGGGGATGCCCTGGCAGCCGCTGCCATCGGGGCGGTAAATCCTGTCACCCAGATGATGCTGCAGATCCGCAATGGCATCGTCATACCAGCCGCCATCAATGTGATCCTCGATGTAGAGCAGAATCACTTCGTCGCTGTTCCCCGGCTGATCCAGCCAGTTGCGGATTTCGCTCAGGCCCTGGCTGAACTTGCGGTCATAGTTGCTGCAACCCAGGTGACTGTCCTGGCCATGGCAGAGCAAAAGCTCCTTGCCCCAGTCCCAGAACCAGCCATGCATGGAAAAGTAGGTGTGCACATCGAGTTCGATTGCCCGGATATCCATGCGCAGCTGGTCCCGAATGGAGCGCGACTGGTTGGGATCCACATAGCGCACCGCCGAGCTGTAGGCCGCGCTGTTGTAGCTGTTGTGGGTGCCCAGAAATGTCGCCTGGCCCATGGGCGCGAAATCGCCCAGATCGCGTTGCAGCGATAGTGCGCGGTCGACCCAGCTGCCCTGGTAGTCATCGACATCGGACGCGTGGACACCGCTTGCCAGAAGCAGCGTCAACAGCAGTGATAGCGATTGTTTCAGGTTCATGGCTTGCCGTCCTTTTTGCTTGTCTTGTTATCCGTACCAGAATTACCGCTATTGGTACGTTCGTGCAAAATTGAGTCTAGGGGGACGGCAAGGCCTTTGGCCATGGGATAACGGGAAAAACAGCGGAAAGAACCAGAGCTCTAAAAATACGCTAATACCGGATACTTACGTGACTTTGTGGTCACAAGCGGCAGACTATGCAACACCTATCAGGCGTCGGGAGCGATCCCGACAGGGACCGCCACGGCCCTTAGTCGAAAAGGGACAGCCACTGGCCGTAACCGAGTTCCTTCATCCGGTCGCGGGGCACGAAATCCAGTGCGGCGGAGTTGATACACCAGCGCTCACCCGTGGGCTCCGGGCCGTCCTGGAAAACATGACCCAGGTGGGAATCCGCGTAGCGGCTGCGGACCTCGGTGCGCGTCGTAAAGAGTTTGCGATCCTCGTGCAGGGTAACGAAGTCCTCGTCGATGGGCTGGGTGAAGCTGGGCCAGCCGCTTTCAGAGTAGAACTTGTGCACCGAAGCAAAAACGGGCTCACCGCTGATGGCATCTACATAGATTCCGGGCTGATCATGTTTGTGGAAAGCGTTTTCGTTGGGCGGTTCCGTACCGTCGCGGCGCATGACCTCGAAGGTCGTGGGGTTCAGACGTTCGCGCAACTCCTTATCGGACGGGCGATTAAAGTCTTCGGGCCCTTGCCAGGGCGGGCCCAGCGATACCCGCTTTTTCGCGTCGCCGACCGGATTCGCGCCCCCTTTGGACTGCTTCCAGGGCCGTCGATCCGGCTTGTCCCAGTGCTCTTCGAGAAAATCATCCCGGCCCGATCGGGACCGATAGAACTTGTACTTCAGCGCATGCTCTTTGTAGTAATCCTGATGCTTGTCGGCGGCGGGATAGAACTGCTCAAGAGCGGTGATTTCGGTAACCACGGGCTTGTCGAAACGACCACTGTTATCCAGCTCGCGTTTCGACGCCTGCGCCTTCTTCTTTTCCGCTTCGCTTTGGTAAAAGATGGCGCTGCGGTACTGCTTGCCCCGATCCACGAACTGCCCATCGGGGTCCGTGGGGTCAATATGGCGCCAGAACCAGCTCAGCAGCTGCTCATAGCTGACCTGGTCCGGATCATAGACGACCTTGACCGTTTCCGTATGGCCGGTCTTGCCGGAAGCAACTTTTTTGTAGGCGGGATTTTTCTCCTCGCCCCCGGCAAAGCCGCTTACCGCTTCGTAGACACCGTCAAGCTTTTCAAAATCAGCTTCGGTGCACCAGAAGCAGCCACCAGCGAAAAAGGCTTGAGCCTTTTCCGCGGCAGCGGTTGCCGGCAAGCCGCCCATCAGGACGAGCAATAGCAGGACACGCATGGACATTCTCCT
>CAYPKI010000064.1:0-9553 GCA_964411265.1 uncultured Alcanivorax sp. | reverse complement strand
GCACGGACTTGATGGGCACACAGCCCTGCGCCAGGATGCCGATATCCAGCCTGGCGAGCTCATCCACGTCACGGCAGGCGCCGTAGATAATCACACCTTCCCAGCCGTTGGCGACCGCTTTTTCAGCGATCATGTCGCCGATGAGCGCATTGCGCAGCGAGCCGCCACCGTCCACGACCAGCACTTTACCCCGCCCATCGGTGCCCGTGAGCTGTTCCTTGACACGGGAGTTGTCCTCGAAGCATTTCACCGTAACGATTTTGCCTCCGAAAGCGGAACACGCGCCGAAACTGCGCCACTGCAGTTCCCGTACCACGGATACCTTATCGGGATGTTCATCACAAAGATCACAGGTCACAAAACTCACAACAGTCCTCCTCAACCGTCGGGATGATTTCAGGAAAGGTGGATTCTACGAGCCGGCGCGGTGCCAGGCCAGAAAATCGGCATAGCGGTAGCGATACGTCCCGGCCGGGCGGTTCGCTCTGGCCACATTCGTCATGGCATGTGCCAGTTGCTGGGCGGAGACCGGAGCCAGTTTGCTGCGCACACCATGAAAAACAGGCTGAACGACACGCATGGCCTGAATGCCCAGCCATTCCGACGGGCGGCTTTCGTTGCGCTCGCCCAGCAAAAGGGAGGGCTGGAACAAGTGAACCGCCTTCGGCCCCACGGCGCTCGCGTCAGCTTCCGCCTCGCCCTTGGTGCGGGCATAAAAAAACGGCGAGCGACGATTGGCGTTGATAGCGGACACCAGCAGGAAATTGTGCGCGCCCTGCTCCGCCAGCTGTGCCGCCTGCACGCACAGATCGTGGTCCACATGGTGAAAAGCCTCCCGGCTGCCGGCCTTGCTCAGCGTCGTACCCAGGCAACAAAAGATATCGTCCACGGCGAACAACGCCGGCTGATCAACCATGTCTTCCAGCTTGAGCACTTCCACGCGAACCCGGGGATCAGCCACGTCCAGCGGACGCCGGGATAGCACCGTTACCGCATCATAGTCGGTGCCGGCACAAAGGGCCTGCAGGCACTGACTACCCACCAGTCCCGTGGCTCCGAGCAGCAGCGCGCGCCGCGTCATTCCTCGTCCTCTTCGTTCTCCGTGGAGGTATCGGCAGGCAACCAGTGGTGCAGCAGGGTCTCCAGATTATCCAGATGAATGGGCTTGGCCAGAAAGTCGTCCATGCCCGCGGCCATGCAGCGCGACTGCACGTCTTCCGCCGTGTTGGCGGTAATAGCGATGACCGGGATGCGCTGGTCGTTATCCTCCCTTTCGCGCATCCGGCGGGTCACCTCGAAACCGTCAAGCCCCGGCATCATGCAATCCATCAGCACCAGATCGAAGCGCTCGCGCTGCAGTAATTCCAGCGCGTGCTCACCACTGTCCACTACTTTCACCTGATAGCCCAGCTTGTCGAGCATCCCGCGAGCTACCAGCTGATTGATTTCATTGTCCTCGACCAGCATGACACGGTAATGGCTTCGGGCTTGACGATCCGCGGAGGACTCCGGGTTCTTGTCCGCCAGGGTTTTACGTGTCTCGATGTTATACAGTTGACTCAACGCATTGCGCAGACCGTGGCGGTGCACAGGTTTGATAAGCACGGTTACGTCATGCTTGTCGACCAGCCTTTGCACCACTTTTTCGGCCCGCTCCTCAATGCCAACCATGAGAATGACACCCAGGCCGGACAGCGCCGGATCATCGAGCACGGTCTGACAGAGATTCAGGGCCGAGCCACGCCACGACCAGGTATCCACCAGCAGAAGCTGGAAATCCACCCGGGAGCGATGACTCTCGCGCAGCGCCTGAAGTGCGTGATCATAATTGTCTGCCGGCATACAGCTACTGCCCAGCGCCTCGAATTCTTCCTGCAGCGCTTCCTCGGTCGCTGTCGCCGCACCCGCCACCAGTGCGCGATCCGAACCCATAACCTGACCCAGCTCGCCCAGCTCGCGCATGTCCGGCTGCATCTCCAGGTGCGCGGTAAAATAAAATATACTGCCCTCGCCCGGGCGGCTGTCCGCGTGGATTTCACCATTCATGGCCTCGACCAGGCCCCGGCAAACCAGCAGACCGAAGCCGGTCGACTGCGGATTACCGCCGTCCTCGCCGGGGTGCAAAAACTCGTCCTGAAAAAGATTTTGCAGTGTGGTCGCGTCCATGCCGGGCCCCTCGTCGGCCACACTGACGCGCAACAAGCCATCGCGCTCGCTGGACGGATCAAAGTGAACCCGCACAATGAGTTCGCCTTGTTCGCTGAATTTGATCGCATTGCTTAACAGATTGGTCAGGACCTGGAGAAGCCGCTCCCGATCGCCGCGCACGCGGCGGGGCAGGTGCTGATCCATGACGCAACAAAGCTCGAGTTTGATACGCTCGGCCATGGAACCGAAGGCCTCAAGCGTTTGTTCAATGGCCCGACGCAAATCGAAAAAGTCGGGGTTGAGCGTAATCCGACCCGTGAGAATGCGGCTATAGTCCAGAACATCGTCAATCAGGGACAACAGCAACTTGCCCGACTGTGCGGCCACCTGGTTATAGTCGCGCTGTTCGGGCGTCAGCTCCGTGTCCTCCATGAGCGATAGCATACCCATGATGGAATTCATGGGCGTGCGCAGCTCATGGGCCAGGCGATACACCAGGCTCAATTGCACCGAGCGTCCCGCCGGCTCCGGCCCGGGGCTCGCTTCCTTACGGGGCGTGGGCCGTCGTTCGCGGGCCATGGCATGCCAGAACGCCAGATGCTGTTCGCGGAAGGTACGCAACAGATAGACGCTGTACACCCCCAACAGGATGGCCAGCACCACGGATTCCGGCGTAGCCCGCAGGAGCAACACCCCAATGGTGGGCACAAACATCAGCGGGACACAGCTTTGCCGAGCCGCCAGCGAGCCCATCCAGGAATTTCCCAGAGCCGTGACCACGCCGATGTTGTAAATGCAGACCACGACAAAGGCCGCATCCACGCCATACAGACGCACCACCAGGGCCATGAGCAAACCCCAAGCGAACGCATGCAGAACCAGTCCACCGCCGAAAAGCCTCCGCCAACGGCCCGGTCCGGCGCCGGGGATCTGATCAAAGCGCACCACCAGCAGTAGTCGAAATCCGGTAAGCAGCAGAATCGCAAAGCCGAAGGTGACTGCCAGGGCACGATACTGGCTCCAGAGCTCACCCCAGACGCTCAAGAAGGCATAGACCATTAGAGCGGAGAGCACCCCCAGCACCGAATTGCGCGCGGCGCGATAGTCTACCTGGCGGAGTATCTTGCGGTCCTTCACGACCGGCGTGGCCGAACGCTCCATGGCGCTCTCCTTGATCGCATTGATGCCGCCCCCCCAAGGGTAAAGGGTGCGGCTGCAGTGAGGCGAAGCCTAGCACTCCGCCTGCCCCCCTTCTACCCCCCGAGCCTCGGCGTCGGCCCAGCGCCATCACGACGAAAAAGCTCACCACCAGCAGCACGAGGCCCGTGAAAAGCACATGGCGCAGGATCAGCAGCAGACAGACCCGCATGACCCGAAGGCCAGCGGTAGAATGGTGTTAAGCGCCTGTTCCGTAGCCTTGGCCGTAGCCCAGGAAAAGACCACTGTGCCCGTAAGCATGAACTCGCTACACGGATAGCGCTGCTGAAAACCCAAGGCCATGCTCCCGGCCGCACGGGTAATCAGGGGCGCCTTGCTATTGTGCTCGTTCATGGTCACTGGCACGGGCACACCCGCCACATGACCTTCCGGCGACAGGATCAGCCGCACCCAAGAGAGCCAGTTCAAAGCCACCTGCCGGGCGCGCTCCATCGCCTCGGACGTCATTGCCGCTGGATCCGCCACCAGCGGATTGATGTTGAGGGTGTCGCCATCCACCCGCGTCTGCTTAAAGTTCACCGGGGAATTCATCCGGGTGGCATTGGGGAGGGTCCAGGCCTGCTCGGTGAGCTCTTCGAGCGCGCTCACATTAGCGCGCGTAAAGATGTCGTTATCATGCGGATGGATCACGAAGAGTACGACTTCGTTAGCCGTAAAGCGGTCTTCCAGCTGACGGCAACGCTGGAAGTCCGGGTTGTCCCCGGCAAGGAAGATGCGGCGATTATTGTTGCTGTCGAAATCCTCGAGGCAACAGCCGGCGAACACAGTGCACAGCAGCCCCTGAGCACCACCGTCCAGGAATACTCAATGACCCATTGATTCCAGCGCACCAGCATGGGGCTCCAGTCTCGCCCGCTCGATCAAGGCGGGCAGTCCAGCTTTATTTGGGACAGTGTGTCAGTTACTGAAAGGGTGTTCCGATATTACCCTTTACGTAAACGTAAAGTTTAGCCAGACTCGACTTTATGTCCGAAGAAACCTGGACCATCGGCGACCTGGCGCAGGCGTTCGGGATCACCACCCGAACCATCCGCTTTTATGAAGATGAGGGCCTTCTGGAGCCGGAACGGCATGGCCAAAACCGGATCTATCGCCCCCGTGATCGCGTGCGGCTCAAGCTGATCCTGCGGGGCAAGCGTCTGGGCTTTTCGCTGTCCGAGAGCCGGGAGTTGATTGACATGTACCACCCGGACGCGGACAACCGGGGCCAGCTTCAGGCTTTGGTGGACAAGATTGCCGACCGGCGCCGCCAGCTCGAACAGCAAAAACGGGATATCGAAGCCATGGAAAGCGAGCTGGACGAAGTGGAACAACGCTGCCGGGATGCGCTTGCTGAACGCGCCTGATCAACAGGAGTCACGATGCAACATTACCCCACCCTGCAATACGGCCTGGATGAAACCCTGAGCGCCCTGCGCGACACCGTGCGCATTTTCGCGGAGAAAGAAATCGCACCCCGGGCCGCGGAAATCGATGAAACCAATACATTTCCGAACGACCTCTGGCCCCGAATGGGCGAACTGGGCCTGCTGGGCATCACGGTGGAAGAAGAATATGGCGGTTCCGACATGGGCTATCTGGCCCACGTCATCGCCATGGAAGAAGTCAGCCGGGCGTCCGCCTCCGTGGGCCTGTCCTATGGCGCGCATTCGAATCTGTGCGTCAACCAGATCCGTCTCAACGGCACCGAGCAGCAGCGTCAACAGTATCTCCCCGAGCTGCTTTCCGGGAAAAAAGTGGGCGCGCTGGCCATGAGCGAAACCGGCGCCGGCTCGGACGTAGTGGACATGAAACTACGCGCCGAGCACAAAGGCGATCACTATGTCCTCAACGGCAGCAAAATGTGGATTACCAATGGACCCGATGCCCATACCTATGTCGTCTACGCCAAAACGGATCCGGATGCTGGTTCCAAAGGCATCACCGCCCTGATCGTCGAGCACGATTGTCCCGGCTTCTCGCGCGCACAGAAACTGGACAAGCTGGGCATGCGCGGATCCAACACCTGTGAATTGGTCTTCGAGGACTGCAAGGTGCCCGTCGAAAACGTGCTGGGCGGCGAAGGCCGGGGAGCGGGCGTTCTCATGAGCGGGTTGGACTACGAACGGGCTGTGCTGTCCGGCGGCCCCGTAGGCCTCATGCAGGCCTGTCTCGACGAAGTCATCCCCTATGTGCACGAACGCGAGCAGTTCGGCCGTCCCATCGGTGAATTTCAGCTCATGCAGGCGAAACTGGCCGACATGTACACCCGCTTGAGCGCGTCGCGCAGCTACCTCTATGCCGTGGCCCAGGCCTGCGACCGCGGCGAAACCCAGCGCAAGGACGCCGCCGGCTGCATCCTTTTCTGCGCCGAAAACGCCACCCAGCAAGCCCTCGACGCCATCCAGGCCCTGGGCGGCAATGGCTATATCAATGAATACCCGACGGGCCGCTTCCTGCGGGATGCGAAGCTTTATGAAATCGGAGCCGGTACGAGTGAAATCCGGCGAATGCTGATTGGACGAGAATTGTTCAATGAAACCATGTAAGAAGCTGGTTCGCTCCAATTCGGCGGAGGCTAACCCTGGCAAAGCCAGGGTTAAGCTGCGAAAGCAGCGTGCCGGAGCCAAATCGGTGCTGGTACCAGCGAGATCAGGCGGATGTTGATCGGAAGAGAGTTATTCCAGGAAACATCTTGAACCCGATTACCAGCACCTATTCGGCGGAGGCTAACGTCAACTTTGTTGACGTTAAGGCGCGAAAGCGCCGGGCTGGAGCCAAACAGGGGCTGGTACCAGCGAGATCAGACGAATGCTGATTGGAAGAGAACTCTTCAACGAAACCATGTAACAGCGCCAGAGCGGTCGGACTTTCGTCTTTGCGCTTTCAACTTTCAGCTTTCGGCTTGCAACGGAGTTTCTTTCATGTCCGTAATCAAAAGCCGCATCCAGCCGAGCAGCTGGGACTACGAGAACAACCGCGCCCATAACGAGGAGCTGGTAGCGGATCTGATAAACGAACTGGACCGGGTCGCCCGGGGTGGTGGGGATCAGGCCCAGGCGCGTTTGCGCGAACGGGGCAAGCTGCCCGTGCGCGAGCGCATTGAACGCCTGCTGGATCCCGGCTCGCCCTTTCTGGAGCTCTCGCCACTGGCCGCGCGCGATGTCTACGACGGCGAAGAGGTACCCGCCGCCGGTTGTGTGGGCGGCATCGGCCGGGTCAACGGACGGGAATGCGTGATCGTGGCCAATGATCCCACGGTCAAGGGCGGCAGCTATTATCCGCTGACGGTAAAAAAGCATCTGCGCGCACAGGCCGTAGCAGAAGACAACAACCTGCCCTGCATCTATCTGGTGGACTCCGGCGGCGCGAACCTGCCCCGCCAGGATGAAGTCTTCCCCGATCGGGAGCACTTCGGCCGCATCTTCTTCAATATGGCCAATCTCTCCGCTCAGGGCATTCCGCAGATCGCCGCTGTGGTGGGGTCGTGCACCGCCGGCGGCGCCTATGTGCCGGCCATGGCGGACGAAACCATTATCGTGCGCGAACAGGGGACCATCTTTCTCGCCGGACCGCCGCTGGTGAAAGCGGCCACGGGTGAAGAGGTTACCGCCGAGGAACTGGGCGGCGCCGTACTCCACACCGAGCAATCCGGCGTGGCCGATCATCTCGCCGAAAACGAAGACCATGCCCTGCAGCTGGCGCGGCACTGCGTCGGCCGGTCCAACCGGCGCAAGACTCATCTGCAGGACACCACCGAACCCAGGCCGCCGCGTCATGATCCGCAGGAGCTTTACGGCATTATTCCGCCGTCCACGCGCCAGGCCATGCCCGCGCGGGAAGTGATCGCGCGTATCGTGGACGACTCCGAACTGGATGAATTCAAGGCCCGCTACGGCACCACCCTCGTGACCGGCTTCGCGCGCATCCACGGTTATCCGGTGGGCATTGTGGCCAATGACGGCATTCTTTTTTCCGAATCCGCCACCAAGGGGGCGCACTTCATCGAGCTGTGCAATCAGCGCAAGGTGCCGCTGATCTTTCTGCAGAACATAACCGGTTTCATGGTGGGCCCGAAATACGAGGCGGAAGGCATCGCCCGGCACGGTGCCAAGATGGTCAATGCCGTGGCCTGTTCCACCGTGCCCAAATTCACCGTGGTCACCGGCGGCAGCTTTGGCGCGGGCAATTACGGCATGTGCGGACGCGCCTATGATCCGCGCTTCATGTTCCTCTGGCCCAATGCCCGGATTTCCGTCATGGGCGGCGAACAGGCCGCCAGTGTACTTACCCAGGTCAAGGAAGCGGCGCTGCGCAAGAAAGGTGAAGTCTGGGACGCCGACGAGGCCGAGACTTTTCGCAAGCAGATGGTGGAGAAATACGAAGCCATGGCCCATCCCTACTACGCGAGCGCAAGGCTTTGGGACGACGGCGTCATCGACCCGGCTGACACGCGCGACGTGCTGGGCCTGGCCATCTCCGCGAGCCTGAACGCCCCGATACCGGATGTGCGCTACGGCGTCTTCCGGATGTAGGAGATCGATTCATGAGTGTGGAATTCACCCTCGAGGACAACATTGCCCGGATCACCGTGAACCGGGACGACAAGCGCAACGCCTTTGATGCCGAAATTATTGGCGAACTGACCCGTTCGCTGGACCAGGTAGCAAAGCACCCGGAAATACGCGCCGTGGTACTCGCCGGCGCGGGCAAGCATTTCAGTGCCGGCGCGGATCTTGCGTGGATGCGTTCCATGGCCGACATGGATCATGACGACAACATCGCCGATGCGCGCCGTCTGGCCGCGCTCATGGACGCCATCGACCGCTGTCCGCGTCCGGTGGTGGTCCGGGTTCAGGGCGCGGCCTTCGGCGGCGCGCTGGGCCTGATCTGCGCCGCTGATATTGCCGTCGCCGCCGACGACGCACGCTTTTGTCTCAGCGAGGTGCGCCTGGGCATCCTGCCCGCGGTGATCGCGCCCTATGTGGTGCGCGCGCTGGGTGAGCGACAGGCCCGGCGGTTTTTCATGACGGCGGAAGTCATCCCGGCCAGCACGGCCGAACAGCTCTCGCTGGTCCACAAGGTGGTGCCCCGCGAGCAGCTGGATGAAGCGGTGGATGAACAGCTGGATCTGCTGGGTGGCGGTGCGCCGGGCGCCCAGCGCCGGGCGCGGGAGCTGGTGGAGCGGGTCGCGCACGGGCCCATTGACCGGGACATGCGTGACTACACGGCCGAACTGATCGCGGACCTGCGCGGCGCCGACGAGGGGCGGGAAGGTCTGTCCGCCTTCCTCGAAAAACGCCAACCCGCATGGCAATCCCCCGGCGAGGAGACCCCGTCATGATCCGCAAGGTGCTGGTAGCCAACCGGGGTGAAATCGCCCGCCGCATTATCCGCACCTGCCGCGAACAGGGGCTGGCCACGGTGGCGGTGTATTCCGATGTGGATGCCGGGCTGCCCCATGTACGCGAAGCGGACGAGGCGGTTTTGCTGGGCACGGCCCGGGCGGCCGAGAGTTATCTGGACACGGACAAGATCCTGGCCGCCGCCCGGGAAACCGGCGCCGACGCCATTCATCCCGGCTACGGCTTTCTCTCCGAGAACGCGGATTTCGTGGAGGCCTGTCAGCAGGCGGGGCTGATCTTCGTGGGCCCGCCGGCCGAGGCCATACGGCTCATGGGCGACAAGGCCGAGGCCCGCCGGCGCATGGCGGACAGCGGCGTGCCCGTGCTGCCGGGCATGGATCAGCCCCGTGCCGACGACGCCACCCTTCGCGCCGCCGCCGGGGATATCCGCTATCCCCTGCTGATCAAGGCCGTGGCGGGTGGCGGCGGCAAGGGCATGCGGATTGTCCATGACACCGATTCCTTCGATACCGAACTGGCCGCCGCCCGCCGGGAAGCACAGGGCGCCTTCGGCGATGACCGCATGTTGCTGGAGCGCTACCTGCCCAGTGCCCGGCATGTGGAAGTCCAGGTCTTCATGGACCGTCAGGGGCAGGCCGTGCACCTCTATGAACGCGACTGTTCCGTACAGCGCCGCCACCAGAAAATCGTCGAGGAAGCCCCGGCCCCGGGCCTGTCGGATCACCAGCGCGAGGCCATGGGCGCGGCCGCCGTGCGCGCCGCCGAGGCCATCGGTTACGAGGGCGCGGGTACGGTGGAGTTCCTGCTGGCCCCGGACGGCGAGTTCTTCTTCATGGAGATGA
>CAYPKI010000063.1:5615-13356 GCA_964411265.1 uncultured Alcanivorax sp. | reverse complement strand
CCTGCGATCACACCTCTATAAAGCGGGCAACCACGTCGGGGAATGAACGCTTACGTTGGAGCTTTACAACCATTGGCCGGATCAGCGCTCGTGCAGTGGTACGAAGGGCCGCTGCGTGAGGCCTGTGTAAAGTTGCCGTGGACGACCAATCTTGTAGGTGTTGGAGATCATTTCGTTCCAGTGCGCGATCCAGCCCACGGTTCGGCTGAGCGCGAAAATCACGGTGAACATGGACGTGGGAATACCCATGGCGCTCAGGATAATCCCGGAATAGAAGTCCACGTTAGGGAAGAGGTTTTTCTCCCGGAAGTAGTCGTCGTTGAGAGCGATTTCTTCCAGTTTCATCGCCAGTTCCAGTTTGTTGTCATGAATGCCGAGTTCATCCAGAACCTCGTGACAGGATTCGCGCATGACGACCGCGCGCGGGTCATAGTTTTTGTAGACCCGATGGCCAAAGCCCATAAGCTTGAACGGATCATTCTTGTCCTTGGCCTTGGCGATGTATTTATCAATCTGGGAGACATCGCCAATCTCGTCGAGCATGTTCAGCACGGCCTCGTTGGCTCCGCCATGAGCCGGGCCCCAGAGCGCGGAGATGCCCGCCGCGATGCAGGCAAAGGGATTGGCCCCGGACGAGCCGGCGAGCCGTACCGTCGAGGTGGAAGCATTCTGCTCGTGGTCGGCATGCAGGATGAAGATCCGGTTCATGGCCCGTGCCAGGGTGGGGCTGACCCGGGTCTCTTCGGCAGGCACGCCAAACATCATGTGCAGGAAATTTTCCGCATAACCGAGGTCATTGCGCGGATACATGAAGGGTTGGCCCAGCGAATACTTGTACGACATGGCCGCAATGGTGGGGATCTTGGCAACCAGTCGATGAGCCGTGATAGTCCGGTGTTCGGGATTACTGATGTCGGTGGAGTCGTGATAAAAGGCGGATAGCGCCCCGACCACCCCACACATGATGGCCATGGGGTGCGCGTCCCGGCGGAAACCGTTAAAAAGGTTGCGCAGCTGCTCATGGATCATAGTGTGATGTTTGATGGTGGTGACGAACTCATCGCGCTCATCCGGATTCGGCAGCTCGCCATTAAGTAGCAGGTAGCACACTTCCAGGTAATCCGAGCGACTGGCGAGCTCCTCGATTGAATAGCCGCGGTGAAGAAGTTTACCGTTTTCCCCATCGATAAAGGTAATCCGGGACTCGCAGGCTGCGGTGGACTGGAACCCTGGGTCATAGGTAAAAAATCCGTGACTGCCCAGGGCGTTTACGTCTACCACATCCTTGCCCAGCGTGGGCGAATACACGGGCAGTTCGATATCTTCCTGGCCATCCACTTTGAGAACGGCTTTCCTCTGACTCATGGAACTCTCCTGCGCGGGACTGATGCGGACGGGATAGGCAGCGGGGTGGTCGACGGTTACACCTCCGGATTCAAAGGACGGTAATGTTTTGATACATGCATGTCAACGCGGTTCAGTGGGTCAGGCTGTCACCTAAAACACGCCAAAATCAGCTAGTTAGGGAAACACGATATCGTGCTTTTTACCCCGGGATCTCTCCCGACCACGGATGGGGCATGTGTTCACGCTGTGCTGCCGCGAGCGAGCCTATTTTGCGGTTTGTAATGATTTGTGGCGAGCGCTATACTTAGGGCCCGCCGCGCGGAGTCAATCAGCGCTGACGGGGACTCGGCTCGGCGCGGCGAATGCGTTTGCCCAGGGTTCCTGATCCTTGCAACAGCTCCGGGGTGCCCGGAGCCCGCGGAGTAGTGGTAGCGACTGTGACCGATAAAAGACCTGTCAATCTCGATCTGACCACCATCAAGTTTCCCGTGCCGGCGATTGCCTCGATTTCTCATCGCATCAGCGGCATAGCGCTGTTTTTCGCCATGCCTTTCCTGCTGTGGGCCCTGGATCGTTCGCTGACGTCGCCGGAAGCGTTCGAACAGGTCCGTGCGCTCATGGCGACACCGCTGGCGAGCCTGATCGTGTGGCTTATTCTGGCGGCACTGATCTTTCATTTACTCGCTGGTATACGACACCTGGTGATGGATATGGGCTGGGGCGAATCGCTACAGGCTGGACGGCGAAGTGCGGTGGCGGTGTTCGCCGCATTCGTGGTGCTGATGATTCTGGCGGGAGTCTGGATATGGTAACCAGCGCTACAAGTCTGGGCCGAAACGGCCTGTACGACTGGCTGATTCAACGCGTTACGGCGGTTTTGCTGGGGTTGTACACGCTCGGCATGCTTGGTTTCTTTCTGGTGTTCCCGGAACCGGATTATGCCGGCTGGTCCGGGCTCATGGGGTCTTTGCCCATGCAAATCGTCAACACGCTGGTGCTGGGGTCCATTGCTGCTCACGGTTGGGTGGGCCTGTGGACTGTGGCCACGGATTATCTGACAACGCGAAAGATGGGCGGAGCGGGCACTGCTGTGCGCCTGGTTGTGGAAGTATTCATTGCCCTGGCTTTGCTGGTGTATATGATCTGGGGCTTGGTTATGATCTGGGGAGGCGCGTAATTCCATGAGCATCCGAACACTGTCTTTTGACGCAATCGTGGTCGGTGGTGGGGGCTCGGGCATGCGGGCCTCGCTGCAGCTGGCCGAATCCGGTTTTAATACGGCCCTGATTTCCAAAGTTTTTCCTACCCGTTCGCACACGGTTTCGGCGCAAGGCGGTATTACCTGCGCCATCGCCAGCGCCGACCCGCAGGACGATTGGCGCTGGCACATGTATGACACCGTCAAGGGATCGGACTATATTGGCGACCAGGAAGCCATCGAGTACCTGTGTTCGGTGGGCCCGGAAGCGGTCTATGAGCTGGATCACATGGGTCTGCCGTTTTCCCGATTTGAAAACGGCCGCATTTATCAGCGCCCCTTCGGCGGGCAGTCCAAGGATTACGGCGAAGGTGGGCAGGCCGCGCGCACTTGTGCCGCTGCCGATCGTACCGGCCACGCGCTTTTGCATACCCTTTACCAGCAGAATCTGAAGAACGAAACCCAGATTTACAGTGAGTGGTATGCCCTGGATCTCGTGGCCAATGCGCAGGGCCAGGTTTGCGGCGTTGTGGCGATGTGCATCGAAACCGGCGAGACCGTTTTCTTCAAGTCACGGGCCACGGTGCTGGCCACGGGGGGAGCTGGCCGGATTTATTCGTCGACGACCAACGCGCTGACGAATACCGGCGATGGCCTGGGTATGACCCTGCGCGCCGGTTTCCCGGTGCAGGACATCGAGATGTGGCAGTTCCACCCCACCGGTATTGCCGGTGCCGGGGCGTTGGTCACGGAAGGTTGCCGGGGCGAGGGTGGTTATCTGATCAATAAGGATGGCGAGCGCTTCATGGAGCGCTACGCGCCCAACGCCAAGGATCTGGCATCGCGCGACGTGGTGGCCCGCTCCATGATGATGGAGATTATGGACGGGCGCGGCGCCGGCCCGAACGGCGACCATGTGCTGCTCAAGCTCGATCACCTGGGCGAAGAAGTGCTGCACTCTCGCTTGCCGGGCATTTGTGAGCTGGCGGAAACCTTTGCCCAGACCGATCCGGTAAAAGAGCCCATTCCGGTCGTACCGACCTGTCACTACATGATGGGCGGCATTCCCACCAACATTAACGGACAGGCGGTGCGCCAGTCCCCGGGCTCCGGTGGTGGCACCGAGGTCATTGACGGACTCTTCGCGGTGGGGGAAGCGGCCTGTGTATCCGTACATGGAGCGAATCGCCTTGGCGGTAACTCGCTTCTGGATCTCGTGGTCTTTGGTCGCGCAGCCGGGCTATTTATCCAGGAAGCGTTGCGTCAGGGTCTGGACCAGCCGGAGCCGACGCAGGATGATGTCGATCAGGCCACCGCCAGGCTGGATCGCTGGAAGAGCTCCGATGGCGGTGAGGCCGTGCCGGATCTGCGCAAAGAGCTCCAGCACACGATGCAGCAACACTTCGGCGTTTTCCGCAAGGGCGATTTGATGGCGGACGGCGTCAACAAAGTGGCGGATCTGCGCGAGCGTATCGCGCGTTCGTACCTGCCGGACAAGAGTGACACTTTCAACACGGCCCGCGTGGAAGCGCTGGAGCTGGACAATCTTCTGGAGGTGGCCGAAGCCACGGCTGTGGCCGCGGCAGAGCGCACGGAAAGCCGGGGGGCGCATTCGCGCTATGATTACCCGGATCGAGATGATGAAAAGTGGCTGTGCCATTCCATTTACGATCCGTTGGAGAAAGAACTGGGCAAGCGCGAGGTGAACTTCTCGCCCAACACGGTGGACACCTTCCAGCCCAAGATTCGCACTTACTGACGGAGAGATGCTCGCATGAAAGTCAGTATCTATCGCTACAACCCGGAAACCGACCGTGAGCCGTATATGAAGGATTACGAGCTCGACACGGGCGGTCAGGATCTCATGGTCCTTGAGGTTATTACCCGGATCAAGGAACAGGATCCGACTCTGTCGTTTCGTCGGTCCTGCCGAGAGGGTGTGTGTGGCTCGGACGGGATGAATATCAACGGCAAGAACACGCTGGCCTGTATCACGCCGCTTTCGGAGGTCGCGCCCGGGGTTCATGAGGGCAAGAAGCCTTTGGTCATTCGGCCGTTGCCGGGGCTGCCGGTAGTGCGCGATCTGGTGGTGGACATGACCATGTTCTACGATCAGTACGAAAAGGTGAAGCCCTGGCTTCAAAACGACCGGCCCAAGCCCGCCGAGGAGCGCCTCCAGTCTCCCGAGGAACGAGCTGAACTGGATGGGCTTTACGAGTGTATTCTGTGTGCGTGTTGCTCGTCGGCTTGCCCGTCGTTTTGGTGGAATCCGGAGAAGTTTCTCGGCCCGGCCGCGCTCTTGCAGTCGTATCGGTTTCTCGCGGACAGTCGGGATGAGGCCAATGAAGAGCGTTTAACAGAGCTGGATGATCCCTTCTCGCTGTTTCGCTGTCGGGGCATCATGAACTGCGTTGCGGTCTGTCCCAAAGGCTTGAATCCGACACGCGCGATTGGTCATATCAAGTCCATGTTGCTTAATGAAGGGGTCTAGCCATGGAGGAGGCCCCTCACATGCTTCTGGCTCCGGAGGCGAGAGCAGACCCGGAATGGGTGTGCCTGGCCTGCGAGCGCGCCTCGTATCAGAGACGAGCTAATAGCAAAGCGGCGTGCAGGCCGCTTTTTTCGTCTGGTACGCGGTCAAAGTACGGGCGTCGCGGCTCGCTTTTTGCATTCATGAATACGGTGTATCGGCATCGAAGGAAGACAAATCATGCGTGACAGTTCGATGTATCGGCAGTGGGCGAGCTCCCATATCGGGGGCGCGAATGCGGCCTATGTCGATGAACTGTACGAGACCTGGCTGACCCAACCCAATTCGGTACCGGAAGACTGGCGCAACTATTTCGAGAAACTTCCGGCTCAGAATGACCAGGTAGAAGCGGACGTGCCTCACAAAGCGGTGCGCGAGTATTTCATTCTTCAGGCCAAGAATCGCTCCCGCGTGCAGAAGTTCGGCCCCAGTGCCGTCAGTAACGAGCATGAGCGGCGTCAGGTGCGGGTACTGCATCTGATTGCGGCGTATCGCAATCGCGGCCACCAGGTGGCGCGACTGGATCCGCTGGGCATCATGCGGCGTCAGCATGTACCGGATCTGGAATTGAGTCACCACGGTCTGAGCGAAGCGGATCTGGATACGGTTTTTCAGACGGGCAATCTGTTTATTGGCAAGCCCGAGACCACACTTGAGGATATCCTGGATTGTCTCAAGTCCACCTACTGCAACACCGTAGGCGCGGACTACATGCATATCGTCAACACGGCCGAGAAGCGCTGGCTTCAGCAGCGCATCGAAACCGTCCGCAGTCATCCGGAATACAGCCCTGAAATCAAGAAGCACATCCTGGAGCGGATGACGGCCGCCGAGGGGCTGGAAAAGTATCTCGCCGGCCTCTATCCGGGTACCAAGCGGTTTGGCCTGGAAGGGGGCGAGTCGATGATCCCGCTGGTGGACGAGCTAATCCAGCGCGTGGGGAGTTACGGCTCCAAGGAAATGGTTATTGGCATGGCCCACCGGGGCCGGTTGAATGTGTTGGTCAACACGCTCGGCAAGAGCCCGAGCGATGTCTTCGGTGAATTCGAGGGCAAGATGATCAATGAAGATGGCTCGGGCGACGTGAAGTACCACCAGGGCTTCTCCTCGAATGTCCAGACAGCCGGCGGCGAGGTGCATCTCGCTCTGGCGTTCAATCCCTCACATCTGGAAATCGTTTCGCCCGTGGTGGAAGGCTCGGTACGCGCACGCCAGGACCGACGTGACGATGATGAGGGCGACCAGGTGGTACCCCTGTTGATTCATGGTGATGCTTCCTTTGCCGGCCAGGGCGTGGTCATGGAAACCTTCCAGATGTCGCAGACGCGGGGTTACTACACGGGCGGCACCGTACACATCATGCTCAATAACCAGATCGGGTTCACGACCAGCCGGCGGGAGGACGCCCGGTCCACGGAGTACTGCACCGACGTGGCGCGCATGGTGCAAGCGCCCATTTTTCATGTGAACGCGGACGACCCGGAAGCGGTATTCTTTGTGACCCAGCTCGCGGTGGACTACCGCATGCAGTTCAAAAAAGATGTTGTGATCGATCTGGTGTGCTACCGGCGTGCGGGCCACAATGAGGCGGACGAGCCCTCGGCGACCCAGCCCACCATGTATCAGAAGATCAAGAATCATCCGTCGGCTCGCACGCTGTATCTGCAGCGACTGATTGATGAAGAAGTGGTGACGGAAAAAGAAGGGGAACAGCAGGTCGAGGAATACCGCCGCATGCTCGACGAGGGCGACCATGTCGTGAGAAGTCTCGTCAAGGAGCCCAGCACCGAGTTGTTCGTGGACTGGACGCCCTATATTGGCCACGACGTCGTGGATGACTGGGATACGAGCGTGGATCTGAATTCCCTGCAAGAGCTGGCCGGGCGCATTGAGCAACTTCCGGAAAATTTCGTGCCGCAACGCCAGGTCAAGAAGATCCTGGAAGACCGGCGCAAGATGACGGCCGGCGCGCTACCCGTGAACTGGGGGTATGCGGAAAACCTGGCCTACGCCACGCTGCTGGACCAGGGCATCATGGTGCGGTTGACCGGCCAGGATTCACGGCGCGGGACCTTCTCGCATCGCCATGCCGTGCTGCATAACGAGAAAGACGGTTCGGAGCACATGCCGCTGGCGCATGTGGCGTCGGATCAGGCGCGCGTCGAGATTTATGATTCGTTGTTGTCTGAAGAAGCCGCCATGGGCTTTGAATATGGCTACGCCACCACGACGCCCAATGCCCTCATCGTCTGGGAAGCGCAGTTCGGTGACTTCTGTAATGGGGCACAGGTGGTGATTGATCAGTTCATCTCCTCCGGTGAGGCGAAGTGGGGTCGGGTGTGCGGACTAACGCTATTGCTGCCGCATGGCTATGAGGGGCAGGGTCCGGAGCATTCGTCGGCGCGGTTGGAGCGTTTCCTGCAGTTGAGCGCAGAGCACAATATGCAGGTTTGTGTACCCACGACCCCCGCTCAGGTGTTTCATCTTTTACGGCGCCAGGCGATTCGACCGCTGCGCAAACCGCTGGTGGTGATGACGCCCAAGAGTCTACTCCGGGCCAAAAAGGCCACTTCGAGCCTGGATGACCTTGCCCGTGGGCGTTTTGAAACCGTACTTTGTGATCACAACGGTGTTTCCCCCGAGGAGATTCGCCGCGTTATCCTGTG
>CAYPKI010000063.1:872-5605 GCA_964411265.1 uncultured Alcanivorax sp. | reverse complement strand
GCGCCAGCTCGTCCTGTGCAGCGGCAAGGTCTTTTATGATCTGCAGGAAAAGCGCGATTCGGACGATATTACGGATTCGGTGCTGGTTCGTATCGAACAGTTGTATCCCTTTCCGGAGGCGCGACTGCGGCAAGCGCTGCAGGTTTATCCAAACCTGGACACCGCCGTGTGGTGTCAGGAAGAGCCCATGAACCAGGGCGCCTGGTACACCAGTCAGCATCATATGCGCAATGTTCTGCGCGAGATCAACCCCGAGATGGCGCTCCATTTCGCCGGCCGTCCTTCCGCGGCGGCGCCGGCGGGCGGCTCCATGACCCTGCACGTGGAACAACAGCAGGCCCTGGTGGAGGAAGCTTTCACGGTGGACGAGGCCCGCTCGAGGTCCTGACTGTAACGAAATACGCAAAATCAAGGGCTGATCATGGCAACCGATATCAAGGCACCCCAGTTTCCCGAGTCCGTGGAGGATGGCACGGTCGCCACCTGGCACAAGAAAGAGGGGGAAGCTGTCAAACGCGATGAGCTGATTGTCGATATTGAAACCGACAAGGTGGTGCTGGAGGTGGTGGCGCCCGCCGATGGCACCATCGGCAAGATTGTGAAGCCGGAAGGCGAAGTCGTGGTTAGCCAGGAAGTTCTGGGTACCCTGAACGAGGGCGCCGTGGCTGAATCCGGCGACGCGGGTGAGTCGGCACAGGCGGACAAGGGCGCTGATGCTTCGGCAAGCGAAGACGGGGATACCCCGCAAGAGTCGGCGTCCCAACCCGAGCCCGAGCCCGAGCCCGAGCCCGGACCGGCGCCGAAACCTGACCCCGAGCCGCAGGCGCAACAGACGCCGCAACCGGCGCAAGCCGAATCGCAACAAAACGATACGAGCCTGGCGCAGGCGGACGAGTCCACCATGGGGCCGGCCGTACGCAAGATGATCAGTGAACATGGTCTGGATGCCTCCCAGATCCGTGGCACCGGACCGGGCGGTCGCATTACGAAAGAAGACGTGCAGCAGTGGATTCTGCACAAGGAAGAAGAGCAAGCGCGCAAGGAGGAGCCCGCACCCAGCGCGCCGCAGCAACCCGGCCACGCGGCCGTGCCGGCGGTGCCGGGCGAGCGCGAGGAGCGCCGGGTCCCCATGACGCGGCTGCGCAAGCGCATTGCCGAACGACTGGTGGACGCGCAGCAGAGCTCGGCCATGTTGACTACCTTCAACGACGTCAACATGAAGCCCATCATGGACATGCGCCGTAATTACAAGGACGCCTTTGAGAAAACCCATGGCGTCAAACTCGGTTTCATGGGCTTTTTCGTGCGTGCGGTGGTGGAAGCGCTGAAGCGTTTCCCGGCGGTCAACGCCTCCATTGACGGTGACGATATTGTCTACCATGGCTATTACGACGTTGGCGTGGCCGTGTCCACGGACCGGGGGCTGGTGGTGCCCATTATTCGTGACGCTGATCAGAAGGGCCTGGCCGAGGTGGAGTCACAGGTCATTGAACAGGGTAACAAGGCCCAGGAAGGCAAACTGTCGATTGAAGAGATGACGGGCGGGACCTTCACGATTTCCAACGGCGGTATTTTCGGCTCGCTATTATCCACGCCCATTATTAATCCACCGCAGACGGGCATTCTGGGCATGCACAAGATCGAGGAGCGGCCTGTGGCTGTCGACGGTGAGGTGGTGATCCGGCCCATGATGTATCTTGCCATGTCGTACGATCACCGACTGATTGACGGCAAGGAAGCGGTGCAGTTCCTGGTCAACATCAAGCAATTCATTGAGGATCCGGCACGCCTGCTGCTGGATATCTAAGCGGAAATCGGGAAACGACTCATGGCGGATAACTACGATGTCATTGTAATCGGCGGCGGACCGGGTGGTTATGTGGCCGCGATCCGCGCCGCGCAACAGGGGTTTAGCGCCGCCTGTGTGGAAAAGCGCACGCACCGCGACGAGCCCGCGCTGGGCGGAACCTGTCTTAACGTGGGTTGCATTCCTTCGAAGGCCCTGCTGGATTCGTCCTGGAAATTTTATGAGGCGAAGGAATCGCTGGGTGAGCACGGCATCAAGCTTAACAAGCCCGGCCTGGATCTGACCCAGATGCACAAGCGCAAGGACGACATTGTTGCTCAGCTCACCGGGGGTGTGGAGCAACTGTTCAAAGCGAACAACGTCACCTGGCTTCAGGGGGCCGGGCGGTTGCAGGCCGGCAAGAAGGTCGAGTTTACGCCTCATGAGGGCGAAAAGCAGACGCTGCAAGCCAAGTATGTGGTGCTGGCATCGGGTTCGGAACCTATCCAGTTGCCCGTGGCGGAGTTGCACGACGATGTGGTCGTGACCTCCACGGGGGCGCTGGAATTTGATTCCGTACCCGAGCGCCTGGGTGTAATCGGCGCCGGCATCATCGGGCTTGAATTAGGTAGTGTCTGGGCGCGCATGGGGGCCGAAGTGACGGTACTGGAAGCCGTGGATACGCTGCTGCCCATGGTGGACCGCACCGCGTCCAAGGAAGCGCACAAGCATTTCAAGAAACAGGGGCTGGATATCCGTTTGGGCGCTCGGGTGACGGGCACCGAGGTGAACCAGAATAAAGCTACGGTCAGCTTTTCCGACAAGAACGGTGAACATCAGGAAACCTTTGATCGGTTGATCGTGGCCGTGGGCCGTGCGCCCTGCACTGATCATCTTGTCTCCGGCGATGCCGGCATTACGCTGGATGAGCGTGGTTTTATCGACGTGGACAGTCAGTGCCGCACAGACGTGCCGGGTGTGTATGCCATCGGTGATATCGTCCGCGGCCCGGCTCTGGCACACAAGGCTATTGAAGAAGGCGCCATGGCGGCCGACGTCATCGGTGGCGAGCATACCCAGGTCAATTACGAGACCATTCCTTCGGTAATCTATACGCATCCGGAGGTGGCCTGGATGGGCAAGACCGAGGAAGAAGCCAAGGCGGCCGGGGATGCTTACAAGACCGGCATGGTTGCCTTTGCCACCAACGGCCGCGCGCTCGCTGCGGGCGACTCCGGCGGACTGGTCAAATTCGTGGCCGATGAAAACACGGATCGGATCCTGGGCATGCATGTGGTTGGAGCTCAGGCCTCGGAGCTCCTTCAGCAGGGGGTTGTGGCCATGGAATTTGGCGGCACCATGGAAGATCTGCAGCTGATGGTCTTCAGCCATCCATCCCTGTCCGAGACGGTTCACGAGGCCGCTCTGTCGGCGGACCAGAAAGCCATCCATGCGGTCAATCGGCCGCGCCGCAAGAAATGATCGGCCCGCGGGGTCGTTGATGATACGGGGCCCGGTTATTCCGGGCCATTTCTGTAGAGGCTGAAACGGAAAGCATCATGAATCTGCATGAATATCAGGCCAAATCGCTTTTTGCGCGCTACGGTCTGCCGGTGTCCGAGGGCTTTGCTTGTGAAACGCCGGAGCAGGTAGCGGAAAAGGCGCGCGAGATTGGCGGCAGCAAGTGGGTGGTCAAGACGCAGGTGCACGCTGGCGGGCGTGGCAAGGCCGGCGGAGTAAAACTGGTGACCTCGCCGGACGAAGCCGCCGAGTTTGGCCGCCAATGGCTGGGCCAGCGACTGGTCACCTTCCAGACCGACGAGCAGGGTCAGCCCGTTCACCGAATCCTCGTGGAGACCGCCACGGATATTGCGGATGAGCTTTATCTGGGCGCCGTGCTGGATCGTGCGCGCCGGCGTGTCGTGTTCATGGCCTCGACCGAGGGAGGGGTAGAAATCGAGGAAGTGGCCCGGGAGACGCCTGAAAAGATTCTCAAAGCGGAAATCGATCCTTTGGTTGGACCGCAGCCATACCAGGGACGCAGCATTGCCTTTCAGCTGGGGCTCAAGGGCGATCAGATCAAGCAGTTCGTCAAGATTTTCGTGGGCCTCGCGCAACTGTTCGAGGGCCGGGACCTGGGCCTCATTGAGGTGAATCCGCTGGTGATCACGAACGCGGGAAATCTGCTCTGTCTTGATGCCAAGGTCAATGTCGACGGCAGTGGGCTCTTCCGTCATCCCGATGTCAAGGAAATGGAGGATCCGTCCCAGGATGATGAGCGCGAGCGCGAGGCGGCGGCCTGGGATCTCAATTACGTGGCACTCGAAGGCAACATCGGCTGTATGGTTAACGGCGCCGGTCTGGCCATGGCCACCATGGATCTGATCAAGCTCAAGGGGGGCGCGCCGGCGAACTTCCTGGATGTGGGCGGCGGCGCTACCAAGGAAAAAGTGACCGAGGCGTTCAAGATCATCCTATCGGATGATCAGGTTCAGGCCGTGCTGGTAAACATCTTCGGCGGCATTGTTCGTTGCGATCTCATTGCGGACGGCATTATCGGCGCGGTCGAGGAAGTGGGTGTCGAGGTGCCCGTGGTGGTGCGCCTTGCCGGCAATAACGCCGATGAAGGTGCTCGCAAACTGGCCGACAGTGGCGTCAATATCATTGCCGCTGAAAGTTTTGATAATGCCGCTGAAAAAGTCGTGGCGGCGGCGGGAGAACAGGCATGAGTGTGCTGATAGACAAGGATACCCGGGTAATCTGTCAGGGGCTGACCGGCGCGCAGGGCTCGTTCCACACCGAGCAGGCCATGGCTTATGGCACGCGTATGGTGGGTGGGGTCACGCCAGGCAAGGGCGGCGAATCCCATCTGGGCCTGCCGGTATTCGATACGGTGGAAGCCGCGGTGCGCGAAACCGACGCGAATGCTTCGGTCATCTATGTGCCT
>CAYPKI010000063.1:0-862 GCA_964411265.1 uncultured Alcanivorax sp. | reverse complement strand
CGGGCATTGAACTGGTGGTTTGCATCACTGAGGGGATTCCAGCGCTGGATATGCTGTATGTGAAGGAGTTCATCAGCCAGCAAAGCGATGTGCGGGTTGTCGGGCCCAACTGCCCCGGTGTCATTACGCCGGGTTCGTCCAAGATCGGTATTATGCCGGGCGATATCCACATGCCCGGCAAAGTGGGGATTGTCTCGCGCTCGGGTACGCTTACCTATGAGGCGGTAAACCAGACCACGGTGGCCGGTTTTGGTCAGTCTACCTGTATCGGCATTGGTGGCGATCCCATCCCGGGGATGTCGTTTAGCGAGGCGTTATCACTGCTTGAGGAGGATGCGCAGACCGAAGCTATCGTCATGGTGGGCGAGATCGGCGGCACCGCTGAGGACGAGGCGGCTGCCTGGGTCAAGGACCATTGCACCAAGCCGGTTGTATCCTATATCGCCGGCGTGACGGCACCGCCGGGCAAGCGCATGGGCCATGCGGGTGCCATTATCGCCGGTGGCAAGGGCACAGCCGATGAAAAGTTCGCCTCTCTTGAGGCCGCAGGGGTGAAAACGGTGCGTAACCCGGCGCTGATCGGGGAAGCGGTGCGCGAAGCTGCCGGCTGGTGATAGCGCACCATCTGTCAGCCGGGTGCTTTCACCCGGCTGGCGGACTCAGTGCAGCCGGTCGCCGTCGTCAATATCAAAAAACTCGTATTCATTGAGCTCTTTGGTTAAACGACGCTCTTCGAGTTTTTCCTCGATCCGCTGGCGCATGTCGAGCCGGCTATTGGCCAGATTCGGACTTTCTTCCTCGGTCGGGTCGTCTGGTTCCGCCCCGGATTCCTCAAAGAGCTCAAGTTCGTCATTGCCCACGG
>CAYPKI010000062.1:11109-13397 GCA_964411265.1 uncultured Alcanivorax sp. | reverse complement strand
AGGCCGGTCACCCGGTATCGCTCGAAGCAGATTCCTCATTCAGCCCCAGATCGTTGATCTTGCGCGTGAGGGTATTGCGCCCCCAGCCCAGCAGCTGACTGGCGTCCCGACGCCGGCCGCCGCTGTGCTTGAGGGCCGCTTCGATCATGACGCGCTCGAACGCCGGCTGGGCCCGGTCGAGCAGTTTGCGCTCGCCCGAGGCCAGGGCCTGATCCGCCCAGGCGAACAGTTACTGTTCCCAATCCCCGCCCGTGTCGGGAAGAGGCTTCTGTTCACGCAGTTCTTCGGGCAAATCCTCCACCAGAATCTCACGGCCGCTGGCCATGACGGTCAGCCAGCGGCAGGTATTTTCCAGTTGCCGCACATTGCCGGGCCAGGGCAGCGTGGACAAGTAGGCTTCAGTGTTTGGATGCAACACTTTCGGGTCTACATCCAGCTCCCCCGCCGCCTGCTGCAGAAAATGCGACGCCAGCCGCGGGATATCCTCGCGTCTTTCCGCCAGGCCGGGAACGTGAATCCGGATCACGTTCAGCCGGTGGAAAAGATCGTCACGGAAATCGCCGTCGCGTACAAGCTGTTCCAGATTCTGGTGGGTGGCAGCAATGATGCGCACATCCACCTTGATGGCTGTGGTACCGCCCACGCGGTAGAACTCGTTTTCCTGCAGCACTCGCAGCAGCCGCGTCTGGGCGTCCAGCGGCATGTCGCCGATTTCATCCAGGAAAAGCGTACCGCCATGAGCCTGTTCGAAGCGCCCCAGTCGTTGAGCATTGGCACCCGTAAAAGCACCCTTTTCATGGCCGAAAAGTTCGGACTCGATCAGCTCGCGGGGAATGGCCGCCATGTTGAGCGCGACAAAGGGCTTGTCCTTGCGGATTGAATGCCGGTGCAGTGCCTGGGCTACCAGTTCCTTGCCCGTGCCCGACGCGCCGTTGAGCAGCGCGGTGACATGGCTGTGCGAGAGCCGCCCTATAGCCCGGAAGACCTCCTGCATGGCGGGTGCTTCACCGATAATCTCCGAGGGGGGCTCGTCGGAGGCCTCCGCTTCGGCCGCGTTCTGCTCAGCCCGGTTGCGCAGCGCGCGCTGCACCAGCGCCACCGCCTCATCCACGTCAAAGGGCTTGGGCAGGTACTCGAAGGCACCACCCTGATAGGACGCCACGGCGGAATCCAGGTCCGAGTGCGCCGTCATGATGATGACAGGCAACTCGGGGAACTTGCGCTGAACAATTTTAAGCATGCGCAGGCCGTCCGTGCCCGGCATACGCACATCACTTATCAGCACATCCGGCTGGCTCCCCCCGCCTTCCAGACGATTGAGCACTTCGTCGGCATCCTCGAAGCCGGTGACTGTGAACCCTTCCTGGCCCAGGGCTCGATCCAGCACCCACCGGATGGACTTGTCGTCATCGATCACCCAGATCTCGGCACTCATGATGCTTCACTCCCCGCCCGGCTTTCCGGTGCGTCCACGGGCAACAAGAGGGTAAATATGGTACAGCCCGGTTCACTGTCACATTCGATCAGGCCGTGGTGCTGACTCATAATGGACTGAGCAATGGACAGCCCCAGCCCCGAGCCGGCAGCCCGGCCGCTGACCATGGGATAGAACAGGGTTTCCTGAAGTTCGTCCGGAACACCCGGGCCGTTATCCTCGATATCGATACGCACCGCCAAACGGTGGCGCTGCGCACCGATCGTGAATTGGCGCAGAATACGTGTGCGCAATGCAATGGCGGGTTCCGCTGTCTCGCTTTCCAGCAGCGCTTGAACGGCGTTGCGCATGATATTGAGCACCACCTGGATCAGCTGATCGCGATCCGCTACCACATCGGGCAGACTGGGATCATAGTCGCGTGAAATCCTGAGCTGGTCGGGGTATTCCGCCACGATCAGCTGGCGGACATGCTCCAGCCACTCATGAACATTCATGGGCTGGAAGTCGGGCATCTCACGCGGGCCCAGCATGCGATCCGCCAGGCCTCGCAGCCGGTCTGCCTCATCAATAATCACGCGGGTGTATTCCGCCGTTTCGTCATCCGGGGCGGCCCGATCGAGCAACTGCGCCGCACCCCGAATCCCGCCCAGCGGGTTCTTGATCTCGTGAGCCACCCCGCGCACCAGCGCCCGGGTGGCATGGTGGGCATGCCAAAGACCGTCTTCACGGCTGATGCGCAGGAGCCGGTCCAGCGACTGCATCTCTACCACCAGACCCCGGGCAGACCCCGGTTCGTTTATCTGACTGACACTGTAATCCACCGTCACTTCCTGCGCCGGACCCACCATCA
>CAYPKI010000062.1:5850-11099 GCA_964411265.1 uncultured Alcanivorax sp. | reverse complement strand
ATCAGATGCGCCTCGCGGCGGGTGAACGGATGGCCCTGCTCAATGCACTCGCGCAGGGCATGGCGCACATCCTGGTCGTGGAAGAAATACTCCGGCAGGGGCCGGCCCACGGCGCGGGCCGTGCTGGTCGACAGCAACATTTCCGCCGCCGGATTCAGATAGCGCACGGTCAGGTCCTCATCAAGCAGGAGTACGCCTGTGTGCAAATGATCCAGCAGGCGGCGGTGTACGCCGGTATTGTCCGTCATGGTGGTCATACTCGGGGCAAGCAATTTTCAGGCCAATAGAGGCGGCCTTTGAGGCGCTCGTCACTCGTTACAGTGTCGGGCTTTGCACGATTGTGGTGCAACCACGAGAGGCGCTGGCGGCACCGCCTTCGGGCGAGAAATGTCAGGGTCCGTAGGGCAACTGCTTGCTGGGGCGATGAACAAAAAACGTATTGGGCTCGGACTTGCTCACCACATTGCCATCGGCGTCCACCACACGCACGCTGACCTGATGCTGGCCGCGCACGGGCCTTTCCAGGGCTTGCCCTTCCAACAACTCGCCGTTATGAAGCAACTGCACCTCATGGTTGGCCTTGGCGTCGGGCTTGATGTTGTATTTTACCGGCACGGGTTCGGTGGGGTTGCGCAATACGCCGTCGTTCGCGGGCGTCGTTACCTGAAGTTTGTAGGCAATTTCCTTCTTCTTGTCCGGGTCAGGCCCGGGCCGCGAGGTTGGAGGCACGGACTCCATCTGTAGATCATTGCCCGGCTGAAGCTGGACTTCTTCGGACTCCTCTGCCGACGGCGGCTCGTCGGTGAAGGTGACATTGCCTTCTTGGTCCCGCACCTTGTAGATTTTCTTGTCCGGGTTCTTCGACTCCGCCTCTTGATCGCCGGAATCGGACTGAGCACCATCATCCGAATCTTGCGCATAAAGGTGGCCGCCCGCGATCAAGGCGGTCAGAAGAACAAGTTTGTATCCCGCGCGATGCATCATGGTCTGATTGTGGGATGCCCGGGGGCAAAAGGGAAGGCCCGGCCGCAGCGCGCCGGGCATAAAAAACCCCCGCCGAAGCGGGGGTTGGACAGGATCGACCGCGCGGCCCGACCCCGGTTTACACCGAGTAGTAGAGCTCGAATTCCACCGGGTGGGTGGTCATCTGCAGCCGCTCAACTTCCTCGCGCTTGAGTTCGATGTAGCCATCGATCATGTCTTCCGTGAAGACGTCGCCCTGCAGCAGGAAGTCCTTGTCGTTCTCCAGCGCGTTCAGCGCGACGTCCAGGCCCTCAGCGACGGTCGGGATCTGCTTGCCCTCTTCCGGGGGCAGGTCATAGAGGTCCTTGTCCATGGCATCACCGGGATGGATCTTGTTCCGGATGCCATCCAGGCCCGCCATCATGAGCGCCGCGAACGCCAGATAGGGGTTGGCCGACGGATCCGGGAAGCGGACTTCCATGCGGCGACCCTTGGGGTTGCTCACCCAGGGAATGCGGATGGACGCAGAGCGGTTGCGGGCGCTATAGGCCAGCATAACCGGCGCTTCAAAGCCGGGTACCAAGCGTTTGAAGGAGTTCGTGGAGGAGTTCACAAAGGCATTCACTGCGCGCGCATGCTTAATAACACCGCCGATGTAATACAGCGCTTCCTCGCTCAACCCGGCATAGCCGTCACCGGCAAAGAGGTTTTTGCCATCCTTCGCCAGGGACATGTGTACGTGCATGCCGGAGCCGTTGTCGCCCACGACCGGCTTGGGCATGAAGGTGGCTGTCTTACCATAGGCATGCGCAACGTTGTGCACACAGTACTTGAGAACCTGTACCTCATCCGCTTTCTTGGTCAGCGTATTGGCGGCCACGCCGATTTCACCCTGGCCGGCCGTTCCCACCTCGTGGTGATGCACTTCGATGTCCAGCCCCATCTCTTCCATGGCCGAACACATGGCGCCACGCAGGTCATGCATGCTATCTACCGGCGGCACCGGGAAATAGCCGCCCTTGACGCCGGGCCGGTGGCCGATGTTGTTGCGATCAAAACTTTCCTCGGAAACCCAGGCAGCTTCTTCGGAGTGGATATGATACATGGCGCCTTGCATGTCCACTTTCCACTGCACCGAATCAAAGGTGAAGAACTCCGGCTCCGGCCCAAAGAGCGCCGAGTCAGCGATGCCGGTAGACTTGAGGTACTCCTCGGCACGCTTGGCCACGGAACGCGGATCACGCTCATAGCCCTGCATGGTGGACGGTTCAACGATGTCACAGCGCAGGTTCAGGGTAGTGACGTCCGTGAACGGATCCAGCACGGCCGTATCATCATCGGGCAGCAGAATCATGTCCGACTCGTTGATACCCTTCCAGCCATCAATGGACGAGCCGTCGAACATCTTGCCGTCAGAGAAAAAATCCTCGTCGATCTCCTTGGCCGGCTGACTAACATGCATTTCTTTGCCGCGACTGTCGGTAAAGCGAAGGTCAACCCACTTCACCTCGTGATCCTGAATCATCTTGAGTGTCTTGTTGGACATCGGTTGCGTCCTCCTGAACTTGGATTTTTGACAACGCCTGGCGGGCTTCGCGCACGGCAGGCGACGTTGATTCATCGTTTGCAATAGGCGTGCCAACCTGGGGACCACTGCGCGCCCGCTGGCGGAGCACCCGACCGCATATTTCGCACTAATTTAGTGCGTATTGTGTATTAAAGCACTATTTTTGTGCACACTTTCCGCCTCCAGCCTGGATCCGGATCCGGATTTCGTCGTCTTCCTGAAAGGTTTCGATCACTTCGTGCCCGTTGAGGCGGCACCAGGCAGGGATATCCTCCAACGCCGCCGGGTCCGTGGCGACCACTTCCAGCTCCTCGCCCACGGCCATGTCCTTTATCCGCTTCTGGGTGCGGATGACGGGAATGGGGCATAGCGACTCTTTTACGTCCAGCTGGTACATTCATTTCCGCCTTTCACTACCAGGTGACAGGTCCGTCGAGCCACTTGCATCAAGCACCTCGCCCCTCGCTCCTATCCCGAGTGCCACGCGCGGGGGACCTCCGGTCGCCGTACGGGTCCGACATCGACGAGCCTGGACCCAACGCCCCGACCCGGAAACTCTTCCGTTTCCCGGTCGTCCAGCCGCAATCACAGTCGTGGCGATAGCGCCACAGATACGGTCATGCGCGCGAACACGACGCCCGGGTGACGCCAGCCGTCCGGCCATGGTCTACAGGCCGAACGGGCGGGACCGCCTGACCTTTCGCTTGCGGTTGCGCCGCGACCCGTAATTTAGCTGGTGCGGTTCAACCGGCCCTCATCCCGGAGCAAGGTATGGCACGAATTCGCCGCGCACCGGCGGCTACCCGGTTCGCCGGCTTAACCATGGCAAACCTGCGATCCAGGCACGGATTGAGACCAGTACCCTGGACGTACCCGGGGTTGGCTCGCAAAGCCACAGTCTGGATTTTGATGCCCGGCGTTTCCACACCCCTGGCCCGTTGCGGCACTTTGGCTTGTCCGGAGTCTTGTTGCTGCTGGCTTGAGTGTCCCCCGACACAAAAGCCGGTAAAAACATTCCTCCCTTGAACCCGCATGCCGTGGGCAGCGTCAACTTCACCGCCACCAGCATGGCGTGCAGTCACCGGCGACCAGGGCAATCGCGCGTCACTGCAGCGCGTGCTGCTCGCATCGCCGGACTGGCGATGGCGGTACAGCCCGGATCGTCACACCCTCCAGCCTACCGGACTTGTTGGCAATCGGGCGGAAATTGTACCGGCGGGCGGTGCCTGATGGACGCCCGACGCGACCGGTGTGGAACACCGTCCAACAGCCGCTGTGGCCGGGACGGCATTGCTGGGGGTACAATGCGCGACTTTCCGGCTGGGCCGGCTCTATTTTCCCGTCATCACGAGGTTGAAGTGATCGATCAACTGCGCAATATCGCTATTGTCGCCCATGTGGACCATGGCAAGACCACCCTGGTGGACAAGCTACTGCAACAATCCGGAACCCTGGGTGAGCGTAGCGGTGCCGCCGAGCGCGTCATGGACACCGACGACCAGGAACAGGAACGCGGTATCACGATCCTGTCGAAGAACACCGCACTGAACTGGAATGACTACCGCATCAATATCGTCGACACCCCCGGCCATGCTGACTTCGGCGGCGAGGTGGAGCGGGTCTTGTCCATGGTGGACTCAGTGCTGTTGCTCGTGGACGCCGTGGACGGGCCCATGCCGCAGACGCGGTTTGTTACCGAGAAAGCGTTCAAGCAGGGCCTGCAGCCGGTACTGGTGATCAATAAGGTGGACAAGCCGGGCGCGCGCCCGGACTGGGTCATGGACCAGGTTTTCGAGCTGTTCGACAACCTTGGCGCCAGCGACGATCAGCTGGACTTCCCGGTGGTCCATGCTTCCGCGATCAACGGCATCGCCGGTCACGAGGGCGGCGAGATGGCCGAGGACATGACGCCCCTGTTTGAGGCCATCGTGGAGCACACCCCCGCGCCCGAGGTGGACCCGGAAGGACCCTTTCAGATGCAGATCTCGTCGCTGGACTATTCCAGCTACCTGGGCGTAATCGGCGTGGGCCGCATCAAACGCGGCCAGATCCGGCAAAACACCCCCATCAAGATCATTGATCGGGAAGACAAAACCCGTAACGGTCGGGTTATGACCATGATGGGCTACCATGGGCTCCAACGCGGCGAGATTTCCGAGGCCAGCGCCGGCGACATTGTCTGTGTTACCGGTATGGACCCGCTGAACATCTCGGACGTACTCTGCGACCCCAACAAGGTAGAGGCCCTTCCGGCTCTGACGGTGGACGAGCCCACGGTGAGCATGTTCTTCCATGTCAACACTTCGCCCTTCGCCGGCCAGGACGGCAAGTTCATTACCTCGCGCCATATCCGCGAGCGGCTGCAGGAAGAGCTCAAGCACAACGTAGCACTGCGCGTGGAAGATACCGACAGCCCGGACCGTTTCCGCGTCTCCGGCCGTGGCGAGCTACATCTCGCCGTGCTTATCGAGAACATGCGGCGCGAGGGCTACGAGCTGGGCGTGGGCCGCCCGGAAGTGATCCTGCGAGACGTGGACGGCGAAAAGCAGGAGCCTTACGAGTCGCTCATGCTCGATGTCGAGGAACAGCACCAGGGTTCCATCATGGAGCAGCTGGGCCTGCGCAAGGGCGAGCTCAAGAACATCGAGACCGGCACCAAGACCCGCCGGTTCGAGCAGAAGGGCGACCGGATGCGCGAGAACACGCCCCTGCCGTACCT
>CAYPKI010000062.1:5309-5840 GCA_964411265.1 uncultured Alcanivorax sp. | reverse complement strand
GGCTCAAGAACAACGAAGCCGACTGACAGGGTCGGGTACGGCTCGAGTACATCTGTCCGGCACGCGCGCTCATTGGCTTCCGGTCGCAGTTCATGACCCTCACTTCGGGCACAGGGATTCTCAGTGCCAGCTTCTCGCATTACGGGCCCTACAAACCGGGCGAGAGCGTGCGCCGCCACGAGGGCGCCATTATTTCCATGGTCACCGGCAAGGCACTGGCCTATGCTCTGTTCAATCTCCAGGACCGCGGCAAGCTCTTTATCACCCATAACAGCGAGGTGTACGAGGGCCAGATCATCGGGATCCACGCACGCGGCAACGACTTGACCGTCAATCCCACCAAGGGCAAGCAGTTGACCAATGTGCGCGCGTCAGGTTCGGACGAGAACGTGGTCCTGACACCGCCGACGGTGTTCTCGCTGGAGCAGTCGCTGGATTTCATCGAGGATGATGAGCTGGTGGAAGTAACCCCGCACCATACCCGGCTGCGCAAGAAGATGCTGACCGAGAACGAGCGCAAGCGGGCGGCCA
>CAYPKI010000062.1:0-5299 GCA_964411265.1 uncultured Alcanivorax sp. | reverse complement strand
CGGTCGCAAGTCAGGTCAAGCGCACCGAGACCCGAACCCATGAAAAAAGGAAAGAGGGCGCCGAAGGCGCCCATCCTTGTTTATTGCTACGTTCTACTTGCCACTCTCGACCGCGCCGGTGCGGGACGGAACCACGCTCGGGCCGAGGTAGCATGAACCCATGCTGGATATTGTTCTGTACGAACCGGAGATTCCGCCCAATACCGGCAACATCATGCGGCTTTGCGCCAATACGGGTAGTCGTCTGCACCTGATTGAGCCGCTGGGCTTCTCGCTGGACGAATCCCGGTTGCGCCGGGCAGGGCTGGATTATCGGGAGTTCGCTGAAGTAGCGGTGCACCCAGGCTGGGGCGCTTTCGTGCAGGCCCGACCGCAAGCGCGCATCTTTGCCTTCACTAAATTTGCCACGCGAGCTCATGCGGATGCGGATTACAGCGCGGAGGACGTACTCCTGTTCGGCCCGGAAACCCGGGGGCTGCCCGGCGAGGTCCTCGAGACCCTGCCGCCAGAGCAACAATTGCGCATTCCCATGAAGCCCGAGCGGCGCAGCCTGAACCTGGGTAACTCGGTGGCGGTGGCCGTCTATGAAGCCTGGCGGCAGCTGGGCTTTCCGGGCGCCATCTAGGCAGGCTGTTGAAAGCCCCCTTACGCACTCAGCGTGACCTGAAGCGTGCAGCTGGTGCACTTTCGCAACGGACGGGCTGGTTGCTCTTTTCTGGCGGTGCCGTGCAGCCGACGGGTGTTTTCAGGCCGCGACCTCCGGTTCTTTCAACAGCCTGCCAGGCGCGTCAGTGCGTGCGCTCGGACTCACCCTCGCCATCACCTTCCTGCTGCTCCCGCTGGGCCTTGGCGTCCCGGTAGAGTGCGTCGAAGTTGATGGGTTGCAGCACGAACTGCGGGAATGACCCGCGCGTAACAAGGTCCGTGATGCTGGCTCGCAGATAGGGGAAGAGCAGCCCCGGGCAGTATGCCCCGAGGATATGGTCGAGCTCGTCTCCCTCCATCCCCTCAATGGTGAAAATGCCCGCCTGCGTCACCTCCGCGATATAGATGGTCTTGTCCTCGCGGCTGGCCGTAATAGTGGTGGTCACGGTCACTTCAAACTCGCTGCCCTCACCCAGACGCTGCGCATCATTGTTGAGCTGCACATTGATCTTCGGATCCCATTCTTCCAGGAAAGCATTCGGCGCGTCCGGCGATTCGAAGGAGATGTCCTTGGCGTAGACACGCTGAAGTTGACAGGTCTTGGGGGTTTCTTCGCTCAAAGTTCGTCCTCCCGGAATATCGTTGGTCTTGTTATGGGCTCCGAGCCGATTATTGCTGCACCACAGGCAGCTTCTCGCCGCGCCAGGCGTTGAGTCCCCCGCTGATACGCCAGATCTTGTCCAGCCCCTGGCTGCTTAGATGCCGTCCCGCCGGCCCGGCGCGGCTCCCGTTCTCACAGACCAGGATCAGCGGACGATCCCCCTGTGCCTTGAGCTCGGCCAGGCGATTGTCCAGCTGATCGAAAGGCACATTGATGCTGCCGGCGATATGGCCCTGGCGGAATTCGTCGTCCTTGCGCAGATCCACCACGACGGCGTCGTTACGGTTGATCATGCCCACCGCCCCCTGAGGCGAGAGCTGCGGTCCACCGCGGCGCGATTCGGTGATGATCAGCAGAATAACCAGCACCACCAGCGCGGATACCAGCACATAGTGATTGACGACAAAATCGATGAGACGGTCCATAAAGCCTGGAGGGTCGACGGGATCAGAGGCGATGAGTATACACTCTCACATGGGCTTAGGATAACCTCCGCGGGGAGATGACTTCAGCGCCCAAGGCAGCCACAATCAGCACGGATTCCACGGCGGCTACCCCTGTTATGCGTTTGATTCTGATGGTCTGGTTGGCGCTGGCGACGCCGCTGTACGCGGAACAGGTCTCGCCGGAACAGCTGCAGGCGTTGCGCGAACGCATCGGCCGCCTCCAGCAGGACCTGGATGAGGAGCGACGCGAGCGCGACAGCCTGCAAGAGCAACTCCGGCAAACCGAAAAACGCATCGGCGAAGTCACTGCCGAAATCCGGCGCCTCGACCGCAAGCGGGAGGACACGGAAAAGCGCCTGCAACGGCTCACCCAGCGCCGCAACCGGCTGGCCGAGGACAAGGCCGAGCAAATCGACTGGCTCACACGCACCGCCCGCGCGAGCTACATGCGTGGCCGACAGCCCGGCCTCAAGCTGCTGCTCAACCAGGAACACCCGGAGCGTCTGTCCCGTCTAATGCGGTACCAGGACTACTTTCAGCAATCGCGTGGCGAGCGCGTCGAGGTTCTGAACCAGGATCTGGAGCGGCTGCGCGAGCTCACACGCAAGCTGGAGACGGCGCGCGCTGAACTGGAGCGACGCCGCCAGGCGGTGCAGCAGCGCCGCAAGGATCTGAAGCAGGCCCGCGCCGAAAGGGGCCGGGCCCTGGCAAAAATCAACGCAAAGCTTGACCGCGACCGCCAAAAACTCGGGCAACTGCGCCAGGATGAACAGCGCTTGCAAGAGCTGCTCGACGACATGGACGAACCCATGGATGACATCCCCGACGAGCCGGGCGGTCGTCCCCTGAGTGAGCTGACCAATCAACTGCCCTGGCCTGTGTCCGGCGAGCGGCGCATCAACTTCGGCGAGCCGCGTCAGGGCGAAATGCGCTGGAAGGGTGTCGTGCTGGACGCCCGGCCGGGCGAAACCTCCCGCACACGGCCGTGACCGATTCCGCCGGCCGCGTCGTCTACGCAGACTGGCTGCGCGGCTATGGTTTGCTCACCATTGTCGATCACGGCGAAGGCTATCTCAGCCTCTATGGCTATAACCAGACCCTCCTGCGCGACGTGGGCGAATGGGTGTCCAGCGGAGACGAACTCGCGCTCGCGGGCCAGTCGGGGGGCCAGGACCAGGCCGGCCTTTACTTCGAGATCCGTCATCGCGGCGACGCGGTGAACCCGAACCGGTGGTGCACCCGCCGTGTTACACTTCCGCCATTGGCTGAACAATAGAGAACGACTCATGATGCGCCTGCCACACCTGCTCGGCCTGTATCTGCTGCTGATGACCGCCGCCCATGCTCAGGACCCGGCGCTCGACGAACAGGCTCGAGAGAAAGGGGTCCCGGTGGATGACCTGCGGGTCTTTTCCGAGGTCATGGAACGCCTGCAGAGCGCCTACATCGAGGAGGTAGATGACAAGACGCTCCTGCGTAATGCCATCCGCGGCATGCTCAATGAACTGGATCCGCACTCGGCCTATCTCACGCCCGATCAATTCAAGGATCTGGAAGCGTCCACCAGCGGCGAATTCGGCGGCCTGGGAATCGAGGTCACCACCGAGGATGGCTTTATCAGGGTGGTGTCACCGCTGGATCAAACGCCAGCCAGCAAGGCGGGACTGGAGGCGGGCGATCTGATCCTTCGGATCAATGACCGCATGACCAAGCAGCTCAGCCTGGGCGAAGCCGTGGACATGATGCGCGGCGAACCGGGCTCGGACATCACCCTGTCGGTGTTGAGCGAGGGCGATGAAAAACCCACCGACATCACCCTGCAACGCGCCATCATCAACATCGACAGCGTGCGCCATCGCATGATCGAGCCCGGCTACGGCTATCTGCGCATCACGCAGTTCCAGAACAAAACCGGGGCGGATGCGGGCAAGGCGCTGAAACAAATGAAAAGCGAAAATCTGAACGGCCTGGTGCTGGATTTACGCAACAACCCGGGGGGTGTGCTGAGTTCGGCCATCGAGGTAACGGATCTCGTCCTCGATGACGGCCTCATCGTCTACACCGAGGGGCGCGCCCAGGGCAGCCGTAAGAACTACGCCGCGGAGGCGGGTGATCTTCTCAAGGACATCCCCGTGGTCGTGCTGGTAAATTCCGGCTCGGCCTCCGCCTCGGAAATTGTCGCCGGCGCGCTCCAGGACCATGAGCGCGCTATCATCATGGGTCAGCGGACCTTCGGGAAAGGCTCGGTCCAGACCGTGTTGCCTCTGCACGACGACCGTGCGCTCAAACTCACCACGGCGCGCTATTACACCCCCGACGGACGTTCCATTCAGGCCGAGGGCATTCAGCCGGACATTGCAGTGAGCGTCGACAGCGTCCAGATGAGACAGGGCGGTGGTGGCATGCGCGAGTCCGATCTACCCCGCCACCTGACCAACCCTTCGGGTAAAACCGGCGCGGACTCGTCCGATTCCGGGGGGAAGCCGCTGGCGAGCCGTGATTACGGACTTTATCAGGCCCTGTCCATCCTCAAGGGCATCCACCTGTCCGGAAGCGAATCCGCGCAATGAAGAGGAGGCTGGCGCTCCTCGCGCTGCTGCCCGCACTGGCGCTGGGCCAGGGCAATAGCCAGCCCCGCATTGCGCTGATCATGGATGATCTGGGCTACAATAGTAGTCGGGGCCGGGCGGTGCTGGAACTGCCTGCCGCCATCACCTGTGCTGTCATCCCCCGGGCGCCGCAGTCCCCGCGTCTGGCGCGCGAGGCTATTGCGGCGGGCAAGGAGGTCATGCTTCATTTGCCCATGGCCAACGAGGGTGATGCGCCACTCGGAAAGGGGGGATTGCGCAAGGGCATGTCGGCCCGGCAGATACGCACCCGGGTGCGCGCGGCTCTGGAGCGCATACCCCAGGCCGTTGGGGCCAACAACCATATGGGCAGCATTACGACCACCCGCGACGCTATCATGCGCCCGGTCATGCGGGAACTGGCGCAACAACAGCGCTACTTCATTGACAGTCTGACCACACCGAAATCAGTTGCGGCAAAAATGGCGCGGCGGGTGCAGGTCCCCACTGCAAGCCGGGATGTCTTCCTGGACAACCAGCGGGATCTTTTGCGCATCAACGAACAGTTCAACAAACTGATCGCCCAGGCGCGCCGCCAGGGCCAGGCCATCGGCATCGGCCACCCCTACCCCGAAACCATCACCTACCTGAAGAAGGTTTTGCCGCTGTTACCCGAAATGGGCATTGAGCTGGTGCCGGTCTCCCGCCTGATCACGACGCGGAAGCCGGGAGAGCCAAGAAAACTGGCGAATAAACCATAACGCGAGGCGCGAGGCGCGAGGCGCGAGGCGCGAGGCGCGAGCATCAAGGTGTGATCTGTGCCTGGCCTGTCAAGCTCGCCTTGGCGTGACCACTCCATGGCGGTGCTACTCCAACCGTACCTCTATGCCCGCGTCGCGCATATGGCGCTTGGCTTCTTCCACTGTGTGTTGGCCGAAGTGAAAAATGGATGCGGCCAGCACGGCATCGGCGCGGCCCTC
>CAYPKI010000061.1:5120-13492 GCA_964411265.1 uncultured Alcanivorax sp. | reverse complement strand
CTCGAAATAATCGCCCTCTTCCCGACACCAGCGCACTTCACCGACCACCTCCAGCGGCGGCCGGTTCCGGCCAAAGTCGGCGCACAGGCGCAAAATGGCGGTCTCGGGCACTGCCCTATCCACCCGGATGCGCATGCCGCTCGAAGAAACGTCAAGAAGGCGGCACAGGATGACGGTGGGCCGCTCGCCGCTGTCGGGCTCGGGGCTGTCCACCTCGATAAACACCGCCGCGTGGGCGTGGGCGCGTTCCTCGGCTCGTCGATCTTCTTCCTCACTCATGTGGTTATCCGGCCTGGTTGTTGTCTTTTTGTAGTCCCTCCACCACACGACTGAGTGTATCGTCGTAGCGGCTATCACTACTGAATACGTAAATCGTGCCCGTGGCAATCCCGTCAATCAAGTCGCGACGCTGGACTTCGCGCCGGTCCAGGCCGTTACGGCTGACGAAGACATATTTGTCAGTCGCCGACATAACCAGGACCAGTTTGAGCCGCGTCCAGCTAGTATCATCCTCAAGGAAGTCCATCCAGGTCCCCAGGGGCAGGCCACTGACAAGCAAACGCGTGCGCTTGCGCTCGCTCTGCCCATCCGAAGCTTCTAGCTCCGGCACGGCGTCGCCCGCTGGGGCCTCCGTCTCGGCACTTTCGCGTTCGGGGGCCGCCTCGGGCTCCGTCGGAGCGGCCGGGCTGCTGGGTTCCGGGGACGCTTGCGCATCCGCCCTTGCCGTAGCCACAGCTTCGGGCGCAGCAGCCGCTTGCTTTTCGCCTGCCTCGGCCCGGGATCTATCGTCTTGCTGCTGCTGTCGATATTGCCGCGCCAGATCCTCGAGGTGTTCCACCACCAATTCACGCGGGGCCACGGGTCGAGGCAACTGGACCACCTCCCGGTTCGTCAGTCGCCAAGCAAAATCCTCGAAACTGGTGGCCTGTGTCTTGAGACCCGCCTGATTCACGAAGAGTAGCTGTTGATATTCGTCCTGGCGAATCAACAGGCGCATGCGCTCGCCGGTGGCATGCACCTCAAACCAGTCCCGAGTGGACAAGCCATGCATTTCGCGCAGTAAATCTTCACTAATGGCCGTGCCGGCATCTTCCACCACGGAACCACTAGCCGGTTCGGTCACCTCGACGAAGTTCAGCTCCCGGCCGCTGAACAGGGCCGTGTGCGCCATCTGGATCTTGTCGATAATTTCTGAACGCGTCGCCTCGTCGGCCACCGTCTCGTCCAGCAGGGTGCGCAACTGACCGTGCAGGTCCTGGGTAACGCGCTGGAGCTTGCTCTGGTTCGGGCCCTCTGCCTGCTCAGGCTGCAGGCTCCAGAACAACAACGTCAGGGCCCGGACAGCCTGATCCCAGACTGCACTATCCTCGCCCCGGTTGAGCAGAATCCACTCCAGCGCCGGCCACCAGTGAGCCACCAGATCGCGAGCCACAAAATCGGGCAAGCGCCGCCCCGCCAATTGCCGCTGTATGACAGCGGCGGCCTGACGCCGGGCATATTCGAGGCGCAGAGAGCCCTCTTCCGCCTGGCGCAACCGCTCGCCCAGCTTGTCCACGCGCTGGTGAAAGCGCTCCAGCCAGGCCCAGGCGTCGCCCGCCAGCTCCTCGGCCCCGGGGTTGTCCGCCAGCGCCCGCAGCCAGCCCACCATGGTTTCGCTCAGATCCCTGGCTTGCGGGTGTTCGGGGCACCAGCCCGGCGCCAGTTCGCCCAGCGCTTGAAGCAGATCATGGACTGCGTGCCGACGTTGTTCGACCCAACTGGGTGAGACCAGCGCTGACGCGAGCAGACCCTCCCGATGCTCGTTCAGCGAGGCCGCAAGCTCCGGGTGAAACGCCGGCTCGGCCAGATAATCGCGGATTACACGCCGAGCGACGCAAAGCCGCCCCTGTTGCTGGCTGGAAAAACCCGCCGAGCGCAGCGTCTCGGGGTCAGCCTCCGGATTAACCCCGTCCGGACTCAACACCCGGGCCCGGGCCTGCTCATCCGTGAGCGGCTCTTCTACCGACGCGAACAAGAGCGTGTAGAGCCTCTCCACGGAGGCACGACGATCGGGGGGCGGGGTCATAGGGCTCCCGGTGGTTCTCGCAAAACCACGGATATGAAGACAAGATACATACTCACATTTTAATATTATATGGTATCCAGATAAACTGGTTCTTTTTACTTATTCCGTGCAAGATTCACATTCTGGTTGCAGTCTTGGTCGAGCGCAATCCGGGTGTCTGGACAGGCCATGAGAACGTCATCATCGCGCGGTCTCGGGCTTTGGCTCTGTAACCGACCCTGCAGGCAAAACCCGGGCCAATCCTGAGGTATAAAAGTGGGAAATACTTCCTTGTATGCCCGCCCGCCTTTCCTATTAGCCGCCACCTGATAAATTCCGTCTTAATACGGATATGGCCCCCCGAATTTCATTGCTAGAGTCAATAATGAAGAACAAACAAAGGCAATGGACCGCTTATGACAGCAATCTGGCGTTATCAGGCCGACATACCTCCGACCCTGATCGTGGTTGGTGTACTGGGGGTTCAACTCTGGGCGGTTTTTACGCTGGAATCGCCGGCGGCGTTGATAGACGTGGCGGCGGTGCTGTTGCTTTTTTCGGCCTGTCCGGGGGCGATAAGCCACAATCATCATCATTGCAACACCTTCCGCCCACGGTGGATGAACCGCTTCTATGAGGTCATGCTCTTCCTCGAAACGGGAATTCCGCCCTTTGGCTGGACCCTTCACCACAACCTGGGCCATCACAAGCATTATCTTTATCCGCCCGACGATCCCTCCGGCTGGAAGAATCCGGACGGTTCCACCATGAACCGCATCAAGTATGATCTGTTTAACGCCGCGCGGGTCTACCCGGAAATTATCCGGATCGGTCGTGATCGACCCCGGCTGCTGCGCCGCTTTCTGACCTGGACGGCCGTGAGTCTGGTGGTGCTGGGTGTAATGATTGCCCTGCGGCCGCTGCCGGCGCTCATTATCTTTGTGCTGCCGATGCCCATCATGCTCGTGGGACTGCTGGATAACACTTTCCAGCAGCATCAAGACCTGGACACGCGCAGCGATTACACCGCTTCGCGTAATACCACCAACCGACTATATAACCTCATTTCGTGGAACCTCGGCTATCACACCGCGCATCATCTGTATCCCAGCGCCCACTGGAGCAGGCTGCCGGAGCTGCATGAACGGATCCGGGACCGGATTCCGGACCACCTGGTGGGCGATTCGGTCCTGTTGTCGCGCTGCGACCATGCCCAAAGGCAGAACCGGCTCCAGATCTGGCCGTACCAGGGGAACACCTCGCCACACCGACAGGCCCAGGAGGGTTCTGGTTCCACTCTGCGCACGACTGGTTAAGCTCGAAACCCATTAGCAGGCTGTTGAAAAGACCCCTTGCATGCTCGGGCTTTCAGGCTGGTTCGCAATCGACACGCCATTTTGAGGGCGCATAAGCCCCGTCGAACAATGGCAACAATGAGTGCGGCCCAGCCTGCAAGGCTCGCAGGGCGCGGCCTGAAGCGCGCATCTGCTGCAAAATTCCGCCCGGAAGGGGAACCATCCTGTCCGTCGCAACGAAGCACATCAGCTGCACGTTTCAGGCCACGCTGACCGTGCAAGGGATTCTCAACAGCCTGTTAGCTCCATGGATGGCGATAGCGATCGGTGAGCGGTCTTCACGCCCTCTGGACGTGCTAGGTTCCTAAATACCCTGAAGTCGACTCGGAGGGCAAATCATGTCTTTAAATAACATCAGCATACTGTTGGTGGAGGATCACCGCCAGCTCGCACAGACAGTTGTGGAATTTCTGGAGGAAACGGGCGCGTTGGTGGATTACGCTGGCGACGGTAACCTGGCCCGCACCCTGCTGAGCGAACACCACTATGACCTGGTGCTATTGGACATCATGCTCCCCGGGGAAGACGGCTATGCGGTCTGCGAACACATGCGTCAGGAGTTAGCGCTCGATAGCCCCGTGATATTTTTAACCGCCCGGGATGAGCTGGATGACAAGCTGGAAGGCTTTGCCCGTGGCGGAGACGATTACCTGACCAAGCCCTTCGCCCTGCCGGAGCTGAAAGCGCGCGTGGAAGCGCTGGTTCGGCGGGACCGGCGCGAGGTGGCCGAGCACGTCATGCGCGTGGGTGACCTGGAAATTGATGTAGCCAGGCTTCGCGCCGCGCGTGCCGGCGAACCCCTCAAGTTATCTCCGACCGCCTTCCGCATATTGCGGATCCTGGTGCGCGAATCGCCGCGCGTCGTTAGCCGGGAACAGCTGGAACAGGAGCTCTGGGGCGAACTGGTGCCGGATTCCGACGCCTTGCGCAGTCACCTCTATAACCTGCGGAAAGCCGTAGACAAGCCCTTCGCCTCTTCCATGCTTACGACACTTCCAGGCGTGGGCTTCAGCATTCAGGAACCAGAGGATGCCACCGAGGCGGGCTAATACCTGTCCCGGCAGACAATTGGTCATATCTTGCGCACTCAGCGTGGCCCAAATCGTGCAGCGGGCGTCACTGGTTGAGCCAGATAGGTTATTCCTGTTTCCGAGTGCCAAAGTGCTGCAGACAAGCCCTGCCGATTGAGTCGTGAAGGGCTCTGGGGAGGAGGGGTGTGGTCAGTTTACCGTTTGTCGATGAACAGAGAAGTTCATCATCAACGTCACATGCCGGTTGCGAACCACCCTGAAGACCAAGTATGCAAGGGCTTTTCAGCAGCTTGCTAGTGGCTATGGCCGACTACCTGCTCTTCCGGGAAAACAATGCGCACACGGGTACCCTGATCGGGTGCGCTCGCCACTTCCAGACGCCAGCCGCTGTATTCACAAAGTCGCTGTACGATAGCCAGGCCCAGTCCATGCCCACCTTCGCCGGAACCGCGCCCGCGTTCGAAAGGCCGCATAATTCGTTCCAGTTCTTCCGGGCTCATACCCTGGCCGGCGTCGGTAATAAGAATATCCTGATCACCGACGTGAACCTTGACCAGACCCGAGCCCGAATAGTTGATGGCATTCCGGACCAGATTGGTGAGCACAATCGATAGCAGCGTCTCGGGCACGTGCAGATGCAGCAGGCCCTGCTGTTCCAGTCCCACTTCTACATCCTTGCGGCGCGCCAGCGGTTCCAGTCGATCGGCGAGGTTGAAAATCAGATCATTGACGATGATGTCTTCTTCCTTGAGCTGTTGACTTTCGCCCCGGGCCAGCAGCAACAGGCTCTCGATGACGCCGTCCATGTCTTCCACAGTGTCTTCGATCCGGCGTAACGGGGGGGATGGTTCGATGCGCATGGCCAACAATTCCAGATTCGCGCGTATCACTGCCAGGGGGGTGCGCAGTTCATGGCTGGCATCCCGGGTAAACTGACGCTCGCGCTCCACAAACTGAAGCAGGCTGTCGGAATAGCCCTCCAGCGCACTCACCAGCACGGCAATGTCGCTATCAGTGTCCACGTCCAGGGCTTCCAGATGCGGTCGGGCAGCGCGCGGATCGTCGACGGGCGTGCTTCGCAGCGCATCGGCCAGTTGCACCAAGGGCGAAACCAGTTGACGGGACTTACGCCAGGTAAGAAAAGAGCTGAGATAGATCAGCAACAACACCAGGATCAGGGGTGCTACACCAAAAACTGTAGCCAGTTCCGCGACCCGCTTTTCATCAAAGACCAGATAGAGACGGGCGTCTCCCCGGTCTTCGACATAGACAATGGGCTCCGAGTCGTCCAGCTGAACTCGCTGATAGCCGCGTTCAAGCTCGCGGAGCGCATCCGGGATCGAATCCTGAACACGGGGCCCGTCCAGATACCCCACAAGATGTCGGGTATCCGGGCGCGGCTGTTCGGGATTTTCCTCTCTCTGCTGCCAGAAGTGCTCCGCCTCTTTGACCAGCGCCTGCTTGAGCAGCACTTCCTCCATGATCATGGCCGTACCCATGACCCCGACGACCGTAGCTCCGCTGATGAGAAGCACCTGAATGACATAGGCGCGGGTAAGAAGATGTTGAAGACCGCGGCGTTGACTCATGCGGACGCATCCGCTGCCCGGGTAAAGCGATAATGCCCCACGAACCATTCCTCGCCATGGCCATAGCGGAACAATTCCGCACAGGCCATGAAAAAGATGCGCCAACGCTGCCACCAGCGTTCAGCCTCGTCCCCGTGGGCTTCGCGCAGGGCCGCAATTACGCGGGCGCGACGTCGGTCGCCGCGGCGTAGCCAGGCCTCCAGTGTGTCGGCGTAGTGACGGCCGTTGACACGCCAGTCTTGTTCCAGGCTCAAGGCATCCTGGCAACGGCTCAACAGATCAAAAGACGGCATCACCCCGCCGGTGAAAAAGGTTCTCGCCATCCAGCTGCCCCGGTCATCGTCGTCGAAGGGGTAAAACGCTTCACGATGGCAGAAAATATGTACGAAAAGCTTGCCCCCGGGCTCAAGCCAATCGCTAATGCGTTCCAAGAGTCTGCCATGGTTGCGCATGTGCTCCATCATTTCCACCGACACTACGCGATCAAATCGCTTTCCCGGTTCAAAGACGGCCACATCCTCGGTACGCACCCGCACATTATCCAGCCCGTGCTCCCGGGCGCTGGCCTCGATCCAGTGACGCTGGGAAACGGAATTTGACAGTGCCAGGATCTCGCTGTCGGGATAAGCTTGCGCCATCCACAGCGTCAAGGAACCCCAGCCACAGCCAAGCTCCAGAATGCGCTGGCCGTTTTCCAGCTGGGCGCGTTCACAGGTGAGCCCGAGCATGGCTTTTTCCGCTTCGTCGAGGTCATCAACCTCATCAGGCCAGCAGGCACTGCTGTATTTCATGCGCGGGCCCAGCACGAGCTCATAAAAGGCTGCGGGCACCTCATAGTGTTGCTCGTTGGCCGCATCCTGATCCCCCGCAATGCGACCCGTGGCGTATTGGTCAATGCGCTCGCGCTTGAGGCGTTCGCGGCGTTCCGGGTCATCGGCTTCTTCACGCTTGAGACGCCGGCGCAATAAAAGGCGAACCCCGGCACGAATCCAGGCATCAGGAATATAGCCGCGTTCCGCAAGAGCGATCAGCATTTGGGTCTCCAGGGAATGAAGGCCGAGGTAGTGCGCTGATACTCACGATAATCCTCGCCGCGTGTCTTCAGTGCCTGGCGTTCGGTGTAGGGGATCCCCGTTACGAACCAGAGGAAGACCAGCATCAGCACCGGTGCCAGCCAGAGCCAGCCCTGCCAGGGTGAGCCCGCCGCCAGGAGCGGGTAACTGAACCAGTGCAGCCATTCAAAAAAATAATTGGGATGACGCGAATAGCGCCAGAAGCCTCGGCGACAGGTATAGCCGCGGTTCGCCGGGTCCGCGCGCCAGTTCGCCAGCTGACGATCCGCCATAGCCTCACCGCTCAGCGCTATACCGCCCACTGCGGCTCCGGCAACCAGCCATGCGGGCGAGGCAGAAGCTGTATTGGCGCCAATGGCGGCGAATGGCAACGCAAAGAGCCAGGCAAGCAGGCCCTGCCCCTGGAAGAAGAAGAAATGAAAAACATTGATGCGTTCGCCCATCGCCTCCCGCATAGCCTGGTAACGGCCGTCCTCCTGTGTTTCGGCGAAAACCCGGCGCGCTACATGCAACCCCAGGCGCAGACTCCAGGTCAGCACCAGAATGCCTGCAAGCAAACGAGCCGGCCAGAATCCATCGCCGGCAAACAGGTAAACCAGTGCCGTCCCCCCCAACCCGAAAATCCAGAGGATGTCGGCATGACCGGCGTTCCGAGTGCGGCACTGCCACCACCAGCCCAGCAGGCAAAAGCCTGATAGCAGGATAGCCGTGAGAATCATTATCGATGTCATGCGGACGCTCCCGAGTCGCGCTCATGGTAATAGCGCGCCAGCCACCCCAGCAGGGGCACCAGCAGCGCCCAGCAGCTGCCGTAAAAAATCACAAGCGGCACCAGCCCAGCGGGCAGCGAGGCCGCACCCAGCGACGCGCCCACAAGAACAGAGGCAGGCCCGCCGAATGCGCCCAGCCCGGCGGCCAACCACCATCGGCCCTGCAACCAGGCGAGACAATGATTGAAATTCAGGGCGAAACCAGCCCAGAGCATCAGAATCCAGACCGGTACCCAGCCCGGGCCGGGCATGAGGCGGTACTCGATGAGTCCCAACCTCAACAGGACCACCTCAAATACGAGCCCGATCACCAGCCCGGACAACAACATGCGCAGGTCCCGGCTTACAGGCAGCCGCCGGAGGGCAGTCCAGGCGGGCATTGCCGCGACGACTAACGCGGACTCCCAGCGCCAGCCCTGTATTGCTCCCAGCACTGCGACGGGCCAGAGAAGTTGCAGCAGCACAAAGTGCCCGAGGAGCGTAACCCATTGCTTTTCTTTCATTGAATTA
>CAYPKI010000061.1:3700-5110 GCA_964411265.1 uncultured Alcanivorax sp. | reverse complement strand
GATTCCGCTGATAATCACATTAACGCTAAGTGCCTGTGGCGGCGGTTACCAGCCTGGTGACTTCACCCGGGATTATCGGCAAGCGCTGCGGGACTATCCGGGCGTGCCCGTACAAGCCCGGTGGGTCGGTCGTTTCACGCAAACCTATGGGGACTTTACCGGAGAAAAGCTTGGTGAACGCATGCGCAAGCTGTACGCATCAGACCTTTTCTTCAACGACACGGTTCATACCCATGAACAGCGCGACACCCTGATTACCTATCTCGAAAAGACCAGTAAACGGCTGGACGACATGTCCCTCGAGATCCTGGATAGCCGGATCGCGGGGCATGACCTCTACCTGCGCTGGATCATGCGAACGGATTTTCAGGCCGGCTTCCGCGAGGTAAGCGCCGAAACCATAGGGATGACACACTTGCGCTTCAACCAGAAAGGCAAAGTCATCCTGCATCAGGATTTCTGGGACAGCCGCCAGGGTGTTTTTGAACATATCCCCGTGGTGGGAGGATTAATCGAATGGATCCGAAGCGGTTTGTAATCGTCGTCCTGTTGTGCGCAGGCCTGGCTGTGCCGGCATGGGCCGTGGAAAAAACACAACCGGCGCCGGCGTTTCTGACGCAGGCGGCGAAGACCGAGCTCCAGCCCTGCTCCGCGGCTCAGGTTAAAGCCTGGATGATGTTCAAGGTGGCGCGGGCCAATGTCTATTTGCCCGACTGTGAGCAGCTGAGCTGGCCCTTTCCAGCCCCAGTCGCGCTGCGCTTCGCCTACCAGCGCGAGGTGCCGGCACGCGGCTTCACTGAATCGGCCAACGAGATGCTTGAGCGCAATCTGGGCGAGGAAAAATTTCAGGCACTGGAGAATGTCATCCGAACCTTCAATGATGCCTACCAGGATGTTGACGACGGCGACACCTATTATATGTTGCGCACCGACGAGGACCTGACCCTCTGGCTTGAGGGCGAGGAGCTGGCCTCCGTCCAGAACCCGGAGCTCGCACGGGTCTACTTCCGCATCTGGTTTGGCGACAAGCCCTTTTCGGATAGTCTCCGCGAGGACCTGCTTGAGCCGCTGGAGTAAAGACTGACGCCGGGTTTACCGGACGCTACAATGGCGGCAATGGCACGGACGGGGGACACGAGTGAGGCCGCATCATTACCTCTGGGTCAATCCCTTTCGCAGGGAGCATCCTCAAGCGGTGGTCCACAAGCTCTGGCGTGATACCGCTCTGTTGCGCGGGGTGAGCCCCGGAGATTCACGCGAGCTGGTAACGCATACGCATTTGCGTCATTACCAGCCCGGCGAATCACTCTTCCGTGAAGGCGAAACCGGAGTGGCCGCTGCGCTGGTCGTGTCCGGCCAGCTCAGCGCGCAATCACAGGATCAGACCCTGGCGCGTCTCGACATCGGGGA
>CAYPKI010000061.1:740-3690 GCA_964411265.1 uncultured Alcanivorax sp. | reverse complement strand
ATTTCGTGGGAGAGACGGCCCTGCTGGAGGACACGCCGCGCAGCGCCACCGTGATCGCGGACACGCCCGTGACTGTTTCCTTGCTGGTGCGCTACCAGCTGGAGGAATTCGTGCAGTTCCGCCCCCGGGTAGGCGCGCGCATCATGACCAACCTGGCCCGGCTGCTGGCCGCACGCCTGCACCTGGGCAATCAGGCCGGGCTATCCTCATGACCGCGCGCGGGCTGGCCCAGCTGGCTCTGATCCTGGCGCTGCTGCTCGCCGGATTCTATGCTCTGAGGCCGCTCTGGGGCGCGCTCATTTTCGCCTGCCTGCTCTATCTGCTGCTGCATCCGGTAGTGCTGCGTCTGCGTACCCGCGGATGGCCCCGGCATGGCGCCATTGTGCTGGCGCTGGGTTTCCCCCTGCTGGCCGTGGGCGGGCTCTTTCAGTATCTGGCGCGGAAAGCAACTAACTATTTACCACGGCTATCCGGGGATCTGCAGGAACTGCACCTGGGGCTGGTCGAGATGCTCACGGAGCTGGACCGGCGTCTGGAACTGCTAACCGGGCTGCAAACCCGGCTGGCCGAGCAAATCGAGCAATTTCAGCCCGGCATCTGGCTGAATACCGAGCAGCTGCTATCGTCGTCGGGCTGGCTTGTAGCCATTGCCGTCAACAGTGTGCTCGCTCCGGTGCTGGCCTTTTTCCTGTTGCGCGACTACCGCCGCTTGCGGGATCGAGCGCTGGCCGGCTTACCCAACCACCGCATTGAGTTGGGCTGGCTACTGTACCGGCGCATAGCCGGGCGGCTGCAATCCTATCTGCGGGGTCTGCTCATGCAGGCCACCATTCTGGCCACGGTTACCGCCACCGGCTTCGCTTTGGCCGGATTCCCGTCGGCGCTCCTGCTGGGCCTGCTGACCGGCATTGCCGGTCTGGTGCCTTATCTGGGGCCCTTCCTGGCACTGGTGCCGCCGGCGCTGGTGCTGCTGGCCCATCCCGCCATGGGGCTGGAATCCCTCGTCGAGGCCGTGCTGGTGATTCTCGTGGGCTTCGGCTTCGACAATCTGGTGGTGATCCCCTTTTTGCTCGCGGGTACTGTCAATGTGCATCCAGCCCTGGCGCTCATGGCCGTACTGGCCGCCGGTCACGTTGCGGGCATTCCGGGCATGGTGATTATTATTCCGCTGCTGGGTATGGTGGGCATTGTGATCAAGACCCTGCTGGAAGCCCCGGGTCGCCCCCGCCCCGGGGTCGACGCCCCACCCGGCCTGTAAATTCGCTACCTTCGCGTTTTATCTATGTTAAAGAGCATTCCGGGAAGCGGGGATATCCGGTACCCTTGAGACCTGATTCGGCGGCAAGGACTCGACGATGTCCACAAGAAGGTCCGTTTTCGCTGCAGTGTTACTGGGGCTTGTCCCGACGCTATGGGGCGCGGGCGGGGGCATGCCCGGGGAATACGCCTGGCTGGGTGCGCATCTGTCCCAGTACTGGCCCTATCACGAGGAAATCGGGCCCGGTTTTATCGAGGAAGCTACTCTGCCGGGTGCTCAGCTCGGCTATCGCGCGCCTATGGGCTTTTCGGTGCAAGCCCTTTGGCAGCGCGATGAGGCGAGTTTCCCGAACTCCAGCCGAAAAGCCCGTATCAACAATAGCTGGGTTTCGCTGCGGCGCCACCTGGACGGCGGCTTGGTCGAGCCCTATATGGGCGTGAATATCGGCGAGCTGGTCTTCAATACCAATGAACCCAATGACGAAACCATGCTGGGGGTGGAGGCTGGCATACAAAAACGCGTCCAGCCGCACTGGATTCTCGACGTAGGCGCACGCGTGCCCAAAAGTCTGGATAACGAACGCTTCGACTTTCAGGCGTGGATCGGGCTCAATCACGTCTTCGAGATGAACCGCACCGAAAACCCCACCCGCCCTGAAGTTCAGGAAAAGGACACCTCCGCCACGAAAAAAGAGCAGTCGTCACTGCGCGACACCGACCGTGACGGTGTTCCGGACGAAGACGATGACTGTCCGAGCACCGAGGCGGGCCGCAGCGTCAATGCCCGTGGTTGTGTAGCCTCGTCTTGACCTTGACGCGCCCTGCCTTGTCGCCATGGCCCTGACCGTCCCGACTCCGGGGACGGTCAGGTGAGTCATTGTGCCTGCCCCGCAAGCCGCCATAATTAGGGCCATCCTCTAATACGGATTCAAAGGTGCTTTATGGCCAGAGATGCTGTGGGTTACACCCTGACGGCGCTGAACCGGCTAGCGGGCTCCGGTCTTGTCGACCGCATGGGCATGCGGCGTTTGATGGAACGCATGGCCTACTCCCTGACCAAGTCCGGCTTCCGGGTCATCACGACGACGGCGCGGGCTTTTCAGTCGTCCAGTAAACTGAGCAAGCCGGAACGGCTCAAGGCGCCCGGCGTCACAAAAGAGCTCTTCGACCTCAACATCACGGATGAGCAGCAAATGATCCGCGACAGCGTGCAAAGCTTCGCGGACGAGGTTTTGCGCCCGCGCGGCGAAGCTGCGGATGCCCAGCAGACCACCTCGGATGAGACCCGGGCTTCGGCACGCGAGCTCGGGCTCAATTTCTTCGCCGTGCCCGAGTCCCTGGGCGGAGCGGGCACGGAGCGCTCGCCGGTGACCACCATGCTGGTGGCCGAGGACCTGGCGCACGGTGACATGGGTCAGGCCGTGGCGATCCTGGCGCCCATGAGTGTGGCCAATGCGCTGACCCGGTGGGGCAACGCGGATCAGCAGTCGCGTTATCTTCCTGCGTTTGCCGAAGACGAGCCGCCCGCGGCCACCGTGGCCGTGGCGGAGCCTCAGGTGTTGTTCGATCCTAAGCAGTTGCGTACGACCGCACGCAAGTCCGGCAGCCAGTGGGTGCTGAATGGCGACAAAACGCTGGTGCCCCTGGCCGCCGAGGCGGAGATTTTTCTGGTAGCCGCACAGACACCCGAGGG
>CAYPKI010000061.1:0-730 GCA_964411265.1 uncultured Alcanivorax sp. | reverse complement strand
TCATTATCGAGGGGGGTTCCGAGGGGCTGACCACTTCGGACAATCCGCCCATGGGCGTGCGCGCAGCCGGTATGCGCCCACTGCAGCTGGATAATGTCCAGGTCCCCGAAGCCAACCGCTTGAGCGCCGAGGACTTTGACTACCGGGAATTTGTCGATCTCGGCACGCTCGCCTGGTGTTCGCTCGCCCTGGGCACAGGCCAGGCCATGCTGGATTACGTTATCCCCTACGTTAATGAACGCGAGGCCTTTGGCGAGCCCATCAGTCACCGCCAATCCGTCGCTTTCATGGTAGCCAATATCGCCATGGAACTGGACAGCATGCGCATTCTCACCCGGCGCGCCGTAAGTCGCGCCGAGAGCGGGCTGCCCTTCCACAGGGAAACCCATCTGGCGCGCACCCTGGTCAAGGACAAGGCGATGCAGATCGGCACTGATGGCGTCCAGTTGCTGGGCGGGCACGGCTATACCCAGGAATACCCGGTGGAGCGCTGGTATCGGGACATGCGCGCCCTGGGCGTGATGTTCGGGGGCCTTCACCTCTAGGAGCCTGTAATGACCCTGGACGTAATGCTTGTTGCGTCCGAACTTGCGGGCCACAGCCACGGCGATACAGGTCAGGGCTCTGACGTTATAAGTAAAGCGCCTGGAAACAAGGTTCGGGTTTTTCAGCGCAACCCGTTCGGGCCATGTCCTTCCCGGGCCGGCTCGGCATGGCGCGTTTTACCCGG
>CAYPKI010000060.1:8098-13602 GCA_964411265.1 uncultured Alcanivorax sp. | reverse complement strand
GGGGATAAAGGCAGGGCCATTGCACAGCCATGTCGGAATTGGCGAGGATGCCACAGTGGGTCGGGGCGCAGGTTCCCGCCCTTCAAACCAATATTATCACAAAACCGCTGGAGAATTTTATATGCAATCCGGAAAAACAGAAGCGGCTATTTATCCGCGAGCCCGTGTGAATCACTCGATATTGAGGGCTCTTTTAGGCAGCGCACTCGTGGTTGCGCTGGCATCGTGCACTACGACTCCAGAAACAAGATCCGAAGGCGGTTTAACGGAACCTGAAAAGAACGATATCGGTGCTGTGATCGTTCCCCAATTCGATGACGAAGACGTAGTCGCCGCGTACGCCACTGGAGTCGGCAAGGCGATCGGTAGCGCCAAGATGCTGCCGGACCTCCCGGATGAGTTGGCTGAACGTGTCATGGCTGACCCAAGAAGTCAGAAGTGGCATACAGATTTTATGAAGTTCCTCAGTAGCCAATTGGGCGATCAATTGCAGCTCGAGAGTGTGGTGATAGCGATCCCCGCCCACAGTACACAGAAGCAAAAGATAATGGATTTTTACAGCCGGACTCAGCCCATTATCCTGACGCACGCCATTCTCATCGATTTAGAGACGGAAGAGGTGATCGGTTTCACTCGTCATGTTTCGGTTTATTCCCAAAACGCAGGTGCGTCTGCTATTGCCAAAGCAGGCAATAGCGCCATTTCGGATTTGATCAAAAAGTGAATGGCTTTCAGAAAAGCATAGCGCTGCGCTCGGGGCCCAAGCTGACGCAGCATGCAAGATTGGGTCCTGACGTCAGGGCAAACCTGGTCCGGCGAATAGCCGGATCAGGCCTTTGCCGTTAATTCAAGCGCTTTCTGGCAGGCTGTGAGTCCAGCCCGCGAAGTTGGCGCTTGAGGTCCACCTGATAGCGAGCGAGACGCTTCCGGCTTCGCCGGGCCTGCCATCGCCCAGGGGGAGCGCCGTTGGGCTGCACCACGGGCACCACTTCCCTGATAGAACGGGTCAGCCAGATCTCGCGGGTGGCGCGCAGTTCGGACTCGGTGACTTCACGTTCCACTGCGGGGATGCCTTGTCGCTGGCAGAGCTCGAGCACCAGATCCCGGGTGATGCCGGCGGCATGACAGGGTCAGTTCTTGCAAGCACGCAATCCGTGCGAGGCTTGCTCTTGGCGGCCGGGGTAGGGGCGGCCGACGCAGGGGCCGCGGCTCAGGGCGTTCGGTGCAGGGCCGATCAGGGTGTGAATTTTTCCCGCGTTTGCGCTACCCCGAGGATGTAACAATCGCCTGCCGACTGCATCTCCCCCGCGGATGTTTGAGGGTGTGTCCCGGCGAGTGCCGCGCCTGTACAGCGGGTAGCCGACTCAGGGATACTGCCGGCGCTGGCAACGGATTTACACCGGGTTGACCCCGCGACTGTTGGCCTCGGCTCCGGTCGCGGAGCATGAGCCGAACACTGCCGGGAACAAGAATGCAAGACAGACAGGAGTCCGCAATGGACGATATGGTCGAACAGCCGATCCAACTGCTGGACCCGACAAAGTTCCGCGACCCCTGGGTGACCGCGGATGGCGAAGACCGCGCCAGCGTGAAGCTCAACCGCCTCGATACGCTCTGGTTCTGCACGGGCACGCTCTGCAACCTGGCCTGTGAGAATTGCTATATCGAGTCCTCGCCCACGAACGACAGCCTGGTCTATATCAGCCGGGACGAACATCGGGCCTATCTGGACGAGATCGAGCGCGAGCAACTGGGTACGCAGACTATCGCCTATACCGGCGGCGAACCCTTCATGAACCCGGACATGATTCCAATCCTGGAAGACGCGCTCAGCCGGGGCCATGACGTGCTCATGCTCACCAATGCCATGAAACCCATGATGAAGGTGAGCACAGAGTTGCTCGATCTTCAGCAACGCTTCGGGGATCAACTCACCATCCGGGTGTCGATTGATCATTACAGCCAGGAGCTTCATGAAGCCGAGCGCGGTCCCAAATCCTGGGCACCGGCCGTGCGCGGCCTGCAGTGGTTGAGTGAAAATGGCTTCCGCATTGATATCGCCGGGCGATTGTTCTCGAACGAGACGGACGAGGAGATGCGCCGCGGCTACGCCGATTTTTTCCGGCGCGAGGGCATTGATGTGGATGCCTGGGACAAGGCCCGTGTGGTGCTCTTCCCGGAGATGGGCAATCAGGACGTGCCGGAGATCACCACGGCCTGCTGGAGCAAACTGGGCGTAAGCCCGGATGATCAGATGTGCGCCAGCTCGCGCATGGTGATCAAGCGCAAGGGCGCGGACCATCCCGTGGTCATGCCCTGCACCCTGCTGCCCTATGAGCCCGAGTTCGAGCTGGGCCGAACCCTGAAGGAGAGCTTCCAGGACGTGCCGTTGAATCATCCGCACTGCGCCCAGTTCTGTGTCCTGGGTGGCGCCAGCTGCGGTGGCTGAGCCCGCAGCGCCCCTGCCAAACAGAGTAAAGGCCCGCGAATGAATTCGGCTGTCCGGATTGTTTGTTCGCCTGGATTGATCTGAGTCTATACGCGTGCCCGGAATTTTGTTCTAGAGTGAACATGGTTTGGGGGGTAGCCGTTTTTTACCCTCTGTTGGGTCCGTTGGGAGAAGCGTAATGACTTGGGTTGATGCCGAGTTCGAGGGGGTGACCCTGCGCAAGCCGGAAGTCGACGATGGTTCTCGTCTGCATGGCCTGGTGCGCGAATGCAAGCCGCTGGATGAGAACTCCGTTTATTGCAACCTGCTCCAGTGCACGCATTTCGCCGATACCTGCATTGTCGCCGAGAAGAACAACCGGCTGGTGGGCTTTGTGACCGGCTACCGAAAGCCCGGGGAAAATCATGTTTATTTCCTCTGGCAAGTGGGTGTGTCCGAACACGGCCGCGGTCACGGCCTCGCCACTCGCATGATCCGCGCGATTCTTGCGCGCGCGGATTGCCACGGCGTCAGCGAATTGAACACTACGGTGACGCCCAGCAACGAACCCTCGCGCGCGCTTTTCCGCGGCGTGGCGGAGGCCGAGGGTGCCGAGATGAGCGAGCACGACTATTTTCGCGCCGAGGATTTCGGCGCGAACCAGCACGAACCGGAGTGTCTTTTCCGCATCCAGCCGCTGACGACACCACCGGCCTGAGCAGGGAGCAACCCCATGTACGATTTCCGTGAAGAAGGCCGGCAGACGCTGGAGCGCGCGGCGCGCGCCGCCGATATGGACCCGGCGCTACTGGAACTGCTGCGCGAGCCGCTACGAGTGCTCGCTTTTCGCATCCCGCTGCGCATGGACGATGGTCGGCTGGAAGTGTTCAACGCCTGGCGCGTGCGCTACAACGACGCGCTGGGCCCCTGCCGCGATGGCACCCGGATATCGCCCGAGCTGGACGAATCGGAATGCCGCTCGCTGGCCCTGTTGATGACCATCAAGCATGCGGCGGGCGCTATCCCCGCCGGTGGTGGCAAGGGAGGCGTCTGCGCCGATCCGCGCGAGCTTAGCCGATGGGAGTTCGAACGCCTCTGTCGCGCCTATATTCGGGGTATCCAGCCTGCTGGTTCGGGGCTGGACGTACCGGGCGCCGATATCGGTACCTCGCTGCAAACCATGGCCTGGATGCTCGACGAATATGAGCAGATTACCGGGGAACATGCTCCCGCGGCGATCAATGACAAGCCGGCGATTCTGGGCGGCTCGCCGGGTGGCGAGGAAGCTACGGGCGAGGGTGTTTTCGATGTCTTCGAAGCGGGCGCCTCGGATCTGGGGCTGGAGTCGGGCGCGCGCGTGGCGATTCAGGGCTTTGGTCAGGTGGGCGCACGGGCCGCGACCTGTTTCCAGCAGGCGGGCTATCGGGTCGTGGCGGTTAGCGACAGCGGCAGCGGCATTTATCGCGCCGACGGGCTGGATCTGGATCAGGTGCGCGCGCACAAGGCGCAGACAGGCACGCTCGCCGGTTTCGCCGGGCCGGCGCCATGACCAATGCAGAGCTGCTCACCTGTGATTGTGACGTCCTGGTGCCCGCGGCGGTGCAGGGCGTGATCACGGCCGACAATGCTGCCGACGTAAACGCGCGCCTGGTGGTGGAGGCGGCGAATGGCCCCACGACCCTGGATGCCCACGACATCCTGGTGGATCAGGGCGTCACGCTGGTGCCGGATGTGCTGGCCAATGCCGGCAGTGTTCAGGTCTGCCAGATGGAGCGGACCCAGGGGCTGAGCGACCAGCAATGGGACCGCGAGACCGTCGGTGATTTGCGCCGCCAGCGGTTGCGGGACGCCTATCGTCAGGCCCAAAGCGCCGCCCACCGCCACGGCCTGGATTCACTGCGCCTGGGCGCCTGGATTCACGCCCTGGAGCGGATCCAGGAAGCGGCCCGCTTGCGGGGCTGGGCCGGCTAAAGCTCAGAAAGCCCCCGCCGGGCGTGGTATCACCAGATCCTCGCCGGACGTAGGCGAACACCGCAGCTCGGGATTCTCGCGGTCGATCAGCTCGCGCACCACGGTGGCCTCGCGCACGCGTTCACGCACATGCGCGTCGTGCGAGGCCGGGCTATTCCAGGGCGCGTACATGGATTCCTCGGAAGGGCCGGGCTCGAACTTGAAGTAGCAGGGCGCGGCCACCCGGGCGATCTCGGCGGCCTCATAAAAGCGCACGAAACCACCCATGGTCTGCACGAGTGACATATAGACGTCCAGTGGCATGGTGACGGCCTGGCGGATGCCGGCCAGCATGGGCAGGGTCAGATCGGCCAGGGGATTGAAGGTGTCGGCGCCCAGATTTTCCACCACACGGGCCCCGGCCGGATTCGCATGGCCGGCAAAGACCGACAGCTTGAAAATGGTCTCGGGCGGCAGGACGCCGCGCCGGCGCAGTTCGTTGCCCAGCCAGAGCAGCCCTTCGTCGGGGACCAGAAAGCCCCGAAAGCCCGCTTCCAGACAGCGCTCGAGATCGGCGAACCATTGCTTCGCCCCGGTCATGCCGCGCAGGCGCATACCCGAGACCAGCCCTTCCTCGGTATTGATCTGACGGCCGGCGTCCCAGGCCCGACGCGGGCCCAGGGTGATCACCACCTCGTAGCGCTGCTCCCGGGCCAGGGCGGCAAAGGCTTCGAGTTCCGCCCGGGGCAGATAGGTGGCGCCGCCAACGGTGGCGATAATGCGGTGGATCGGCAGCTCGGCCGTGTCGGCTTCATGAACCAGGGTTTCCAGAGCGGACAGGCGTTCAATGCCCGAGATCTCGATGCGGTAATGGCCATTATCAGGAAAGCGCAGTGGCGAGTCGGGCAAGTCCAGGGGGTCGCGTTCGGGCAGCCCCAGGGCTTGCAGCGTGGTTTCGAGATCTTTCATGGCTCTGTCCATGCAGCATTGATTGTGTTGATAATAGCAAAGTCCCCGTCGAGCCACAGGGAGGGATCACATTGCCTCTGACCGCCGATTCGATCTGCCGGGATCCGCTCCGGTGTTTTCCCGAGGCTACGGTAGCCTCTTTTGATCCCACCTGTGG
>CAYPKI010000060.1:7635-8088 GCA_964411265.1 uncultured Alcanivorax sp. | reverse complement strand
CAAGCGGGGGTGCCCGGCGTCCTGGTTGCTTCGTCCACGGGACAGGGGCATGGGCGCAGCCCGGGCGAGCTGGCGCACTGGTTTGATTGCGCCGCCAGTGCGGAACTGGGCGAGATGCTGCCCATGGCATTGCTGCGCCCGGAGGATGGTGTCGATACCAACCGTCTCCTCATGGATCGGTGTGCGGCCGCCGGTTATCCGGTGGTGTTCTTGCGCCCGGGCACGGATCTGCCCGAGGGGGCGGACGACGAGACGGTGCGGGTGACCCTGGCGCCGCTGGTGGCGGCCGCCGCAGAGCGGGGCCTGGCCGTGGGACTGTACAGCATTTCCGATGTCAGTGGCGTGGCGCTGACGCCTGCGGTGGCGGCGGGCCTGTGCGCGGACGAGGGCGGCGATCGGATCGTCGCGGTCAAGGTCACCGAAGTGGATTACGAGCAGAGCACAGCCCGCTTT
>CAYPKI010000060.1:315-7625 GCA_964411265.1 uncultured Alcanivorax sp. | reverse complement strand
CCCAACCGGCGCTGACGGGCATCAAGATTGTGCAGGGGTGGGACCCGCATCTGGTCCGCGCTCTACGCGATGGTGCCCCGGAAAATGAAGATGGGCCCTGGCGGGTAGGGGTAACGTCCGGACTCATGGGCCTGGCCTGGGAGCAGTATCAATACCTGCTGGGCATGGCCGGACGGGGCGATTGGCAGCGCGCACAGGATGCCCTGGACGCCGCCGGGGCGCTGTTTCGCGCCATGCAGGACGATCCTCAACACTTTGCTGATTTGCAGCGCGCCAAATATCTCATGGGCCTGGGCCACCCGCTGACGGGCACCGTCGAGGTCCAGCAGATCGAACCCATCCTCGAAACGCTGGCGAATCTGCCGGATGCCGGGGACCGCGCTCGGCTCGCACGCAGTCTGGATCTGATGGGGGACGGGCCGCGACACGAGCAGCTGGCTGATCTGGGCTGACCGCCGGGCGCGCCGGTGCCGTCCAGTTGTTCTTTGCCCAGGCCCGCGGCCGCGGTCACGCCATCGGCGCGCAGTTGCTTGTCGTATGCGTCCAGTATTCGGCTTTCGCCATGGTTCAGCTCGCTCGAGACGATGGTAGCTACGAACAGTGTCGGCCCAGGGTGTCCGATGGCCCGGGTTGATCCCCGGCAGCGTGTCTGCCGCCACAGCGGCAATGCCACCCTGGCCATCCACGAGGTGCGCCCCGCTACCGGCTCAGCCCGCTGACGCATCCCGTTCTCCCGGGCCGGGTTGCAGGCCCAGGAAAAGATTGCCCAGGAGATTATCCATCAACGCGTCCGCATCCGGGCTGTCCGCCCGTTCGCCGGCCAATTGCTGATCGAGCGCGAGGATGGAATGGCCGTGGACTGCCGACCACACCATGACCGCCAGTGCCCGGGTGTCGGCGCCTCGGATCCGACCGGCGCGCTGGCATTCGGCAATGCCGTCCAGCAGCGACTGGAAGCTGGTCCCCCGCGCCTCGTCGAGCTCCGCGTGGCCGGACCCGGCCAGGGTGACGCCGAACATCACCCGGAAGCGCGCGGGCCGGGCCCGGGCGAATTCCATGTAGGCGCGCCCCTGAGCCCGAAAGCGCGCCAGGGGGTCCTCCCCGGCGGTTTGCGTGGCGGCTTGCATGGCGTCTGTCATAGCGTGAAACCCTTCCTCCGCGATCGCGGCCAACAGGGCGGTCTTGTCCGGGAAATGTCGATAGGGCGCGGTGTGACTGACACCAGCCCGCCGAGCGAGTGCCCGCAGCGTCAGCGCCTGCTCGCCCTCTTCGGCGATCAGCTCCAACCCGCTTTCCACCAGCGCGGCCCGGAGATTGCTGTGGTGATAGCCGGCCTTGCCCTGCGCCATGTTGACACCGTAAACATTTGCTTTTAGCGTAATGTTTACAAAGGTAACATTGAAAAGCGGGAATCACTATGAGCGTTACAACCACGCCGCCACCGTCCGCATCCGCGTTTGCACCACTGTCCGGTGATCGGCCCTTCGGCCCGCTGCGTGTCGAGGGGGAGCTACCCGAAGCCATCTCGGGTGCGCTCTATCGCGTCGGGCCGGCCCGCTTTCGTGCCGGCGATCATGCCTATCAGCACTGGTTCGACGGTGACGGGGCTGTCACCGGGGTCAAGCTCAGCGGCGGCCGGGCCGAGGGCGGTGTCCGTTTCGTGCAGACTCCGTCGGTGGTGGCCGAACAACAGCAGGGGCGTATCCTGCATCCCAACTACGGCACCGTGATGCCGGGTAATCCGCTCAAGCGCATGCGGGCCCGGCCCAAGAATGCCGCCAATACCGCGACCATGATCTGGCAGGACCGGCTTTTCGCGTTGAACGAGGGCGCCGTACCCGCCGAGCTGGATCCCGACACACTCGCGACACGGGGTGAAACCCGTTTCGACGGAGAGGTTCGGCAGACCTTCTCGGCGCATCCGCACTGGGTAGCCGAGCGGCAATGCGGCTTCAACTTCGGCTTGAGCTACGGGCGCAAGACGGCCCTGGATCTATACGCATTGCCCGCCCGGGGTCCTGTACGGCGGTTTGCCCGGGTGCCGCTACCACGCGCGAGCCTCATCCATGATTTCATTGCGACGCCCAACTATCTGATCTTTCTTATTCCGCCGCTGCGGTTGCGGTTGATGCCGCTTTTGATGGGGCGCTCCGGGTTTGCTGACAGCATGACCTGGGAGCCGGAGCTCGGCACTGAGGTGTTGGTGGTACCCATCGACCATCCCGGTGATTATTGCTCCTTTACTACGGATGCCTTTTATCAGTGGCACTTTGGTCATGCGTATGAAATCGGCCATGAGATCAAGGCGGATCTGGTGAGCTATCCGGATTTCACTACCCACAAGGACGTCAATCGAATCTTCCACGGCGAAACGCCGGAAGGCCCTTTCGGCGCCTTTACCCGCGCGACTATTGATGTGCAGCGCCGGCGTCTGACGACCGAGGATCTCGGCGGGCCCGGGTGCGAGTTCCCGCAAACGGCGCCGCTGGACGGCGCCGGCGAGCATCGCTATACCTTCCTCGCGACTCTGGACGGTTCGGATCGGGGCGGTAACGAGCTGTTTCGTCATCTGGGTAAATTCGATCATGCGCGCGGCGAGATGACGCAGCATGAACTGCCCGAAGGTTGCTATCCGTCGGAGCCTGTGCTTGTGCCCAAGCCGGATCGCTCCGCGAACGAGGATGCGGTTTATGTACTGACGCTCGTCAATGACGTGAACCAGGAGCGCACCTCGCTGGCGGTGCTGGACGGAGAGCACATGGATGCCGAGGCCCGGGCTTACGCCCACTTCGACGCCATGATTCCGCCCACCCTGCACGGGTGCTGGCAAGGGTCGCATTGAGATCCAGGGACACGGCTCTGCTGTAGCAGGCCGGCGGGCAGAGCCCGGAGAGCTCGTTCCTGTTGCTCTCCGCAGCTGCGAATACGCGTTCCGGGTTGCGGGCGCCATCAACCGTAATACCGGCTGCAAGCTGGCTATGGTAAAGCCGGAACCGGCAACAATGGCTGGTGCTGGTCCGGGCCCGGGAGCGTTCTCAGGCAGCCACATGCGCTTTTTTGCGCGCGGCCACGTGGAGCTCGTCGCCGAGCAGACGTACCGCCCGGGTTTCGAGCTGGTGCTCCGGCTGCTCCGGACAGCGGCCGTCATCGCCCTTGCTGACGTTGTGGCAGGAGCATATGCCCGCCGAATCCGGCCGGGCATCCATGCCCGGGGTGGGCGAGCCGCCTTCGCTGGCAGGCAGGATCAGGGATTCCGGATTGTCGCGTAGCTCCAGCGCATTGGTGCAGTACTGCAGCAGGGTGTCGTAGTCGCTGTTGTCGCTCACCAGCATGGCGCCCGGCAGTTGCTTGCCGTCGGCCGAGACCACGAGCTTGCGGTATTCCTGCTGGATCGGGTCGGTGTAATGGAAAAAGCGCGCGCCCGGATTCTGGTTGCCGTGCGCATCCCCGACCGCGCCTACATCCACGCCCAGGAGCTTGAGCTTGGTGCTCATGGCCGCGCCCTGGAAACAGCGCTCGCCGTCCACAAGCGTGTCGAGCTCCGCCTTGGCCATCTGGTAGCCCGGGCTGACGAGACCGAAGATATTGTTGTTCCAAACCGCTACCTCGCCCATGGCGAGGATGGTGTCGTCACGGGTGCGGCAGTGGTCGTCGATCACGACCAGTCTTGTGCGTGCCCTGGCCTGACCCTCGTTCGTGAGGATGCCACCGTCGAGGACCCAAAGCTCATGCCAAACCCCCGTGCTACCTACCGGGCGCGGAGTGACGGGGTAGCAGGTCGATTACGCCGGCCGGGCTTTCCGGATACGCACCGCTCTGGTGCCGCCCGGCCGGGCGGCGAAGCAAATCAGGGCAGGGCGGTTCCTGTGATCAGTCGAGCGGCCACGGGGAAGTCCCTGGTTGTAAGTGCTCGCTTACACTTGAGTCCGGTTCGAGCCACCCATGACTTGAGGGGGGCGGACAAATCCGCCATAGTATTGCCCGGGTTAGGGTCCTTTATTCAGGGGTCGCGCAGGGCCTGAAACCGAAAATCAGGGAGTTGGAGAACAATAACGATGCGAATACTCCTGTGCGCCGTGCTCGCTTTTGCGCTGGCCGGGTGCGGAATCAACATGACTGTGCCCGACACGCCGGGCGCCTTTATCCAGGCCGTGGAGGGCGAGTCCTTCGAGCCCATGGAAACCCTGGACCCGCGTAACGCCATGGTCTACATCTACCGGCCGGGCACGCGCTGGGGCTACGGAGAAATCCAGGCACCTACCTTTTTCGTTGACGGACAAAAGCTCTTTGGACTCAAGAGCGGCGCCTATACCTGGCTGGAGCTGCACGGCGGGCGCTACGAGTTCTATGCCCGCCGGCCCCTGGGGATTCTCTTCCTCAAGACCATTCTGGAGATGCCGCTGGAAGTGCAGGGCGGTCGCGACTACTACTTCCGCTATTCCGAGACCGAACCGGTCAACCTCGGCGAGATCGTCAGCAACCCGGGGGACTACATGCAGGCCGGGCCGCTGCAGCAGGTGCCGCAAAATTTCGCCCGGCGGGAAATCAAGAATCTCAAGCTGGACGAAGCCGGCCTCTACTACGGCGGCGGCGGTTATGAGCAGCCGCGCTGGGCTCCGTTCTACACCTACTCCCCGGATTCGCCGGAATAGTACAAGAGATGCGGGGGGAGGGAACCTCGCCGTGTCTCGTTTACCGGTGAAGATGAGCGCGGGCTATTCCCCCGGCGCCGAGCGCTCGGGATCCGCCTCGGTAAACTTGCGCTTGGCCTTGAGCAGGGCTTTCCACTGGTCCACGTATTCAGGCAGCGCGGGCGAAGTCTGATTGAGACCGGTAATTTCCTGCATGGCCTGCGGACTAATGGCCTTGCCGCCGTACAGGTTCACCAGGCGCAGCAGCGCATGGGTATGGAGCTTTTCCTGCGACAGGAAACGTTGATCGTAGTAGATATACTTGTCATCCCAACCCAGCATCCGGGTCTGGACTTCGAACTGCTGGTAAGGCCGGATTTCGCGCACGAAGCTGATTTCCGTGTTGGCTACCACAGCCTGGCAGCGTGCACGGATCATGTGATCCAGCAGCCCGGTACAGACCGAGTGCTCGAGCCGGCAGCGATCCATGAATTTTAAATACTTGGCGTTATTCAGGTGCAGGTTCAGATCGAGGTCGAACAGGCCCACCCGAAACTCCATGAATACCGGGTCCAGCAGGTCATGGGTGGGCGGTTGCTTGCGCCGGCGTGCCGCGTTGATTAATTCCCACATGCTGACCTGTCCCCTGCCCCGGTTATGAAAACAGCACGATTATAACGCTGTCATCAAGATACTGTCAGTTGACGTGCGTCCTGGACACCCTGACCGCACGGGTTCAGTCGGGATGGCGCAACTGGTTGCGGTAAGCGTCCAGCCACACCAGCGCGATCAGGGCGAACACCGGCACCGCGAATCCGATATGCACCTGAATAAGCCCGGCCACCATGCCCAGCGAGCCGCCCAGCACCTGGATGGCCACCAGATTGCCGCCGGTATTATCCAGAATCATTTTTTCCAGTTCATCCGTGTCCAGGTTCATGACTTGTTGTTCCACCAGCTGGGTGACGTTGAGCTTGAGCACCAGCCGTTCGAGTTGCGTTTTGAGAAAGGCCTGGCCCTCGGTCGAGCGGGCATAGACGATCAGGCTTTGCCGGGCCCAGCCCAGTCCATCCAGACAGTATTGCTCGATTCGGAACCAGTTTTGTTCGTCGTCGAGCCAGCTTTCCAGTCGTTCGATCAGGTCGGGAAGCAGGGTCTCCCGTGCGCTGTCACTCGCCTGTGCCACCCACGACTCGACACGTGATTGCACCAGATCACGCGTTTCCCGACTTTCCAGATAAACGCGCAGGCGTTCGAGCAGGATATCCACTATGCCGAGCATCTGTTCGCCCGCATCCGGGTCGTTGACGAAGCGCTCGAGCATCTCCTGAATGGCCTGCCTGTCAAAGGAAGCCATGCGCTTGACGCTTAGCCCCACAGAGCCCATGCCACGCTTGCGGCGCAAATACTCCTCCAGCGCATCGTTCAGGGTCTTTGAAAGCTCGGGCATTTCTTCCAGCAAAATGCGCTTGAGGTGCGCGGCGGCAATACGGCGGTTTTCAATATCGTCAAGATAGGCGAGCAAACGCGTGCGCAGCCCCTGCCAGATATGTTCGATGGTGTCCGGGTTCCGGGCCAAATCCTTGATTCGCGTTTCGGAGAACTCGAAGGCACTGGTAAGCAGATCCGGCCCCCGGGTTTTCAGGAAGCGGATGCCGCGGTTCGTGATCAGGGCCCGGGTGTGCTCGTCCTGGAGGCTGTCATCGACCCACTCGCTCAGGTAATCAATGCTTTTGCCCAGGAGGTCGCGCTCATTGATGTAGGTGAGCAGGACTTCGGGCGCCAGTAGTTGCGTCTGGACACTGTCGGCCAGACTCGCCGCGATCTTTGCCTTGTTTTGCGGCACCATTCCGCGCCAGCCCAGCACGCGACCCTGCTTGGGCTGGAACAGCATTTTGATGGCCATGAAATTGGTGAAATAGCCTACATTACCGGCCATGACCACGATAAAAACGGCGTTCAGAAGGTTGAACTGTGTAAAGAAGTGCTGGGCAAGACCAAGGATCGCCGCCGACCCTACAAGAGCGCCCCGAAACCATTGATCAAAACGGGCAAAATCCAGGGCGCTCAGATCGAATTTTTCCAGACCCTTGCTCATGATGGTTCTATCTTCGCTGAACGAAAGGCTTGGCGCCGTCCCGGGAAGGCGCTTTCGCGAGCGGTTCCCAAGGTCAGTACCGAAGCCATGCGCATGTATCGGGCATTAGCAGGCTATTGCTAGACCCCTTGTGCACTCAGCGTGGCCTGACGCATACAGTCGTTGTGCTTTGTTGCGACGGACAAGGCAATTCCCTTTCCGAGCGGCAGCGTGCGCCATATCCGCTCTTAAGGCCGCCTCCTGCGGGGCTTTCAAGCTGGCGCGCCGTCATTGTTGCCATCTTTCTACGGGGCATGCCCCGCCTTCAAAATGGCGCCTCAATCGCGAACCAGCCTGAAAGCCGGAGCACGCAAGTTGTTCTCAGTCTGCTACACAGCTCGCGCCAGACAGAGACTGAAGCCGGGGTTCGGCTCTTCCCACCAGTGCTCCAGGGCAAAGCCCGCTTCATGGAGTAAATCCTCGAGTTCTTCCCGGGTAAATTTATAGGAATTCTCAGTGTGGATAGAAATGCCTGCCGGTAATTCCACTTTTTCGCCGTCGATGAGCAAGGTCTGGTCCCGATGGCAGCGCAAGTGCATTTC
>CAYPKI010000060.1:0-305 GCA_964411265.1 uncultured Alcanivorax sp. | reverse complement strand
TTCCACTCGCCGGGCATCTTCATTGTAGAACGCTTCATGTTCGAAAGCGTCTGTTTCAAATCCGGCGTTCAGGACCCGGTTGAGATGTTGCAGCATATTGAGATTAAACGCTGCCGTGTAGCCGGCGGCATCATTGTAGGCGGCGCTCAGCACGGCGCTGTCCTTGTGCAAATCCGCTCCCAGCAGCAGGCTGCCGTCATCGCCGGCGAGTTCGCGCAAGCGCTGCAAAAAGGGGGCGCGCTCGTGTGGTTCAAAATTCCCCAGTGTCGACCCGGGGAAGAACACCAGACGCGGCGGCGGCGTTT
>CAYPKI010000059.1:3874-13610 GCA_964411265.1 uncultured Alcanivorax sp. | reverse complement strand
TTGCGCGAAAGCGTTCGGGGCGTGCATTTCATGGCGGCGGTGGCGGCGGTGGCCGTAACCCTGATCCTCTATCCCGATACCCAGGACGCGGGCATCCTGATCTGGGCCGGCTGGATCCTGACCTGCGAGGTCCTGCTGGGGCTGGCCATGCTGACGCCGTGGGACACACGCAACTGGCTGCGCCTCTATGCGCCTCTGCATATCGCCGCCTGCGCGGGCTGGGGTGTGCTGCCCGTACTCTTCTTTCCGCAACTGTCGACGGCGTACCAGAGCACCTTTGTGCTGGTGGTGGCAGCGGCGGCCGTGGTATCCCAACCCACCATGAGCTATGTGCCGCGGCTGTACTGGCCCGGCATGGTCCTGATGCTGGCCCCGGTGACGGTGATGCTGTTGATGAACGGCATCCCGGACGTGGAATCGACGCAACTGGTCCTGACCGTTTTCCTGCTGGGCGCGATCGCCCTGTTATCCGTGCGCACACGCCAGAGCCACCAACTCTACTGCGCGCGCGCCGACGAGGCCCTTTCGCTGGCGGAAGCCGAGAACCGATTGCAGGAACAACAGGAACGACTGCGTCAGGAGCGCCAGCGCGCTGACGATGCGGGCTTGCATGATCCGGTGACCGGTGTCTTTTCCCAGAGCGGGTTCCAGCACCAGCTCGCCGAACGTCCACCCGAGTCCGGCGCGGTAGCTATCTGTGTACGAGTGGCTGGTTTCAAACAGGTGAATATGGCCTTCGGCCATTCCGTGGGCGACGAAGTTCTGTGCGAAATGGCCGCTCGGCTGTTGGAAGTGGTCAAGGATCAGGGACGCGTTTGTCGCACGGGTGGTAGTGAGTTTCTCGCCATTGTGGATAAAGCTGGTGACGACCTGCGGGATCAGCTGAGGCGCCTGTTCGAAACCGCCCTGGCCACCAGCTCGGGCCCGGTACGAGTCAACGCCTATGTCGGCATCTCACCCATGGGGCAGGACGACGACGCCCGGCTGGCGCTGCACAGCGCCATCCATGCTGCCGGTGAGGCCAAATCCGAGGGACGCCAGCAGGTGCGCGCCCTGGCACCCGGTGAGGACACGGACGAGCGGCATCGCTCACTTATCCGGTTCGCGCTGCGCGATGCTCTCGACAACCGCGAGCTCTCCCTGGTTTATCAGCCCCAGCACCGGCTGGGGGATCAGAGCCTGCAGGGCTTTGAGGCGCTGCTGCGCTGGGACTCCCCCGTGCTGGGCGAAGTGACGCCAGCCGAGTTCATCCCCGTGGCCGAGGAAACCGGCCTCATCCCCGCTGTGGGCGCCTGGGTCTGCCAGCAGGCGCTGAGCGACTTCCGTGAGCGCTTCGGCCACACCAACTACAATCTCGCTATCAATGTCTCGCTATTCGAACTGGAGGACGCGGACTTTGTGGCCATGATCCGGCGGGAACTGGAACATCAGGATCTGCCGGCGCGACGGCTGACCCTGGAAGTCACGGAGAGCACCTTTATGGCTTCGCCGGCCCTGATCGCGGAGCGCTTGCAAGAGCTGCGTGCCATGGGGGTGCGCATTGCCCTGGATGACTTCGGTACCGGCTATTCATCCCTGAGCTATCTGACCCAGATTCCCCTGGACGAGGTCAAGATCGACCGCGCCTTTATGCTGGAGGTAGCAGACAACGACGTGGCCCGGACCCTGGTCACCAGTCTGCTCAACATCTGCCAGGTGCTCGATATCCAGCCGGTCATCGAGGGCGTGGAGTACCGCCGGCAACTGGATGCCCTCCATGATTATCCGGATGTTGTCATTCAGGGCTTCGCCTTTTCGCGCCCGGTCTCCATCAAGGGTGCCACCTCCTACGCCAGCGGCTTCTACGCCTCGGCCTGAGCGCTCCTCCTTAGTCGGTCGACGGCAGGTTGGGGCTGACGCCGGTCAACTCCTCCGAGACGGACCAGAGCCGGTGCGCCTGATCCCGGTCGAGTGCCCGCGGGCTGACGCGCCCTTTCCCGGGATAGCCGGTGATCTCGTAGAGCCCGTCCGGGCCTATATAGTCACCGCCGTTCACATCGGCCGCCGTAGCCGCATAGAGGGTCGGTAATGCCCCCTGCACGGCCGGCCGCGCCAGCACCGGGGCCAGCCGGGCCGTCAGGCGTGCGAGCCACTGCGGACCGGTTTTTTCCAGTGCCGGGGTAGCCAGGTTGGTGCCCGCAATGCCGGGATGCGCGGCAACCGAAATCGCTTGCGCGTTCGCCGCCTGTAAACGCCGTTGCAATTCCTGAGCAAAGATCAGATTGGCCAGTTTGCTCTGGCTGTAGGCTTTCTGCTTGCCGTAGCCGTGCTCCAGGTTGAGATCATCAAAGTGAATGCGACCGATGCGGTGGCCAATGCTGCTCAGGGTCACGATCCGCGCGCCCACGCGGTTCCGAAGCAGTGGCAACAAGTGACCCGTGAGCGCGAAATGGCCCAGATGATTGGTGCCAAAATGCATCTCGAAACCGTCCTCGGTGCGCAGGGGCGGCAGCCACATGACGCCGGCGTTGTTGATGATCAGATCCAGGTGGTCGTGGCGCGCGTGCACCTGCTCGGCGGCTTGCTGAACCGAACTCAGACTGGACAGATCCATCTGTGCCAGCTCCAGGGAGGCCTGTGGACTCTGCTCGCGGATGGCATCCATGGCGGCGTCCGCCTTGCCCTCGTTGCGGCACCCCAAGAGTACATGAGCGCCACGCGCTGCCAGCACGCGCGCGGTTTCAAAACCCAGACCACTGTTGGCCCCGGTGACCAGGGCTTTTTTCCCGGCCAGCTCCGGCACACTATCTTCCGTCCATTTCGTGGCTGTTCGGCCCATGGCGTCGCCCGTATTGCAGTGAAATTTCCGGCATACAATCATGATGTTGGGCCATAGGCAATTGCTATCCACCCGACATCATGGGCGGTCGCGTTCCCATCCCGCCTCTGACAGAATTCAGCCATGAGCGAAACGCACCCCGAACCTACCCAGCACAGCGCCGAAACGGCCCATGATTTTGTCGAGGAACTGCTGAACAGCCTCAGCCATGGCATTGGTGCGGCACTCAGCATTGCCGGTACCATCGTCCTGATCGTGTTCGCCGCCGGCCGGGGCGACATCTGGAAGATCGTCAGTTTTTCCATTTTCGGCGGCAGTCTGATTCTGCTCTACCTCAGTTCCACGCTCTATCACAGCGTCCCGCAGCCGGGGCTCAAGCGTGTGTTCAAAACCCTGGACCACTGCGCCATCTATCTGTTGATCGCGGGCAGCTATACGCCCTTTCTGCTGGTGAACATGCGCGGCGCGGTGGGCTGGACTATTTTCGGTGTGGTCTGGGCGCTGGCGCTGGGGGGGATCACGCTCAAACTGGTCTATGGTCATCGTCTCAAGGCCCTGCGCGTGTTCATTTATCTGGGCATGGGCTGGCTGATTCTGGTGGCCGCCGATGATCTGGCGGCCGCATTGAATGACCGGGCATTACAACTGATTGTCGCCGGCGGGGTGGTGTACACGCTGGGCGTCATCTTTTACCTGACTCACCGCATTCCCTTTAACCACGCCATCTGGCATCTGTTCGTGGTGGGCGGCAGCATCTGCCATTTTTATGCCGTCTACCATGGCGTACTGCCCTTCGGGACCAGCTGATCCCGGTCAAAGCTGATCGATCGGGATCTTGAGATAGTGCACGCCGTTGTCGTCCGCGGGTGGCATCTCGCCAGCGCGAATATTGACCTGCACCGAGGGCAGAATCAGCCGGGGCATGCCCAGGGTGGCGTCGCGCGCCTCGCGCAGATGTGTGAATTCCGCCTCGCTGGTGCCGGCCCCCACGTGGATATTGGCGCGCTTTTGCTCGCCTACCGAGGTCTCCCACCGATGGTCGCGCTGGTCGCCCGGGTAGTCATGGCAGACGAAGATCCGGGTCTCGTCCGGCAACTCCAGCAATTTCTGAATGGACTGATAGAGCGTGGCCGCGTCGCCGCCGGGAAAATCGCAACGCGCCGTGCCCTTGTCCGGCTGGAAGAGCGTATCACCAACAAAGAGTGCGTCGCCCAGGAGCCAGGCCATGTCCGCGGGCGTGTGACCAGGCGTGTGGATCACCCGGCCTTCCAGCTCGCCCACACGGAAGATCTCGCCCTCGGCGAAGAGATAGTCAAACTGGCTACCGTCCGTGAGAAATTCTTTCTCGAGGTTGAACAGGTCGCGAAAGACTTTCTGCACCTCGCGGATATGCTCACCGATACCAAGCTTGCCGCCCACGGTGTCGCGCAAGAAGGGCGCGGCGGACAGATGATCGGCATGAGCATGCGTATCCAGAACCCAGTCGACAGTTAGTTGCTGCTGGCTGACGAAATCCACGAGCCGTTGCGCACCCTCGGTGCTGGTGCGCCCCGCCTTGGGATCGAAATCCAGCACCGGGTCGATAACGGCCGCGCGCCCGCCCGGCCGGTCATAAACCACATAGCTGAAGGTCTCGGTATCGGGGTCGAGGAAGGCTTGTACTTCCGGTCGCATCGTATTCTCCTGTTTGCATGCTTTAATTCATTAAAAATATAAGTATATATTTTTTATTAATACTGTGTGCCGATCGCATTGATAGCGTCCCCTCGCCGGCTGTGACCGGGCGCTCCGGGACGCGCTGGTGTGTTTTACCACACGCATCCACGCATTCCCCGGCCGCGCTGGCGTACTCCTTGATCCTGCCGTGCCAACGCCGGCCCTGTTCGAAATGCTCGCGGGCCGGCGCGGGCTGACAAAGGACCAAATTTGTCCGGTAAAGTAACGGTTTCCCGGGACGGTTGAGGTTGCCTTTTGCTGCGCTGCGCTTCGCTATTCGCCCTCCTGTTTCACGCTGCGGCCACCCTGGCCCAGCAGCAATTGAAACCGGTGGAAATTCAGGCCCCGCGACTGGAAACCGGTCCCCGGGAAACGCCTGCCGCCGTCTCCGTGGTGGAGGCCCCGGCGAGGCAGCCCGGACGCGAACGGCTGCAACTGGACGAGGCTCTGACGCGCGTGCCCGGTGTTTTTACCCAGAACCGCTACAACTTCGCGCAGAACCTGCGCATCTCCAGCCGCGGCTTCGGCGCCCGGGCCCCTTTCGGTATCCGCGGTCTGCGCATTCGCGTGGACGGCCTGCCCGCCACCCTGCCGGACGGCCAGGCCCAGGTGGACGCCATTGACCTGGATGCCGCGCGGGAGGTGGAAGTCCTGCGTGGGCCCGTTTCCGCGCTCTATGGCAATGCCAGTGGCGGCCTGATCGCGGTGCGCACGGCCGACGGCAGCAACACGCCGCCGGGCGAAGCGGTCCGCCTGACCGGGGGGAGTCACGGACTGCGCAAGGTTCATGCGCGCCACGCCGGCCGGGGTGACAACCGCAGCCATTTTCTGAGTGCCTCGTCGCTGGCTTTCGACGGCTATCGCGAGCAAAGCGAGGTGCGCAAGCACCAGTTCAATGCCCAGACCCGGATGGAAAACAACGGCCACGAAGTGCGGGTGATCGCCAACGCCCTGGATACACCCGTGGCGCAGGACCCAAGTGGCCTGACCCGAGCCCAGGTGGACGCCGACCGGCGTCAGGCCACGGACTTTGCCCGCCGTCTGGACGCGGGCCAGGAAGTCACCCAGCAGAAGGCGGGACTGATCTACCGCAACGACAGTGGCTGGAAAGCCCGATTGCATTACAGCCGCCGAATCTTCGAGCAACAGCTACCCTTCCCCGGGAGCAGTTTGATTGGTTATCAGCGTCACTTCTATGGCACGGGTGTGGAACACCAGGGCAGCACCCGCCTGGGCGCGACGCCCGTGAGCTGGCTGGCCGGCCTGGAGGTAGACCGACAGGAGGATGATCGCCGGCGCTACAGCGTGAGTCCGAACGCCCGGGTTACGGGCCGCACGGCCAACGAGCGCCAGCACGCCACTTCCGCCGGCGCCTTTGTGCGCGGCCGAGCCGAACTGACCGACGCCGTCACATTCACGCTCGGAGCGCGCGCCGATCACGTCGAATTCAGCATCCATGATCGGCTGCTGACGGACGGCGACGACTCCGGCCGGCGCCGCTTTCGCGAGGGCAGCTGAATCAGGACCACAACCTCTACGCCAGTGCCGGCACCGCCTTTCAGACGCCCACCTTCACGGAATTTGCGGACCCGGACGGCAGCGGCGGTTTCAATCCCGCGCTGGAGCCGCAGCAGGCGCGCAACCTGGAAATCGGCGTGCGCGGTGCCCGCATGACACTGGACTACGAGCTGGCCCTGTTCCGGGTGGATGTGGACGACGAGATATTGCCCTTTCAGAAGCAGGGCCGGACCTTCTACGAAAACGCCGGACGCACGCGCCGCCGGGGGCTGGAACTGGGCCTGTCCTGGTACCCCACGCAACAACTGACCTTCACGGGCGCCTGGACCGCCGCCGATTACCGCTTCCGGCGTTTCGTGGAAAACGGCACCGACCGTACGGGCAACCGCATGCCGGGCCTGCCCCGTCACCATCTCTATGGCGAGGCGCTCTGGGAGGACGCGGAGGGCCGTTTCGCCGCGCTGGAAGTGCGGGCGGTGGACGACGTCTATGCGGAAAACGCCAATGTTACCCGGGTTCCCGGCTACGCCGTGGTGAATCTGCGCGCCGGACGCAGCTGGCGGCTGGATGCGGAGCGCGAGCTGGAAGCCTGGCTGGGCGTGCGCAATCTCGCCGACCAGGCCTATCCGGCCAATGTGCGCATCAATGCCAACAGCGACCAGCCCGTCTCGGACCGGGGTTATTTCGAGCCAGCTCCAGGCCGGACCTTCAGGGCGGGCCTGTCGGTAGGGTTTTGACCGCGAAACCGGGTATGGGGGGCGCGTTCGCGCACCCATGAATTCCAGTTCCGCTGGAATGGGTCGTGGCGAGGAAACCACTCCCACAGTGGCATGACCAGGGGCCCTTGGATATCAGCCTGACAATACCTCTCAGGCCGCGTCTTGCCGCAGGAGCTTTTCGATATCCGGCGCTATGTCCTCGGGCTTGTCCTTCGAGCCGTAGCGCTCCACCACCCGGCCGTCGCGGTCCACCAGAAACTTGGTGAAGTTCCATTTGATGGCCTTGCTGCCGAGCACGCCCGGCGCTTCCGACTTGAGATGCCGGAACAGCGGATGGGCTTCGTCGCCATTCACATCGATCTTGCCGAAGATGGGAAAGGAGACGCCGTAGTTCATGTCGCAGAAGGAACCGATGTCCTCCTCGGACCCGGGCTCCTGGTTGGCGAACTGGTTGCAGGGGAAACCCAGAACTTCCAGCCCTTGATCATGATACTGCTCGTAAAGCTTCTGCAGCCCCTTGTACTGAGGCGTAAAACCACACTCGCTGGCGGTATTGACCACCAGCAGCACCTTGCCCTGATACCGGGACAGAGGTACGTCCTGACCCTGGAGATCGCGTGCGCTGAAATCATGTACTCTGGTCATGGCTACCCCGCTGCCGTCTAATGCTCCACTATCATGACAAGAGCCCGGCTCCATTGAAATGCCCGGGTCCGGGGCTCGCGTTTAACCCAGTAATAATGCGGGCCGGGTAATGATTCCCCACATTGGTCTCGGTACTGGCCGTTTCGACGACGCGGAAGCGGCGAAAGCGGTATTCAGCGCCCTGGAAATGGGCTACCGGCACATTGATACCGCGGGAATGTACGGCAATGAGCGTGGCGTGGGCGAAGGCATCCGCCGGGCGGGCGTGCCCGGCGCGAACTCTTTCCCACCACCAAGGCCCGGCACAGCCATTTGCGCTTCGACGACACCCTCGCCGCCATTCGGGTAAGCCTGAATCGTCTGGAGCTGGACCACATCAACATGGCACTGAGCCACTGGCCCTGGCACGAGGGCGAAGTCCGCGTGGCTGAAATTCCGGGCGCGCTCGGCGGGGCTCGGAGACAGGGACTGATTCAGCACCCGCACCGAACCGGAAAAGCCCGACCGCCTGAGCCATTGTGGACACCGGAACGCCATCGGGCCGACTCATGGGCCGGCCCGGCAGCCATACCGCCAGTTTTAGCAGGCTGGTGGAAAACGCCGTGCGCGCTCAGCATCGCCTGAAAGCCAGAGTCCGCAACGGTTTTTCAACCGGCTGCTAGTACCCGGAGTTGTCCTCTTCCATGCTGTCCTCGTCCTCCATGTTGTCCTCGCCGTTCTTGCTTTCCTGATCTTCCATGCTGTCCTGCTCATCCATGCCGGTTTCGTCCTCCATGTTATTGCCATCGCCCTCTTCCATGGAATCCATGGTCTCGGTGGACCCTTCCTCCATCGTGTCAGCCGCATCCTCGGCCTTATCCATGGCGGCGCTGCCTCCGCTTCCGCCGGAATCGGCGCCCTCGTTCATGCCCTGCTCCTCGGACGCAGCGGACTCGGCGCCGCCGTCCATGGCTTGCTCTTCAGACGCATCGGGCTCGCCCATATCATCCTCGTCGCCGGATTGGTCACTGCAACCCGTCAGCGTCAGCGCCAATGCCACCAGGGCCGCAGTTGTCCAGCCCATGAAACCTTGTACTGTCATAATCAACCTCCCATGAATTTTCGAAGCTACACCGCTCGGCGCGATGTTCCGACCGTTAATTTGAAGACCGCGCGAGCTCATTGCAATGCGTGTGGCGCTGGCGTGCACGGCATTTGTGAGCCCGGTCGCAACGGCGGAGCCCCCATGCGTGGATGACAGTTGCCACGCGCACCGTCAGACTGGGTTTTCCGGGAAACCACCAGATGGCCATGAAACTTCGGACGCTGCTGCTGCTACTCTACTCACCCTGGGCGATGGCCCTGGAGCCGACCGTGCTCCAGGGCCAGTGGGCTGCGCTACAGCAGCGCCAGGATGCAAGGGACCGGTACTTCTTTCTTACGGTCAACGCGGATCTGTCGGGCGTGCTGGTGCGCACGAGCGGCGGGGAAACGGTGACGCGGCGTTTTGACGCTCAGGACAGTCGCAACCGGGAGGCCTATCTGGAAGCCGATCTGGCCGGGGGTGAAACGGTCATTCTCTGGGCCTGGCAACAGAACAACGGCCTGCGACGCGTCAACGGCCTGCTTTTCGACAAGGGTCGACAGGCTCCGGTACGCAACATGTTGCCTGTGCCGCTGGAATATCTGGGTCCGCAGCACAAGCTCCGGCAGAATCCACGGATTGGCGCCTGGACGCGCGAGTATCCCTATCAGGGCGAGGACGCCGGCCGCGATTGATCGCGCCCTTCGGCGCCGCTCTGGAACCTTGTCCCGTTTCCCGCGACCGGAGATATCGACGTGGCGCAAGGCTCAGCGGTGGCGCGGCTCTACGCCCTGATAGCCCGTGAAGACGACGCCCGGGCCTGCACCGACATCTCCGATCAGGCCTGCCGGGACCTGCCCGGCAACTTTTTCCGCATCGCGGGGGCACTGGTGCTCACCAAGATGGCGGACCTGCTGATCAATCCCAGGACGGTCCTGGCCTGGCTGATGACCGCCGTCGGTGCGCCCGCGGCCCTGGTCGCCTGGCTGGTGCCCATACGCGAATCCGGGGCGCTGATCCCTCAGCTCGCCATCGGCGCCCGGGTGCGTCAACATCCCTGCCGCAAACCCTTCTGGGTCCTGGGCAGTCTCATGCAGGGGCTGTGCGTGCTGGGCATGGCCGCCACGGTCTGGTGGCTGCAGGGCCTGGCGGCGGGCCTGACCCTCATCGCCCTGCTGGTGGCGTTCAGCCTGAGTCGCGGACTATGCTCCGTGGCCATCAAGGACGTGGAGGGCAAGACGATTCCCAAAACCCGCC
>CAYPKI010000059.1:0-3864 GCA_964411265.1 uncultured Alcanivorax sp. | reverse complement strand
GGTCAGCGCGATCCCTCCCTGGCCTTTTATGCCGGCCTGCTGATGGCCGCGGCACTGCTGTGGTGGCTGGCGGCGGCGCTGTTCAGCCGCATCAGCGAGGAAGCCGGCGAAACCGGCGACGGGGACACTGGCCTGCGCCAGGCACTGAGCCATTTACGCCTGCTCCGGGACGATCCGCCGTTTCGTCATTTCGTGATAACACGCGCGCTGCTCATGGCATCGGCGCTGGGCGCGCCTTTCCTGGTCATCCTGTCCGGGGACAGCGGCAGCGGCTGGCTGCTGGGCGGCTTCGTGCTGGCCTCGGCCCTGGCGAGTACCGTCAGCGCCGGTTTCTGGGGCTGGATGGCGGATACCTCCAGCCGCCGGGTGATGCTGCGCGGCGGCATGCTGGCCGCGCTCATCTGTTTGACCGGTGCCGGGCTGGCACTGGCCGGTACCGGCGACATGAGCCTGGACTGGCTTTATCCGGCCCTCTACTTCGTGCTCGCCCTGGCCCATGACGGTGTGCGCATCGGTCGCGCCACCTATCTGGTGGACATGGCCGCGGGCAACAAACGCACGGATTACACCGCCGTCAGCAATACCGTGATCGGCATTCTGCTGCTCGTGATCGGCGGGCTCAGTGCCCTGGCTTCCGCGGCGTCGCCGGAGACGGCATTGATGCTGCTGGGTTTGATGGGCACGGGGGGCGTACTCAGCGCGGCGCGCCTGCCGGAAGTGGAATAAGGCTGAATCAACCCCGAGTGCTGCCCGCACTGGCGCGCATCTCGCGCGGCGTCTGTCCGAACCAGCGGCGAAAGGTGCGGCTGAAGTTGGACGTGTCCCGGTAACCGAGCTTCTCGGCCACGCGTTCCACCGGCGTATCCGTGTTGAGCAGATACCAGGCGGCCAGCTCCTGGCGCACCTCGTCCAGCAATTGCTGGTACGAAGTGCTTTCGGCCTTGAGCTTGCGAATCAGGGTACGCCGGGACACGGCAAACTCACCCGCGAGCTCTTCCAGGCTGGGATAGGCGCCTTCGCTTTCCAGCAAAAAGCTGCGGATACGCTCACTCATGGCTCCGCCATTTTCCATCTGATGCAGCGCGTGCTCGCATTCGCGCACGGCCGTGCGCCAGGCCATGGCATCAGCGGTCAGGCAGGGGGTATCGAGGAGTGCGCTCGGCATGCGCACGGCATAGACGGGCGCCGAGAAGGTCACGGGACAACCCAGTCGCTCTTCATAGACATGGCCCCAGTCCGGTTCCGGAAACGGGAGTTCAATACGGGCCTCGCGCAGCGGCTGCGCCGTAATGGTTTCCACCAGCCGGAAGAGCGTGGCCAGATTCACCCCCAGGATGTATTCCCGGGCGTCGCCGAAATCCAGGTGTTCCTCCGCCCAGATGACAGCGTCCTTGTCGTTTTCCCGGAAGTGATAGGTCATGAGCTGCAGGCGCAGCGCCGAGAAACGCGTCACCGTGTCCAGGACCTGACGCAGGTCGTTAGCGGCCACGGCCGCGTAACCCACGGACCCGTGGGCGGAGACCATGGTGATCTCGCCCACTTCCAGTCCCAGCCAGGGCTTGCCCGTCAGCCGGATCGCCCGGCGAATCAGGCGGGTCATCTGCTCCAGGCTGAGAAAGCGGTTGTCCCTTACCAGTTGCTCCCACCGGAGTCGGGTCCCCTTGAGGATGGTGGCCGTATCGAAGCCGCACTGGCGCAGGTGGGCACACAGCAGCCGCGCATAGGTGGGGTGAATGGACGGCCGGAGCCGGTCATGGACCTGGATGCTCACTGTGGGTCTAAACGTGCTGTTTCTGGTACTGTCACTTTATGACGATTTGTTGCCACTTTCAACGGTGCCAGAGGCACACATTCGCTTACAGGATAGAGGTGCGATAAACGAACGGGAGGCGATCATGAGTCAGGCAGGTGTATTCACGACGGATAGCGGCGAAGTCTATCGTGACCGCAAGCGTCATGTCTGGATTGTATCACTGCTGGTGCCGGCCATGATCTTCGTGGGGCCGGCGTTGTACTTCATGCTGGATAGCGCGGCCTGGCTGTGGGCGCCGCTGGTATTCTTTTACGGGCTTATCCCGGTACTGGATTTCGTGCTGGGCGAGGACCGCAGCAACCCGCCCGAGGAAGTGGTGCCGCAGCTCGAGGAAGACGCCTTCTACCGGTATATCACCTATGCCCTGGTGCCCATTATCTGGGGCGCCGTTATCTATGCCGCCTGGTTTGTGGGCACACAGCAACTGCCGGCTCACGGCATTGTGGCGATGATCCTCCTGACCGGCGGGACCCTGGGTTTCGGCATGAATCTGGGACACGAGCTGGGCCACAAGAAAAACCCGGTTGAGCGCTGGCTGGCGAAGTTCGTGCTCGCCATTGGCGGCTATGGTCATTTCTTCATCGAACACAACAAGGGGCATCACCGGGACGTGGCCACGCCGGAGGATCCGGCCTCCTCGCGAATGGGCGAAAGCATCTGGAAATTCGTACTGCGCGAAATCCCCGGCGCGGCCAGGCGCGCCTGGGATCTGGAGAAAACGCGCCTGAACAAGAAGGGCAAATCTCACTGGTCGCTGGAAAATGAAATGATCCAGCCGGCCATCATTACGGCCGTGTTCTGGGGCACGCTGATCGCGGTGCTGGGTCCGGTGATGATCCCGTTCATTATCGCCATGGCCTTTTGGGGCGCGTTCCAGCTCACCTCGGCCAATTACATCGAACACTATGGTTTGCTTCGCAAGAAGCTCGACAATGGCCGGTACGAGCCGCCCAAGCCGCATCACAGCTGGAACAGCAACCACGTCTTCTCCAACTGGGCCAGTTTCCACCTGCAGCGCCACTCGGATCATCATGCCCATCCGATGCGGCGCTATCAGTCCCTGCGCCACTTCGAAGACTTGCCGAGCCTGCCCAACGGCTACTTCGGCATGTTCATGACTGCCTATATTCCGCCGCTGTGGTTCAAGGTGATGGACAAGCGGTTGATCGGGCATGCGGACTATGACGCGGCCAACATCAATTTCGACCCGGCGAAGCGCGACAAGCTGATCCGCAAGTACAACCTGCGCGACAGTACTCAGGACAGCGAGGCGCCGACGGCCCAGGCGGCCTGACACCCGCCGGCTTTCGGAAAAGGAAAAGCCCCGCTATCGCCGGGGCTTTTCTTATGGGCGCAACAGGCTGCCAGCTGGTTGCTCAGAAGTGGTACTGAATACCCGCTTCCACACCGGACACCTCGATTTGATCCGTGGCGACATAGCGCATGTACTCCACCGCCAGGCTCAGTTCCGGACGTGGGTGCAGGCCCAGGGCAATACCGAAGGACGGTCCGGTTTCATCATTGCGCTCGGTATCGGAACGGCACGTTGGGCTGCATTCCCGTGTAATGGTCTTGATCTGCTGCGTACCAAATCCGAGATACCCCTGGGTATAAAGCTTGCCCACCCGGGGGAAATCGAGCAGGGCGGCGCGGGCAGTGAAATAAGCGCCACCAATATAATCGAGACTGTAGTCTGTTTTTGCGCTTGTATCGGAACCGGGGCGTTCGGTGGTCTTGCCTACGCCCGTGCCGAAGCGTGCTTCCAGGCCGAAATGATCATTGGCCATGCCGCCCATGCGCACGGCGACGGCGCCCGGATTGATCGTGTCGTCCAAACGATCGTAATCCAGGGATGCGTAAATGAGGTTGGCCCCGATATAGGAGCGCGGCTTGTCCTGATAAACGCTTACCGCCTGCTCATCAGCGCACCAGGCGGCAACCGGCAAGAGCAGCAAGGCCATCAGGCCCGGGATGGATTTCATGCCTCCCCCTTTTTTTGTTCTCGGGTCCTTGCTAACGAGCACTTTATACCATGCCAGCACCAGCTTGCC
>CAYPKI010000058.1:13155-13649 GCA_964411265.1 uncultured Alcanivorax sp. | reverse complement strand
ATCAGAAGAGAATCTCGATAATGCGAGCGCAGTATCATTTTGGACGGGGCTAATTGGTGCTTTATCCGAACTGAAGGGACTGGCTTCCTATTCGGCCATTCTTGGAATTTTTGTGTCGATCTTTAATATTGCTGGAAATTGTTCCGAGTCGGCGGCAAGCGATATGATAATCGGCGCCACAATTATGTCAGTTGTTTCTCTGTTGTTTTCTTTCCTTATTATAGCTGCATTTACTACAACCTTTTTAGGGGCTGCAATAGTTTTCACGATAATATCTGCCATAGAACAGAAAATCCTTGATGCGGCTATGGCAAATAGGGAAGGGTGTAAAACATGAGATTCCCATTTGATTTAGATGATCCGGTTACACAAGCTGTTTTTGTTGTTATGGCACTTATGTGTTTTATCGCCTTTTGGCGTTATTTATACTTAATAATTCGATCTAGGAGGCGGCGCTTGATGACAGCTGAAGTTTCGCGGTTTGATCACGCGAC
>CAYPKI010000058.1:11975-13145 GCA_964411265.1 uncultured Alcanivorax sp. | reverse complement strand
CCGCGTTAAGGTTCGATATCAATATGTGGTTGATGGAAAAAAGTACGAGGGCGATAAATTGGGTATTCGAGAGTGGATGTTTCCTGGTGTCCCCGGTGCCGATTTTCGAGCTCGGCCGGCTATGATAAAAAAAGTAAAGAATAGGGTCAGGTCAAATAAAGAAATATCGGTCTATTATGATCCAGATAAACCTACGCTTAGTTGTATAGATCCGTCACCAGAAATAAGTCTTCTATTGTTTTTCTTGGTCTGCATGATTTTATTATTGGGTCTGGCTTTTCTATAACCCGTCAGGAGGGATATGGCCACCATTTTTTGGCAGGCCACTGTCAGGTGAATACCATCACTACTCATCATGATCCGGTCAAGATCCACGCCTGGGTCCGCAACAATGTGCAATGGGTTCCCACCTGGGGTGCAACCCAGAGCGCGGACAACCCCCTGCGATCACACCTCTATAAAGCGGGCAACCACGTCGGGGAATGAACGCTTACGCTGTGCGGACTCGACGAGTACTTCACCGACTTCAATTATCACCGGCCCAACCAGGCGCTGGGCGAATACACACCGGCCGAGATCTACGGGCTCGCCGAGCCACCGCTGCCGGGCGGTTAACAGGGGCGAAAGCTTACTTCTGAAGTCGAGCTCGTTGTCCAGTGGGTGGCGTTCACCTTAGAGGAACAGGTGGCAGGTTGTTGAAAACCCGTTGCGTAGTCAGGCTTTCAAGCCGTTTTGCAATGGAGGCGTCCTTTTAAAGGGCGGCAGGCCTCGCCGGAAAAAGGGCGACGATGGGTGCAGGCCCGGCTGAGAGCCCCGAAAGGGTGGGCTGAACCCCCCATGTGTTGCACTTCGTTGCTGGCAAAGGAAACCACCCTGTCCGTAGCAACAAAATCCGAAAACTGAACGCTTCAGGCCCCGCTGATTCAGTGATTTTTTTCAATCGCCTGGCGGGCGCGCAATTGAGGCCCCCTTATTATTGATCGTATAGTTTTTAGGTGCCGGCGACGTACCGAACCTCAGGTGGCGTTGGTAAATGGGGTTAACCGGAGTCACTTATCTCCGGGGCCCCAATGACGCAGATAAACGGGACGGCCGCGACTCAACCCGAGGCCGCCCCGTAGCATCCACTTTTTCACTTGAGCTGGAGCCACCCCTCGCGGCCATCCTTTT
>CAYPKI010000058.1:9898-11965 GCA_964411265.1 uncultured Alcanivorax sp. | reverse complement strand
GGTCGTCGTACTTTCCAGTCCCGGTTCGACCTCTTGAATGCCGCCCGTGGAATCACCCATCAGCAAGGTCTCCGTGCCCGATCCTCCACCCAGGATGAGGGGTTGGCTCGTCACCGCGTTCATTTTTCTACCCGTAGCATGCACGGTCCCATTATTCATCGCGTCATTGGCATTGATTTCCCCGTCACCATCGACGTCAAACAAGGCTTTTTCGAGTGGACCGCCCGTATAGGCATCGGCCTCCATAAGCCAGCTATCGCTACCAAGATTGCAGGAGCCAGACCCCGATACCAGTGAGTTAAACACGACACGTGGCCTCTTGAGGCCGCGCTCTATTTGAGCGGCGTCCACTACGACCTCTCGTCTAGTAATGCCCCCAGCATTACCGTCATGCGCAGGGAGATCAATAAACCAGCCTTCCTCCTTTTTATAATTCACTTCATTGTCAGTCAGAACGCGATATTTCGCTCCACTACCGCCGTTAACTTCTTCTTTAATCTCCTGTTGTTGGAGATCCGCGCGGGTCAATCCGCCGCTACCATCAGTGGGGTCCCGGACCGCGTAGAAGGCCTGCTGGTCATCATCCTCAGAAACGGCTTCAAAGGGCTTGTGGTCGCCGGCCTGACGCATCTGCTCGCCGGTTCCAAAATAGACCATAAAGTCTCCGGGCGTCGGGGCGGGGCCAACAACCGGAGGCGCAGTGATGGGCTGGCTCTGGGTATCGCCCCCTTTCGTGAGGCCCGCTGAAAAGACAGGGTTCCCCTTCTTCGTAGCGAAGCCCCACTTATTCTGTTTGCCCTGAACATCGTACTTCCACAAGTTGCCCTGCAAGTCGCCGGCGTAAATCCAATCCGCTATACGGTCTCCGTCCTTATCGAATGGCGTGACGCCGACAAGGCCATTGGGCGTTTTGTTATCATCATCAGCGCTGGTCATGTCGACTTTCTTGATCAGCGCCCCAGTCTTCAGATTAATGATAAACAGTTTTGCCTCGCCCGTACCATAGCCGTTACCGAAAACGGCAACCCAACGTCCGTCGGACAGCCGCGCAAATGAGGGCTGACCGATACTGTGACCCATGTCTTCCGGATGGCCTTTACCCTTGAACTCCCATAAGACATCGCTCCCAGCAAATTCGTCGGGGTTGTTCACGTCGAGCGCGAAGACGGATTGCCCGCCAGCTCCGCCACTTCCGAGTAAGATCGACGTCCATTCATTGAAGTGAGCGTGTGCGATTTTGGGGGATGCGTCTACGAAGTAATGCCTGTATGCACCCGGGCTGGCTTCGTCTGCTTCTGCAAACTCGCGGAACTTGTCATACGCAGTGTCTGGCACATAAGCAAAGAGCTCTTCGCCATTATTGGCATCGAACGCATGAAGCATGCCGTCGTTGGCGCCTACGTATACAACCCTATTTGTTGAATCGACATGTCCCTCGTAGCTCGATGTAACTCCGCTCGCGTCATTACCAAATGCGTCGTTCGCTCCCTTATCAAATTCGTAGTCAACGCCTTTAGATAACGCGGGAGTTGAGTTAATAATGGGGCCGAGCACCCCCGTACGTTCGCGAAAATCGTTTGCCGTGTCACCTTCGTTGCTTCGGTCGCCGCGGAGATATTTGACCAGATTTTGGCCCAAGAGGGTGGGCTCGCCCGGCTTGGTTAGTTGGGCTTTCTGGTCTGAGTCCAGTTTCGTCCATTTAAACTCAGCGCCTTTTTGTCCAGCGTTAAACTCTTGGTCGTAGGTATAGATCTCACGGTCGGCAGGGGTCTTCATCTTCTTCCGTGCGTTCCAGTTTGTATTATTGACGTTAGCACGAAAATCGTCACTAACGGGAATGGCCTTTAGGTCCCCATTCCATTTCTTACCGTTGTACCGCGCTTGATAGATTTTAATATCACCTGTCGCGCGCGTGGTCTGTCCTGAAAGTCCGGCTAACTCAGGTGTCCCGGACGACAAGTTTTTCTCCTCTACATCGCCGCACGATTCAATGATCCCGCCCTTGACCGTGCCGTCGCTTGCGTCAACGTTACCTGCGATGGAGCAGCCCCCAACTGTCCCGGAAAT
>CAYPKI010000058.1:0-9888 GCA_964411265.1 uncultured Alcanivorax sp. | reverse complement strand
GGCACTCAGCGAAAGTGTCGCCTTTCACGAGGGTGTTCTGTTCGACTGAAATGTCTCCCTGCGCGATCAGATTCCCGGTCACCTTGCCATCCTCGTCGAGATCGACGTCTCCATCGTCTTTCGTTTTAGTGCGTACTGTCCCATCGATTTTGAAATTCTCGCCCGTATCAATTTGGGTGCGGGCGGTTACATCGTCTTGAACGGTACTTCCCTGTCCGATGTCCACGTCTTCCGCCGATGAGATTTCGCCACCAACCTTCGTGTTCTGGTTCAATGTGATTTGTCCATCGTCCTTGACCGTTGTCTTCAAGCCACCTTCAATTACACTATTTTGCCCGGTATCAATATCGGTTTGAGCAGTGATAGAGCCTTGAATAAACCCACCCTGGCCGACGTCGACGCTACCCTTGGCATCGATTGTGCCTTGAAGGGTTACATCCTGGTTCAATGTAATCTGTCCATCCCCTGAGTTGGTGGTTTTCAGGTTACCCTTGATCGCGCTGTTTTGACTTGCGTCGATCTCGGAGGAAGATTCGATGTTCGCTACTACTTTGGCAAATTGGCCGAGGACGATGTCGCTGTCCGTTTTGATTAACAAGTCCTCAGGCGTTCCCCCGCTAAGACTGCACGGGGAGGTCCCGCTGGCGTTAATACACGCGGGGCTATCCGAAGACCCGTCTTCAACTGTAAGGCTCGCTCCGTTTTCAATATGCCAGACCAGCGGTTTTTCAGAGTCGGGTATCGCATTATCTACCCTGACTTTGTCGTCGGCGCTCACCGTTACATCACCAGAACAGCGTACCTCCCAGTTCGCAGAAGAACACTGCCATGAGCTTGGCAGGTTGGAGGTGTTATTCGAGAGCGTGTATACTCGCGCTGCCGCCCCCTGTGACAGTGCCAGAAAAAGCAATAATAATAGATATCGTTTAGTAAAAAAATTATAGAGCATTACGCCCTCCCATGAGATAGTCGGCAAAGTTTTGTCGCGAAAAATTATGTATTAGTAAAGTGCACATTGTCTCATCTACAAACAATTTCCGAATCAACCAGGGCTTACTCGCGGCATCGATAGGTTGCCTGCAAGATTGCGCCAACGCTTTCCGTGCGGCCAAAACCTTTCGCAGTGATACGATAAAGGCGAAAAGAGTCTGCATAAACGCGAGATTGCGCAGTACCCTTCGGCGAGCTACTGCTGCCATCAAGTCGCACAACGACGTATTGGCCGGTTTGGGTTCGGCGATCGGTGTCATCGGTGCCTTGTTTTTTGAGTTTCACAGTGTGCGTAGCTTTATCCGTCCAGTTTTCCGGGTCTGTCATGGTTTTTTCGATTTTTGGGTGTAGGTCTTTCGCGCCGGGATGACAATTGCTTTTTTTCACGAGGGACTCGCCGGCACTAAGGCCGGCTTCCGCCGACTGAAATGCCACTTGGCGGTTCACGGCGTTGCCCGCCATGCGCTCTTCGAGCATCGACGTTTGCATAGCCGACAAACCCGTAATGGTTACGAGTACGAGAAAAACCAGAACAACAATCAGCGCAACTCCCTGCTCAGCCTGTGCCTGATGTGGTAGTTGAGGTTCGCGTAGGTGTTGCATTAAATTTGATTCCGCAGCTTGACGATTGTAGTAAAGACCTCGCGCAAACGCTGATCAGAGTAGGATACGGTATTGCTACTGCCTGGGGGAAATGTAAATTCCTGGGTGTCGTCAGTGTTGATAACGTTGTCTTGGTTGCTGGCAGCGATAATGCTGACTCTGATCGCTAGCACATCATCCCAGTTATTTACCGCGTCAACGCTTTTGTAGTCGTCGATAGTTGAGTCATAGCTGGTATCGACACCGAATTCGAAGCTCAGTCGTGACACGTTCGATGCCATCTTCTGAGGCTCTGCGGTCGAGTTATCCGGGGGAATTTGGACGCGGTAGAGCGTCGGCGCGTCGTCATCGGCGATATAGTAGGCGAGCGTTCGGGAGCGATATACGGACCCGTCAGAAAGACTTACGTCAGCTTTGTTATTATTTCCCGGTGAAACAGATTTTCCCGAACCATAGGTGAGGGAATTGCCGTTTGCACCTTGTGACGTCACCTGAAATATTGTGGTTGATTGACAGTCCGTAGCCATGACAATATCGCCTTTGGAGATGGTCTCCGCATTGGATACCTTAATATTGCGCCCGCTGGGGTTTCCCGTAATTTGCATTTTATCTCCGACTACACTTGTCCGGGCGGTCAAAATCTCCGTATCCGGGTTCGGTGGCGGATCCGCATTTTGGATTGCCTCGGGCAAACCGCTCGCGTCAGCCGTATAACCGCGGACTGGTTCGTCAAGAAAGTCGCTCTTGCTTTGGCCGTTAACGATGTTTTGTGTCTTTGCAGGGTTCACCGCATTTCGGGTGCAGCCTTGATAACCGCTACCCCGGATATCCTTGGCCAATTTGCTCATTGCGAAGCGCCCGGTTTCCTGAACGCGTGCCTGCGCGGTCTGAAAACGTGCTGTTTCTATGCTGCCTAAATAAATCTGGACGGCTGCGGCGACGAGAAACGACCCAATGAGCATCGCAATCATTAGTTCGACGAGGGTCGCTCCTGATTGGGTTTTGAGTCGATGTGTCACAGTTTCGTCCGTATTTGCACGTGCTGCCGTTTCGCTCCCCCGGTTTGGTCTTTGCGCGTGTTGATCCAACGCAAGGTGATTTCGGCGGTTTGATTATTCACATCGATTTCGGCGTGGGCGCCGGGCGCCGTGTCTTGGACTTGCGACCACCAGGCACTGATATCAGCGTCTGCTCGACTGGTCGGCTTATTCTGATTGTTGCTGTTCCCTTGGCTCGTCAGCTTCCTATCGTACTGCCCATCTGTCGCAGCATCACGATTGGCACGCATACGGTCGGCCAAGGAAACTATTAGTTGCGTTGCCTGACTGCGTACATAAGCATCATTGGTCGATCGGATTGACTCGGCTTGAAGGCTCGCAAGTCCCAACAAGCCGACGCTTAGAATCAGTAGAGCTACAAGATTTTCAATCAGGTTAAAGCCACGTTGACTTACGGTACCTGCGAGTTGCACTGACTGGGGGCTTTGGACGCCAGTGGCGGTTTGACGCTCCTCGTGATGGTAGTGTTTCAGCATGTCTCTTCCTCCGTTTCGGGGCGACCGAGGAGAGGGATGACAACGGAATGTTTCCGGCCGGTTCTGCAACCGTCGATGTTGACAGTGAACTTGTTTTCCTTGGCTAGCCTTCCATCGGAATCGTACGTTAGCGAACTTGCGCCATCTGTCTTGGTGACTTCTGTCGCATCCAGGTCCTGCTCCCAGAGACGTAGCGTGTTGCCCTCTACGCGGACGATCCAGCCGTTAGGCCAATCGCTGCTGTCGCCACTGCACGAGCTCATGTCGCTGGAGGCACACAATTTGACCTCTTTGTCCCGCGATATTGCCTCGCTGGGCGCGAGACTGGCTGCCACGATCAAATCATTGGTTGCGCTGGTTCCTTTCGCCGAGCTGAAAAACGTTTGGAAGCCGGGAATGGCTATTGACATGAGAATGGCGGCTACGGCGATGGTGAGAAGCAATTCGATAAGCGTGAACCCTTGCTGTGCGCGGGCTTCTGGAGACCCGGTTTCAATACGGCGCAGGCGGTGGTACGCGGGGTCTTGCAAGGCTGACGGCCGGCGATCGGCTATGCGATGTCGGTGGAGGCTGAAGGGCGCTCCGGATGGCGGAGTTCCGGCCGTCACCTCAAGTGCATGCTTGTGAATTCTGATCATATATGACACCCATTACTGCGGATCGAGCACTGGTGCTCGTCGGCTCGAATTCAGGTCTCGCTGGCCGAAATAACCGCTTTGGTTTAGCCTCAAAAAGCAAAACGTCTCTGATGTCAAGACCTGATGGCTTCTTAGGCACCCTTAAGTCGCGCAAATAATGTTGACCACTCCACAAATTATGGTTTTCAGCTTTGTTCTGTACATTACCGCCTGTCGGATTTGCACTCCTGCTCGTCGGTCATCCCGGATGAGTTGGAGCACAGAAGGCGCGGGCTTTAGACGGTAAAGCAGGGTGCTATCGCGCGACACCCGGGTCGGATGGTTTGTGTGCTCGACATGTTTTCAGCTTTGTTCATGCGTCTTGTCTACGCGCCGAGAGTCGATAGCGTGAACGGGGGACTCCTGCTCTGCGGTAACGGCGAGTAGTCAACGGCAAAAGGGCGTGTACCCAAGCGACTTGGAGGCTTTACGGAGGATCGCATCAGGGCGTTCCGTGGTTTGGGAATTGCAACGCGTGTTCAGCTTGAGCGACTGGACGGAAAGCTCAGTAAACAAGTGTAATCATGGTAGGGAGCCAGGAACCGCTAATTCAGGTTGCTTACTGAGTCAGGTCAATCAAGACCTGGCTAGCTGTTGGAAAACCCTTGTGCACTCCATCCCTGGAGTGCGCCCCGGCTGGGACCGGGCTTTTCGCGGTCAGGATTTTCGCGGCAAATCGTTGTGAGTTCAATTCATGGAGCTGCCCCCTCCAAGCTTCGCGCCCATTTGTTTCCGGCAAATGGGTCGAACGGAGGGTTCGAAACAAGGTCTGGCTCTCCGCCAGACGTAAAAATCGAATCTGCTGGGAGGATTTCGATGATGAGCTTTCCAGAAGCCGGTGTGAAGGATTGCGCGCTCCGTCCCTGGAGCGCGCCCCTTCGGGGCTTCGCGCCGATTTGTTCCCGACAAATCGGTCGAACGGAGGGTTCGAAACAAATACTCCCTCTCCGCCAGACATAAAAAAAGCCCGGCATAGCCGGGCTTTTTTTATGTCTGGCGGAGAGGGAGGGATTCGAACCCTCGAAACGAATTAACGTTTACGCGCTTTCCAGGCGCGCGCCTTCGACCGCTCGGCCACCTCTCCGATAACTTGCTGTAAGTCTCTGCAATACTGTCGGCAATAGCTCGCTAGGGTGCGGCGAGCGGGCGCAAAGGATAACGGACCGGGGAAGGGTTCGCAACGTGCTGTTTCCACCGAAACCGGTGACGAGCCCCGGATGCCGTTGATGCCTGGATTGAGCAGGGTCAAGCACGAATCAAAGGCCGATGTCCGGGATTATGGGCAGGGTGATTCCACTGGGTGGTTTCAAAGGAAGAGGGAGGGCCTGTTCGGGCCTTTTTCGCAGGCTAGGCTTGGCTTGGCCCGGTGAGGTAGAGGGCAGCTTGGGTACAATTCTGCCCTTGGAAAATCGCCGCATGCCATCATGTCAGGGAAAACCATTCTGTCAGCGTGGGTTATCAGCCCCATGGACCAAGTATCAGGAGGCCGTACCCGGTGGAATACAAGGATTACTACGAGATACTGGGCGTGGATCGCGACGCCAGTCAGGATCAGATCAAGAAAGCGTATCGCAAGCTGGCCCGCAAGTATCATCCGGATGTGAGCGACGAGGCGGATGCCGAACAGAAGTTCAAGGAGGTGGGCGAGGCCTATGAGGTGCTCAAGGACCCGGAGAAGCGTGCCGCTTATGATCAGCTGGGCGCCGACTGGCAGCAGGGTCAGCAGTTCGATCCGCCGCCGGACTGGGATCAGGGTTTCGAGTTCCACGGCGGCGGTTTTACCGGCGCCGACGAAGAAGCGTTCAGCGATTTCTTCGAGTCCCTGTTTGGCCGGGGCGGCTTCGGGGGTTTCCGGGGTGGTCGTGGCCGTGGCGGCGGCGGTGGTAGTTTCCAGGGCCGCGGTCAGGATGCTCATGCCCGGGTTCAGGTGGACGTTGAAGACGCCTTTAACGGCGCCACCCGGGCCATTACGCTGCGCAACACCGAGATGGGGTCCGACGGCCGGCCCGGGGTCAAGGAGCGAAGCCTCAATGTGAATATCCCCAAAGGGATCAAACAGGGCCAGCAGATACGGCTGGCCGGTCAGGGCGATCCGGGGATGGGCCAGGGCGAGCACGGCGATCTGTATCTGGAAGTCGAGTTCCGCCCCCATCCGCTCTACCGCGTAGATGGGAAGGATCTCTACGTGGATTTGCCGGTTGCTCCCTGGGAAGCCGCGCTGGGCGCCAAAGTGGATGTGCCCACGCCCGGTGGCAAGGTGGCGCTCACCCTGCCGGCCGGCGCTCAGAGTGGACGTAAGCTCCGACTCAAGGAGCGCGGTATACCCGGCAAGCCCGCCGGTCACCTTTATGTGGTCTTGCAAGTGCATGCGCCGGCGGCCAAGACGGATGAGGAGAAGGAACTCTGGGATAAGCTGGCAAACGAGTCGGATTTCAATCCACGTGAAAAGCTGGGAGTGTAAGCGCCCATGACAGACGAAATGGAAAACGCCTTTTTCGGCGAGTTGCTGGGTGAGGACCGGGGCGTAACCCTGGCCGAGGTGTGCCGCATCTGTGGCGTCAACGCCGACGAGGTGATCGAGTTGGTGGAAGAAGGCGTGGTTGAGCCCGAGCGGGAAGGGCGGACGCAATGGCGCTTTCACTCAATCAACGTCTGGCGGGTGCGCCGGGCAGTCCAGTTCCGGCAGGATCTGGGGGTCAACAATGCCGGCGCGGCGCTGGCGCTGGATCTGCTGGAAGAGCTGAATCAGTTGCGCGCGCGCCTGCGGCAACTCGAGGACTGAATTCTCTTCGCATTTGTTCGACCCGGCACGAAAAAGCCCCCGGCGGAACCGGGGGCTTTGTGGCTCGGCATTCGCCGAATCCTGCGGTTCAGGAACCCGAGGACGATGCTTTCCCCGAGTCCTTCTCCTCGCTCGATTCATCCGACGATTGTTCCGCCGCTGTCGGCCCGAGCAAGGCCTGGCGGCTCGCGGCCTTGTTGAGTTGTGTCGCCACCGGAGTGGCAAGGCTGAAGTACTCCTTGCGACTGGAGGCCTTGAGCGCGTATTCCGTTTGCTCGTCTTTCACGCTCTTCTTCGCCAGCCGGTACTCCACCGGTTCACCTTCGCTGCGTTGAACGGTCAGTTGCAGCACGGGTTGATCCCAGTGGTAGCCGTCCGATTGTTTTTCGCTCAGGATTTCCTCGAAGCGCAGCGTGGCCAGCTGTTGCGTTAAACGCTGCACCGCGGGCTGCTGCAGGACCTTGCCCTCGGGCAGCTTCGCGGCGCGCCATGATGCCGGCTGGCCGGCCTGGTCACGATTGTCCGCCGTTGTCTTGCTGTCCTTGCGTTGCAACTGGAGCCCATCCAGGTCAAGGCCCGCGATCCGGTCGCTCGTGATTTGCAGCACACCCTTGTCCTGCCAATCGGCCAGGTTGGTCGGGGCATCATAGGTACCAAACTGCACCACCTGAATGGGCTTTTCTCCTTCGACACGGGCATGGATGCGGTCTTTGCCGGGGGAGGTGCCGAAAAAGAGCCGAACCCGATCGTCGTCGCCGGTGTGCAATGTGACCCGACGCTTGTAGCTGTTGTCGGCTACCTTGAAGCGCTCGCGCGCGCCCTCGGTGCGCGCGACCACTTCACCGGCGCTCAGGCCGGCAACCTGGTCCAGCAGCTGGTTGACCTTGTCCGGATCGGCCGGAAAGCCGTCGTCCGCGAGGATCCAGCCGCTGTCGGTGCGCTCGAGCTTTATTTCCTTATCGTCGGATTCAGCGATCTGGATGGCGTTCACCTGGTCCGGAGACATGGACAACAGGGGCCCGGCCTCGGCGGCCGGGCTCAGGCTGGACCCGCTGAATTGCAGGCCCACCGCGAGTGCGACTTGCACCACGAGTACGACCGCGAGTATGCGGATTGCTTTTTCCATGGTTACACCTCCCCGAGAATACGTTGATAGCGCCGACGGTCACGAATGGCTACGCGCCGCCGCCAGATCCAGATCAGCAACAGGCCCGTCAGGGCGAGCCCATAGTTGAGGTACTCCCAGAAGCGTTGCTCGCTGGACGACAGCGGGTTGAGTGTCCGCGTCAGCCGGGTCTGGCCGCGCAAATTGAGCAGGCCCGGATCGCCCAGCGACCACCCGATGGCGTTCTGGATAAACGTCAGGGGCCGGGTGTAACGCGTCTCCATGCCCCGGGAGGTGAGTTTCAGCGCCATATCGCTGGCAAAGGTGTTGCTGCCCACCAGCACCAGCCGCGCTGATTGCGGCGAATGCTCGATTACGCCCGTGATGGTTGTGGACGACTGGTCATCCTGACCGCCCTTGGCCTTGCTCTGCCCGGGCATGCCTTTGGGCTTGTTTGTCCCACCAGCCTGCCCCGGCTTGTCCTTGGCCTTTTGCAGCAAGGGCGATTTTTTGCCCTTGAAGAACGACTCGAAACGCCCTTCCACGGCGACCGCCAGTGTATGGGAGCGGCGTTGGTCGCCCACGGGAAAGCCCGTTTCCGGATACTGTTCCGTATCCGGCATCATTTGCAACTTGTCCCGGGTCCAGCTACCGCTGGAGCTTTGCACCAGCGTGCTGACATTGCGGTTCTCGTTCTTCTTGTCGTCCACGCTGATGGGCGAGACCCAGTTCAATGTGAGCTGACTCAGCGACGACGTGATCGGATGCTGGTTGTTCAGCTGATCACCGCGTACATCCGGGAAATAGGGGTAGGGGGCCATACGCACCTGGCGCACGGAGACACCGCCCACCTGGCGCCGGTCCGGCAGCGGCAACTCGGCGTTTTCCGGATCCAGCACCAGGCTTTCCTTGACGCTGAGTCCGTGATGCTCAAGCCATTGTTTCAGCCCGGAGTCCTGCCGCGACGCGGACAGACCGCGACGCAGGCGCACATCGAAGGGTGAGGTGGCCATGACCACGCTGCCGCCGCGCATCAGGAACTGATCGATGGCGAAGCGCTGTTTCTTGTCGAGCTTCTTCGGAGCCATGACCAGCAGAATGTCGGCATCGGATGGCGCCTGGCCGCTGGACAGATCGGTTTCCTGAATCCGCGCGCCCTCGCGCAGCTTTTTCTTGAGCCGGCTCCAGGAATGCTCTTGGGGACCGCGCATACGCCGCGCCATGGGGTTTTGCGCCTGTTGTTGCGGCTTCACCAGGGCAATGGTCTTGAGATAATCCGACGTCAGCCGTTGCATACTATCCGTGATGGCCTTCTTGAGCTTTTGCTGATTCGGTGATTCGGGCAGGGGGACCTGGAGCGTGTCGCCGCCGCTTTCGAGCACCATGTAGAACCAGAACTCCTGCGGATTCAGCAGGCTGGTCACCTGGGGGCCGAAACCGAATTCGCGGTCCAGCCGCTGGGCCAGTTTGTCGTTGGCCCCGGGATCGGCGAATTCGGTCTTGAACTGTCCGTCGGCCTTTTGCTGGAGCTCGTCCAGCGTTCCCTGCAAATCGGAACGCAGCGAGGTGAGCTTCTCCGGCAGCTGCTCGCGTGGAGACATATACCCCTTGAAGGTGACTGGTTGCTTCAGGGCGGCGAAGGGGTTACCCGCGCCCTGGTAGGTGTTGATGGTTTTCCGCACCGCCCGGGTGATCTGGTACTCCGGATTCTTGAGATTGACCTGAACATCCTGGCCGCGCGAGCCCTTGATCTGGATCAGATCGCGGAAATCCAGCGTCTGATGCTGGTTGCCGTAGGACACCACTACGTTGAAGTAGGCGTTGACCACAGACGACTGATACCGGCTGGCGGATTGCAGGGGGACCGGCTTGACGCCGTATTGCGCCGCCGCGGACTCGGCCGCCTGCTGGTTCCGGGTCGGGTCGGTGAATTCAACGCGGGCACGATCACCGGCGGTTACGGCGTATTCCTTCAACAGATCCTTGACGCGCGGCACCAGCGGCGCGAGCAGCGGATGGGTCTTGTCGGAAAAGTAGCCCTTGATCACCAGGGGTTCGCGCAGCTGGCCCAGCTGTTCGCGTGTGGCATCCGACAGCGAATAGATGTTGCTTTCGGTCATGTCGGCCCGGATCTGGTGCAGTGGCGCGAGCCAGAAGTTGGCGGCAATGACGTTGACCACCACGAGGGCGGCAACCC
>CAYPKI010000057.1:6550-13707 GCA_964411265.1 uncultured Alcanivorax sp. | reverse complement strand
CTCTGCCCCTGGTCTTCGCCGTTGTTGCAAGTCGCGTCTGGCGCGCACGTCAGCTCGGGCAGTTATCCGTACTGACCGTGCTCGGCGGGCTCTGGCTGTTGGATCTGCTTTTCCATCTGCAGGGCAATCCGCGGTTCCTGCGCGCGCTGGTGCTGCTATCGGGCGTTTTGATTCTGGTGATCGGCGGGCGCATGACGCCGGCCTTTTCCCGCAACTGGCTGCATCGCATGGGCCTGGATGCTGATCGTGTGCAGACCTGGCCGCCGCTGGACGGCCTTGCACTGGCGGCTGCGGGAGGCCTCGTTCTGGGTGAAGCGCTGGCCTGGCCGTCTACGCCCATGATGGCGCTGGCCTGGCTGGCAGCCCTGACTGCGGGTCTGCGGCTGTTACTCTGGCGCGGCTGGCTGGCGCGCGCGGAACCGCTACTCTGGGTGCTGCATCTGGGCCATCTCTGGGTCGTTGTGGGCTTCGCGCTGCGGGCGCTGGCGGCGCAAGGCCTGGTGCCGGCGACAGTCTGGCTCCATGCGCTCGGCCCGGGCGCCATAGCCACCATGATCCTGGGCGTGATGACGCGGGTTTCGCTGGGCCACACCGGGCGTGAACTCCGGCTGCCCCCGGGTGTGCTCTCCTGCTACGTGCTGATCAGCCTGGCGGCGTTGATTCGCGTGCTGGCGGGTATGGAGTGGATCGGCTGGCATGTCGGACTCTGGGGCTCGGCGATTTTCTGGACACTGGCGTTTGCCCGTTTCTGCATCTTTTACGGGCCGATTCTGTCACAGCCCCGCCAAGATTCAGGAGTAGGCTGATGCATATCACGCTCTATACCGACTACTCGTTGCGCGTCATGATCTATCTGGCGTTGAACGCCGGTGAGCGCGCCACCATCCGCGACATGGCCAGGGCCTATGGCATTTCCCGGAACCATCTCACCAAGGTGGTCCATCAGCTCCAGCTGGGGGATTATCTGGAAACCGTGCGCGGGCCCAGTGGTGGGGTGCTGCTGGCCCACGCGCCGGACCATATCAATATCGGCAGCGTGGTGCGCACCATGGAGCCGGATCTGAACCTGGTGAGCTGCTTCAAGGATCCGGCGCAGTGCGCGATCTCACCCCACTGCCGTTTGCGGGGCATGATGGCGGAAGCCCTGCAAGCCTTCCTGGCCACCCTGGATCAATACACCCTGACCGATATCGCCGAGCATGAACCCGAGGGCCTCGTTCGGGTACTGGGGCTGAAGTCGTCCGCGTGAAGGCGGACACGGCCGCAGATGGACGTGCGGTCACGCTTTCACCTGTCTTTGTCCGCCCCCGCTGCTAGAATTTTGTCCCTTGTTCCAGTGGAGAAAACCAGGATGGCCGTCTACAAGGCACCCTTGCGGGATATGAAGTTCGTCCTGAATGACGTTTTTCGGGCTGATCAGCTCTGGGCATCCATGCCCGGCACCGAGGAAGCTACACCCGATCTGGCCGACGCTATTCTCGAGGAAGCCGCGCGCACTTCCGAGGGTCTGCTTTTCCCGCTTAACCGGTCCGGTGATGAACAGGGTTGCCAGTTGCACAACGGCGAGGTCATTACGCCCGAGGGCTTCAAGGATGCTTACAGGACCTTTACGGAAAACGGCTGGACGGCCCTGACGGGAAACCCGGAATATGGTGGTCAGGGCATGCCCAAGAGTCTGTCCGTCCTTTTCGAGGAAATGCTCCACGGCAGCAATACCTCTTTTGCGCTCTACCCGATTTTGACCAATGGTGCCTGTCTTTGCCTGGACGCTCACGCGTCGGAGGAACTCAAGCAGCAGTATCTGCCGCGCCTTTATAGTGGCGAATGGTGCGGCACGATGTGCCTGACTGAACCGCATTGCGGCACGGATCTGGGCATCCTGCGCACCAAGGCGATTCCAAACGGCGACGAGAGCTACAAGCTCTCGGGCACCAAGATCTTCATTACCGGTGGCGAACACGATATGGCCGATAACATTGTCCATCTCGTGCTGGCCAAGCTGCCGGACGCCCCCGAGGGCACCAAGGGCATCTCGCTCTTCGTGGTGCCCAAGTATTTGCCGGATGCCGACGGCAATGCCGGTGAACGCAACGGTGTTACCTGTGGTTCCATTGAGCACAAGATGGGCATTCAGGGCTCAGCCACCTGCGTACTCAATTTTGATGACGCCCGGGCCTGGCTGGTGGGTGAGCCGCATCAGGGGCTGCCGGCCATGTTCACCATGATGAACTATGAGCGTTTGTCCATTGGTTTGCAGGGCCTTGGGCTGGGTGAAGCCAGCTACCAGAGCGCCGCTGCCTATGCCTGCGAGCGCGTGCAGGGCCGTTCCGCCGAGGGTACGCAAAATCCGGACAGCAACGCTGATCCGCTGATCGTGCACGGCGATATCCGGCGCATGCTGCTGACCATGCGCGCCTGGAACGAGGGTGGCCGGGCGCTGGCGTCCTATGTGGGGATGCAGCTGGACATGGCCAAATTCAGCGATGACCCCGAGACGCAGCAAAAAGCCGAAAATCGTGTGGCGCTGCTCACTCCGGTGGCCAAGGCTTTCTTTACGGACCGCGGGCTGGACACCTGCGTGATCGGGCAGCAAGTGCTGGGCGGGCACGGCTATATCCGCGAATGGGGTATGGAGCAGTTCGTGCGCGATGCACGAATCGCCCAGATCTATGAGGGCACCAATGGTATTCAGGCGCTGGATCTGATCGGGCGCAAAATGGCGCGCAACGGCGGCCAGTTCGTGCAGGACTACACGGGCGATATTCGTTCCTGGCTTTCGGAACAGGCCGACAATGCGGTGGTGCGGGAATTCTCCGAGCCGCTCGAACGCGCCGTCGCCACGCTGGACGAAGTAACCGAGTCGCTCGTGGCCCGGGCCGGGGAAGAGCCCAATGTGCTTAACGCCTCGGCCGTGGAATATACCGATCTCTTCGGGCTGGTTACCTATGCCTGGCTCTGGGCCCGAATGATGGCGACGGCCGCGCCCGCGGCCGGCGACGGCGATTTCCACGATGCCAAGCTGACCGTGGGGCGGTTCTACTTCCAGAAGTTGCTTCCCCGGGCCTGGTCTCTGGCGGAGCAGCTTCAGGCGGGTGATGAGGCCATCATGGCGCTGGATGGCGAAAGTTTCTGAGGTTTAGCCGCCGTACTGGAGCCGTTTGGTATTGTCGGGGATGATCTCGTCTGCCTTCTCGGGATTATCGATGAAGACGTTGCCCTCGCCCGTCATGGCCTTGATGGCCTGGTTGCGCCTGCTTTCCGCCTCGTCCGGCGGATCCTGACGGCTCCAGCGCTGATACATGTCCAGGGAACCACCCAGGGGCAGGTTGTGGGCCAAATGCATATAAAGCATGGCCCGGGCTATATTGCCGCGTGCGTATTCCGGCGGGTCAAAGGTCTGAAAGGATAGCTGATACGGGCAGTCCTCACCGGCCACCTCGATGTCCTCGCGCAGATCCCCGAACCCGGTGCCCCGTCGGTCGAGATCCACCTGACTTTTAACGGGATAGATATTGTGCGGATCGGACACCGCTGCCCGATAGTCTTCCCGGTTTTGACACTGACTCCGGCTGACGCAGTCGAACTGATCCAGAATCTGCTCCTGGCGGTAAAGCCGGGCTAACTTGACGTCTTCACCCTGTTTGAAGGGTGCGCGGCAGACCAGGGTTTTACCCCCCTGGTCATAGACCTGGTCAAGCATCTTCTTTTTAACGCTCCCATCCTGTGCTTGTGCAACGGGAGCCGCCAGCAGAAACAGCACGATCAGGCTTGGTCTGACGTCAATATCCATAACGTGAAACTCATCGCACTTCTTATAGACTATATCTCCTGATCATATACTTGTGGCCGTATTTACGAAAAGGAAACACCGGGTTTGACCGGTGGTGGCTGGGGCTGTACGAGCGGTGCCACCGGCTCGTCGTCACGTGCTTGCGAACGGCTGATCAGGTTGCGGGATCTCGGCAATCGGGGAATGACTGCTCGCTCAGCAGGGGCGTCAGCAAAGGCTCGGCGCCTTCCGCGCGGATCTCTTCCAGAAACCCGGCCAGATCCACGCCCGGAATCATCTCCGGCCTTTCGTCCACGCGTGTAATCATGGTGTCCCAGTGACAGGGAATCACCCAGCGCGGCTTCAACCTTGAAATCACATCGTGCGCATAGTTCGGGCGGTACTTGCGCCCGATGGCGCACAGACAGACCACGTCCGCCTCCAGACCGTCCAGCTCCGCGTTGATGAAATCCGCGCTGTCGATATGCACTACCTTGAGCGCGCCCGTATTAACCCACCAGTTGAGCACCAGGCCGTGACGCAGTTCGGTTAGCCGAGCGGGCCAGGGTGGTGGTATGGGAATATCGCCCGGCAGCGGCACCCGGCCGGCCAGGGCCTTGCCGTGACGCGAGGGCAGCCCCCGCACCGTCCAGTGGCCGCTGATGATGTCCTCTTCGCCCGCCGTTTCGTACAGCTGGTGTTCCGGCAGCCCGGCCGCGCGGCCCACCATCATGGTTGCCCGCGAGCCGATGAGCCGAGCGCCCGTCATGTGGCACAGATCGGGCGCGTCCAGGATGTGGTCATAGTGCGCATGGCCCACCAGCACATCGTCGGCGTGGGGAATCTGCCGGGCGATGCGCTCGGTGTCCGGCTTCAGGCGCCGGGTCAGGGTGGTGATCAGATCCGGGCGGGTAATAAAGGGATCCAGCACCAGCGTCCGTTGAGCATCGTTGATCACGAACCCGGCCGTGCCCAGATAGCGGATGCGCACAGCATCGCCCTGGTCGTTATCGCTATACCAGGCTTGCGGTACCGATTTCAGTCCCAGTGTTCTTTTCAGAAAACTCATGCCGGCCTCCCCCGGAACCAGCTCTTGACCATCCGCCCGAGCGCGAGCCAGCGATTGATCAGCAGGGCAGCGAGAATCAGCAGACAGCCGCCAAGCTGGCTGGTGGACATGGTTTCGGCGAACCAGGCCGAGGCAATCAGGGTCACCCAGACCGGCTCCAGCACCATGATGACGACACCATGGCTGTAGGGCGACAGGCTCTGCGCATAGGTCTGGACGAAAAACCGTCCGGCTGTGCCGACCAGCACGCCAGAATCCAGCCGGCCAACGCGGCGGAAAAATCACGGAAGGTGGCGTGCCAGGGCTCGAACAGCAGCGATACCAGGGTAGCGAACGAGCCCACGGTAAGCAGCACCAGTGCCGTGAGCGCGATCGCCGGAATCTGTTCCTCGCGGTCGACCCCGTCCGAGTCGCGCACGGTGCGTGCGTTGGCGGCGTGCGTGTTGAGATTGAAATAGAGCGCGAATAGCACCGCCGCACCCACGAACAGCATCTGCGCCGGCTCTGGGCGGAAACCATTGTCCAGCGACAGCAGGGCCAGGCCGATCCCGGCCACGGGTAACGCCACCCAGGTGCTGCCGGGTTGGCGTTCGCGAAAAAGCAGGCGAGCCAGGACCGGCACCAGCACCACGTTCAGACTGGTCAGGAAGGCCCCCTCGCCGACATGGTTGATCAGCTTCAGGCCATTGATCCAGCAGGTCATGGCCAGACTGAAGGCCAGTCCCACCCGGATGCCGCGCAGCACCTGGCCCCGGGCTAACTGACGCAGACTGCGCTGGCCCACGGCCGCGAGCAGGAGACCGCCGAGGAGAAAGCGCAGAGCCATGAAAAGCAATGGCGGCATCAGCGAGACCGCCTCTTTGGAGAACATCCAGCTGATAGCGGCCAGGAGAGTGACCACCAGCAACAGCAGATCGGATTTGGCGGTATTGGACAGCGGCACGGGCTCGCTCCCAGGGCAGCCGGATTCGAGGTCGGGCATCATAGCAGCCCGGCCCGGCCACCGGCGCGCACGCCGCCGCATGAGTCGGCTTCGCAACGCGCACCGGTCATCCGCTGACGGCTACCGTCGATCCGCTGGTCCCGTGACAAGGCGCGTCGGGCTATCAGGGCGGCGTCAGCCCTTTCGCCCGGCCGTAAGCGCCCCTAGAATTTGAATCAGTTCACACATATTGCCGCTGATTCGTGTGCCCGGGGTTGTGAAACCCTGGTTTTGCCGCCCCGGACTTGGGGTGGCCTCCCTTTGGGGAAAGAAACGCAGGTGATCGTCCACCCCGCCGGTCTCCTGCAAACTCCTCCAGCCGGCCGCGGAGCCTTCGGGCGCCCGGCCGGTTTTTATTTTCCAACGCGGTCACGTCCGATCATTGATTTTACAGGAGCCTGGCGCAGAGCCAGTGTTCGGGGTACAGGTCGCGGATCTGTAAACGAATGCCCGATGTGCTTGGTATATTTTCCCGCCCATGCAACGGAAGAGGGAATCTCGTACCTCTATGCGTAAGTATCGAACCTGCGGCCATACAGGCGCCAACGGCAAGGAACTACAGTCCCGCCCCCGGAATCTGCTATCTTGGCTCCCGGACGATATAGGTAGGAGCCGTGTCCCCGCCGCGACCCTTCCAGCGTCGCTGGCAAGTTCGCGGCGAGGGCGCCGCTCCCACAGGGCTGAAACGGCTACGGCGTCCACGTCGCCACCGCAACCTGAAACCGGCACGGAACCCGCATGTCCCTGAAACTCCTCGCCGTGGGCGACATCCACCTGGGACGCCGGCCAGCGCGGCTGCCGGCTGAACTGACCCAAGAGGCGGCTGAGTTGGGTCCGGCTGGAGCCTGGCGGCGGCTGGTCGAGCATGCCGTGGCCGAAGGGGTCGACGCAGTGGCGCTGGCCGGCGACGTGGTGGAGCGCGCCGAGGATTTCTACGAGGCCTACCGTGAACTCCGCCAGGGCGTGCAGCGCCTCGCGGAAGCCGGTATCCGGGTGCTGGGTGTGGCCGGTAACCATGATGTGCATGTGTTGCCCCGGCTGGCGGAGCAACTGGACGACTTCGAGCTGATTGGTCGGGGTGGCGAGTGGCAGACCCGCACCCTGGAAGCCGGTGGCGAGGAGGCAACGATCCACGGGTGGTCCTTCCGCGAGGCCCGAGTGCTGTCCAGCCCCGTGGCCGAACATGAATTCCGGCGCGGGCCCGGCGTCAACCTGGGTCTGCTCCACTGTGATCTCGATCAGCGCGGCAGCTCCCATGCACCAGTCATGGCCAGCGAGCTGCGCGGCAACGAGCTGGACGGTTGGCTGCTGGGCCATATCCATGTTCCCCACGAGCT
>CAYPKI010000057.1:0-6540 GCA_964411265.1 uncultured Alcanivorax sp. | reverse complement strand
CCGCGGGGGTATCTGGGCTCGGTCACGGGCCTGGACCCGGGCGAGCCCGGTGATCACGGCCCCTGGCTGGTTAGCGTCGACGGCGGCCGCATCCGGGCGCTGGAACAATGGGTGCTGGCACCGTTGCGCTGGGAGCCACTGGCACTGGATGTCACCGGCCTGGAAAACGCCGAGGACGCACATGCGCGCCTCCTCGATCAGCTGCGCGCGCGCGATCGCGCCCTGGCCGGCGCCACGGAAGTGCCCAAAGCCGTGGGCGTGCGCCTGAGCCTGACCGGGCGCAGCGATCTCGCCAGCGAGATTGAAGCGCAGTTCGAGGCGGAGCGCCTGCGCATCCTGGTGGCGGGTGAGGCCACGGGCGCGCACTGGTTTATCGAAAAGGTGCACTCGGTTACCGAGCCGGAAATTCCGCTGCATCAGTTGGCCGAGCGCAGCGATCCGCCGGGTCTGCTGGCCCGGCGCCTGCTGCATCTGCAAACCCCGCATACCGAAGCCGCGCAACGCCTGATCGCGGACGGCCGCAAACGCCTGCAACAACTGCGTAGCGAAAGCCGCTGGCAGCCGCTGGATCCGGAAAGCCTGGAAGACGACGACGTCGTCGACTGGCTCCACCGCGCCGGCACCCGCATGCTTGCCGATATGCTCGCACAACCAGGGGCAGACGCATGAAGCTGGTACGTCTGGCCATCCGCCAACTGCCGGGCATTGATCCCGGTTTCAGCATTGAATCTATTGAGCCGGGCGTCAATCTGGTGACCGGCCCCAATGCCATCGGCAAGTCGAGCCTGATTCGCGCGTTGCGCTACGTCGTGGCGCCGGCCGCATCCGGTGATCCGCTCGCGTTGTCGCTGGAGGCGGACTTCAGCAACGGCACCGAGCTCACCGCCAGCCGCAGTGGCTCCGCGCGCGTTTGGAAAAGCCAGGGCGAAGTAGTGGATCCGCCCGCATTGCCCGACCGCGACAGCCTGCATTGCTACTGGCTGACCATGGAAAACCTGATCCATGCCGGCGACGACGACCAGCGCCTGATCGAGCAAATCCACCAGGCGCTGGCCGGGGGTTATGACCTCAAGGCCCTGCGCGCGGGTAGTTTTGAACGCAAACCACGTGTCGGCCAGACGGAGAGCAAGGCCCTGCAAGAAGCCCTGCGCGCAATGCGCGCTGTCGAAACCGACTACGCTCAACTGCAAAAACGCGAGCAGAGACTGCCGGAGCTGGAAGCGGAGATCGCGCAGGCCCGGAGCGCACGTACCGAGCATGAGGCGCTCGACCTTGCCCTGCAACTGCTCGAACGCGGGCGCGAATACCGCGAGGCGGAGGCCGTGCTGTCGGGTTTCGCGCACGGTATGGCGAGCCTGGACGGCCATGAACTCGACCGCCTGGAAAAGCTTGAAACGGAACGCGAGCGCCTGACGCGCGAGCGCGACAACGAACACCACCGCCACAGCGAAGCGGAACAACGCCTGCGGCAAACAGGCCTCGCCGACGCCCGCCCGGACGAAACCGAGCTCGACGCCTACCGCAAGTCTATCGACGACGCCGAGCACCGCCAGCGCCACCTGGATAGCCTCCGGGATCAGCGCGAGCAGCTGCGCACGCAAGAAGACGACGCCCTCGAGGAGCTGGGTGGTGACAAGCCGCCGGCGCTCGATCCGGACAGTATCAGCCGAGCCGAGACTCTGGCGCAGCAATTACAGCAGGCCCGTCAGGCCCGCGACGCAATTGCTGCCCGCCTGCACGACGCCACCGAAGCGCCCGATGAAAGGGAGATCGAGCGCCACCGCCGGGCGCTGGAAGCGCTCACCAACTGGCTCGGTGCCGACCCAAGCCGGGGCCGCTGGCAGGCGGGTATCAGTGCCGTGCTGGGCGCCGTGCTGGTGGCTCTGCTCGTCGGCTTTGCCTCCACCACAGTGGCGTTGACAGGCGCTGCAGTCGCAGCTCTGGGCCTGGGCGTTAGTGGCCTGCTGGCACGGGATCGAACCCGGCCCAGGGCCCGGCGCGCCTTTGCCGAACAGCAACTCACGTCCCCGTCGGCCTGGACTAAGTCAGCCGTACGGGAGCGCCTGACGACCCTGGAGCGCGAACTTGATCAGTTGCGGGATAGGTATCAGCGCGCGATGGCGGCGCGCGAAGACCGAGCCCGGCTGGAGCAGGCCCAGCACGAACTCGATCAACTCGAGGAACAGAGGCAGCACAAGGCGCGGGAACTGGGTTTTGATCCGGCCCTCACTGCCGCCGGCATCGATCGGTTTGTGCGGCTGGTTGATGCCTGGACACGCGCTCGCCAGAAGCGCATCGAGCTGGATCAGCAGATCCATAACGGCGCCAACCGTGTCCTTGAGGTCCGCGCGCACGTAAAGCAGTTCCTGGAGCGCTGGGGCGTGGAGGTCACGGCCGACGCCCTGGCGCTGGACGCGGCCCTGTCGGAACTGCGCACCCGCACGCGCAGCGCTATCGAAGCCGAGCGCGAGCGCGATGACGCCGACCGCAATCTGGAGCGCCTGGACAACGAAGTGCGTGCCCGGGACCGGGAAATGGCGGAGCTTTATCAGGGGGCAGGCCTGGAGCCGGGCGAGCGCCGCGCCCTGGAAGATCAGGTGGAGCAACTGGAGAACTGGAAGAGCGCGCAGCAACGCCGGCGCGACCTGGACCGTCAGACCCGTGAAATACGCGAGGCGCTCGCGGAGCGCCCGGCACTGATGGAACGCGCCCAGGCGGGCGAACATGAAGCGCTGGAAGCTGAACGCGATCGCGCCGCCCGGCACGCGGAGCAGCTGGAAGCGCTGGTCGGCGAATACTCCAGTCTCGAAACTCAACTCCGCCAGGCCGGCACTGACCAGCGCCTGGAACAACAGCTGGCCGCTGTGGACGAGGCACGAGCCGCGTTGGAAGACCGCCTCGACGAGCAAAGCTTCGCGGAGGCCGGTCAGTTTCTGCTCGACGACGTCGAGGCCGAGCATCGCAGCGAACATGAACCCGAAGTACTTGCCGACGCGCGCGAGCGCTTTCAGCTATTCACCCACCACGGCTGGGATCTGGAGCTGCGCGAAAAGGCCCTGCAAGCGCGCGACCGCCAGCAGGACGAAACGCGGGCAATCACCGACCTGTCCTCGGGGACGCGCATGCAACTGCTGCTCGCCATCCGGCTGGCCTGGACCCGTCGGCTCGAGCGCACTCATGAGCCGCTACCGCTTTTCCTGGACGAGGCCCTGACCACCAGCGACGAACAGCGCTTCGCCGCCGTCGCCGACAGTCTGAATACGCTAGCTCGGGAGGAGAGTCGTCAGATCTTCTACCTCAGCGCCCGCGGCCACGAACTCGGGCTCTGGGAGCAACTCACCGGTGTTCGTCCGCACCATATCGACCTGGCCGAAATTCGCCTGCGCGCCACCGGTACCGCGTCCGCGGACTACGCGATCCCGGAACAATCGTCTCTGCCCACACCCACCGGGCAGACCGTGGAGAGCTACGCTGCTGCCCTGGACATTCCCCCGGTCGACCCGGGTGGCGATCCGGGCCAGCTGCATCTCCTTCATCTCATGCGCGACGACCTGAACTGGCTGCACTACCTCATGGAGCACTGGCGCGTTCATCGCCTGGGGCAGCTTGAACTCTTTCTCAAAACCGAAACCGGACGTCGCATCCTGCCGGACGCGGAAGAGCGTTTGCGACTCTGGGCGCGCTGTCAGACCGCGCGTGCATGGTTCCGAGCCTGGAATGTCGGCCGTGGCCAACCCGTCGACCGCGGCGTGCTGGAAAATTCGGGGGCGGTAAGCGAGACTTATATTCAGCGCGTCACTGCCCTGGCGGAACAATACGCCTGGGATGCCAAGCGTCTGATCGAGGGTCTGGAAAACAAGGAAGTCAAAGGCTTCCGCGAACAGAAAATCCAGGACCTGCGCGAGTATCTCGAGGCCCACGGCTATATCAGCCACGTCCAGCCCCTTGACCGTGAAGCGCGCGAACGCCGCACCTTGATGGAAACTGGCGAGGACGCGGATTCCGGCGAAATCCGCAAAGTGATCGCCTGGCTGGAAGGCATGAGCAGTGATCAAACGGAACAACGATCATTGCTGTAAGCTGGAGCCAGGCCAGTGTTGCTCCCTTTTCTCAAGGAAGCCGGGGCCAGAAGCAAGAATACGATCGCCGCCACAGAGAGCACGGAGGCTACAGATAAAGCGAACCTCCTCTGTGCTCTCGGTATTTTCAGTGGCTATTTCGGGCTGGTTGTCACCCGCTCCCGCTCGTTCGTAGCTGTTCCGGAAATACCATGTCCGGGCCAGATGCTCGTACAAGTCGATCAGACTTTTGCTACACCTTTTCGCAAAACGAAGCAGGAAAAGTCAAAAGCAATCAGCCGAACCGTGCGCCGCGCGCCGCAAAATTTCGTAAACCGACAAGGGAAAGGACAGCATCATGCCATTGCTACTCACGGGTCTCATCGTCTTTCTGGGCGTTCACTCCATTCACCTGTTCGCACCGGGCTTTCGCCAGGGGGGTATCGACAAGTTGGGCCTCTGGGGCTGGAAGGGTGTCTTTGCCCTTGTGTCTCTGGCCGGCTTTGTCCTCTTCGTTATGGGCTACGGCGAAGCTCGAATGGACCCCGTCTGGCTCTGGCAGGGCCCGGCCTGGATGAGTCATGTGGTGGCCCTGCTCATGATCCCGGCCATGATTCTGCTGGTCGCCACCTATGTGCCCGGGACTTATATGAAGGCGCGTATGGGCCACCCGCTGCTGCTGGCCACGAAAATCTGGGCGCTGTCGCACTTGCTGGCCAATGGCGGCCTGCATGACGCAAGCGCGACCGTGCCGCCGGCACGAGCTATCCGGCCGTGGGCGTAAGCCGGGATATTATCGCCGTGGTCCTGGGGCTGGTCCTCTACATGGCCTTTATCTTCAAACTGCATGTTTGGTTGATGGGTGTGGAACCCTTCGGTGCTTGATGCTCGGCGATGACAGTCAAGCAACCGTCGCTCGATCTGGTCACCAGGAAACCCCTGGCCCCGGTCGAAGTGCGAGTTCCAGGTGAAAAGTGACTGTGACAAGCCTCACCGCGTGTGCATGAAAGGTTTTATGCTGAACCTGGCCCGGACCAAATCCGGGTCCGGTTTACGGCACTGGGGGAGGTAAGCGCGTCCGATCTTTTTCAGGTGCAAGGGGCCCGGCAGGCTTTTGAAAGGCAGCCAGATAAACCTCTATCGCGCCACTCCGCGCTCGGAGTTTTCAATGAATCTTATCAGGCTCAGCACTTCGTTACCGGGGCTGGATGCGCGTACTTGTTCCAGGGCTTCCGTCATCGGCAGGCCGGCACGAAACAAGGCACGATAAGCCTGGGTGAGTTCACGGATGGTGTCGGCACTGAAACCCGCCCGCTGCAGGCCGCGGCGGTTGAGGTTGTACAGGCGCAACTTGTTACCGGAGGCCATGGCGAAAGGCGGGATGTCCTTGAGCACAACACTGCCACCCCCGATCATGGCGTAATCGCCAATGCGCGCAAACTGGTGAACCGCGCATAACCCGCCGATATTCACATGGTCGCCCACATGAACATGGCCGCCAATCTGCACGCAGTTGGCCAGGGATACCTGGTCGCCCATCTGACCGTCATGGGCCAGATGGCTGTAATTCATGAAAAGATTGTGATTGCCCACGCGGGTGACGCCCTCATCCTTCGTAGAGCCGCGGTGGATGCTGACGAACTCCCGGAAGGTGTTGCCGTCACCTATGTCCAGACGCGTCGCCTCGCCGTCATAGGAGCTTTCCTGGGGGGCATCCCCGAGACAGACATGGGCATGGATGCTGTTGTCACACCCAATGTGCATGGGCCCCTGCAGCACCGCCTGGGCACCGATCGCCGTGCCCTCACTGATTTCCACGCTGGGCCCGATGTATACCTGAGGCCCGACCGTGACTGACTCGTGCAGTTCCGCTTCCGGATCGACGACGGCTGTGGGGTGAATCCGGCCATGATGGTTCGGGCTTTGTCTGGACACTTTCGAGTTCCTCGGCACGGTGGGCATAAAAGCAACAGGATTGTTGCGTCACTGCGCCACGTCAAGCGAGGACGGCCCGGGCCAGGATCCGGCATTGTCATGGACATAGTGAGCGGACGGCAGCAGAGACCCCCGGGTAAGCTTCTGCGCGTCGGGCAGCTTGGCCGGGGTGCTGGTCGTCCGCTCAATTGAATTCTGTTCTTTTAGCGATGGCGCTGGTAGCGAACAGAGCCGTGGTGAATTTCGATCCACTCGGCATTTTAAACCTTGCTCACCTCGTTCTCCTCTTTAGCAGGCTGTTGAAAACCCGCTGCGCAATCAGGCTTTCAGGCTGGTTCGCAATCGAGGCGCCTTTTTGAAGGCGGGCGTCCGCCCGTCGGAAAAAGGCAACGGAGAGTGCGGGCCAGCCTGAAAGCCACGCAGGGCGCGGCCTGAAGCGCGCATCTGCTGCACTTTGTCGCTCGGAAAGGGAACCACCCTGTCCGTCGCAACAAAGCACACCAGCTGCACGCTTCAGGCCACGCTGAGTACGCAAGGGGTTTTTCAA
>CAYPKI010000056.1:10183-13751 GCA_964411265.1 uncultured Alcanivorax sp. | reverse complement strand
GGGTGATGGTGCTGGACGGCGCGGTCGTGGGCATGATCAGCTTCGGTGCCTCGGGCAAGGGCCCGGATCTCTACCAACACTTTGCCATTACCGCCGACGCCGTGTGCTCCGCGGTTCAATCGTTGCTTGAATCGTGACCATGCGGGTGGCCATTAACGGCTATGGGCGCATCGGGCGCTGCTTTGCGCGCGCGCTGGTTGAGCGCGAACGCGCCGGTATGCCCGAGCCTGTCAGCCTGGTCGCCATCAATGACCTGGGCGAGCCGCGGAACCTCGTCTATCTTACGCGGCACGACACCACCTTCGGGCCTTTCCCCGGTCCCGCGGAGTTCGAAGACGGTCATCTCTGCCTGGGCAGCCACCGGGCGCAACTGCTTCATGAAACGGAGCCGGAGCAGCTGCCGTGGGGCGAACTGGACGTAGATCTGGTGCTGGAATGCACGGGCGTTTTCCGCAGCCATGACCAGGCCGAGCGCCACCTCGACGGTGGCGCCCGGCGCGTTCTGATTGGCGCGGTACCTTTTGACCAGGCGGATGCCATCACTCTGTACGGCGTCAACGAAAAGGATCTGGATGCCGAGGCCCGGGTGCTGTCTGCGGGTTCCTGTACCACTCACTGTATTGCGCCGCTATTGCAGCGCGCGCACGAACAATGGGGCCTGGAGCAGGTATTGATGAAGGAGGTGCATGCCTACACCTCGGATCAGACTCTACTCGATCAGGTCCACCGCGACCCCCGCCGGGGCCGGGCGGGGGCGCAGAACATTGTGCCCACCACCTCCAGCGCCATCGGCGCCGTGCAGCGGGTGCTGCCTTTTCTGGAGGGGCGCATCAGCGGGGATTCCATCCGCGTGCCCACGCTTAATGTGGCGATGGTGGATCTGACGCTGCGGCTGGCGGCCACGCCTTCGGGCGAGGCCGTAAACGACGTTTTTCAAAGCTTGGCGTATGAAAAACCGGCCCTGATCGGGTATAACGACGAACCGCTGGTCAGCACCGACTTCTACCGGCGGCCGGAATCAGCGGTGTTTGACGCGACGCAAACCCGTGTCCAGGGAGATATGGTGCGTATCGTTGCGTGGTACGACAATGAATGGGGCTATGCCAATCGGCTGCTGGATCTGCTGGCCTGGATGGCCGGCCGGTAGCCGTTGAGCGAGAGGGGTTGCATTATGACCATCCTGCGCATGTCGGACGTGGATCTGCGGGATAAGCGGGTGCTGATTCGCGAGGACTTCAATGTTCCGGTGAAGGATGGCCTGGTCACCAGCGACGCCCGCATCCGGGCTTCAATGCCCACCATCAAGAAGGCCCTGGAAGGCGGCGCCCGGGTGCTGCTGATGTCGCATCTGGGGCGGCCCAGTGAGGGCGAGTTCAGCGCCGAGGATTCCATGAAACCCGTCGCGGACCGGCTCGCCGAGCTGCTGGAACAGGACGTCCCCCTGGTCCATGACTGGCTCGACGGCGTGCACGTGGAACCCGGCCAGGTGAAACTCGTCGAGAATGTGCGCTTTAACAAGGGCGAGAAGAAAGACGACGAAACCCTGGCGAAGAAGATGGCCGCGCTTTGCGACCTCTATGTCATGGACGCCTTCGGCACGGCCCACCGCGCCCAGGCTTCTACCCATGGCGTGGCCAGGTTTGCCCCCGTTGCCTGTGCCGGCGAACTCCTCGCCGGCGAACTGGACGCGCTCACCAAAGCACTGGAGCATCCGGACAAGCCCGTAATCGCCATTGTCGGCGGCTCCAAGGTGTCGTCCAAGCTCGAACTGCTGGAATCGCTTTCCGGCAAGGTGGATCAGCTCGTGCTCGGCGGTGGTATTGCCAACACCTTTATCGCCGCCCAGGGTCACCCGGTCGGCGATTCGCTCTATGAGCAGGATCTGATGCCGGCCGCGCAAAAGATCATGGAACAGGTCCATGTGCCGCTGCCCGTGGATGTGACAGTCACCGACAACGTCAACGCAGACGGCAACGCTGTGACCCGCAACCTGGAGGACGTCACCGGAAACGACATCATCGTCGATGTGGGGCCTAAAACCGCCCATGTCTATGCCGCGCTCATGCGCGAGGCATGCACTGTAGTCTGGAATGGCCCCCTGGGGGTGTTTGAAATCGATCAGTTCGGCGACGGTACAAAAGAACTCGCAGAAGCCATCGCCGAAAGCCACGCTTTTTCCATTGCTGGCGGCGGTGACACCCTCGCCGCCATCGAAAAATACAAGGTCTTCGGCAGCATCTCCTATATCTCCACCGGCGGCGGGGCCTTTCTGGAATTCCTCGAAGGCAAGACGTTGCCGGCCGTGGCGATTCTGCGCGAACGGGCCGAGGAGGCGCGGAGCGCCTGAGGTTCCCTTGGCCCCTGACTCTCCCCCTGCCTGAAACTGCCCCGGGCATATGCCCGGGGTTTGTCATAGTAAAAGCAATCTCGAACCCACCGATTTATGATTTTGGCATCCAGCCTGGGCGCTGACTGGGTGGAGGTGGTTCTTTGGAAAAATAAAAGACCATTCCTTACGCGAAAGCACGCTACGTTGCGCAGTCTCATAAGGGTGTCCACAGTTCCTTTTTCCCATTGGAACGCGGCTGCATCGCCGCATGGACGGTACCTGATGACAACAATGGGTCGGGATGCCGGATGATTTGCCGAAGCCGGTAGCGCGGCGCTCGGGCAAGCTCATGGACCCGTTCGGGGCCGGGCTGAGGGACCACGACTATCGCTAGCAGCGACTTATACGGGATGCCCGGGGCCCGACCCGCTGCCTCGCCCCCCGGGAAGAGGTGTGTTATCGTAGCGCGCCGGTTGCGACTGCCACTGCCATTCAAAGCGACTGCGGCGGCTTACACGCGGGGGATTTGCGCAGCCAGGCTACGCCGCGCATCAGCATCATACGGAGCAAGTTGGCTTATGAGCATGAACACGATCGCACTGGAATTCGTTCCGCCGAACGTCGACGGCGGCGAGGAAAAAGCGCGGGAAGATGCCCACAAGGTACTCGAGTTCTCGCGCAAATGCGGCATGGAAGGGCGCATTCAGCATCTCATGATTCCCGGCATGATCGAGGAAGAGGGGGATCGCCCGGTCGAGATGCAGCCCAAGATGGATCCGCTGGATGTGTGGAACATCGTGCGGTCCGAGATGGACGGCGTGCGCGGCCTGTGCACCCAGGTCACCGCCTTCATGGATGAGAACCAGCTCGGCCAGCGCTTCGATAATCTCATGGACGCGGGCATGGATGGAGCCATCTTTGTCGGTGTGCCGCGCACCATGGCCGACGGCGAAGGCAATGGCGTTCCCCCGACGGACGCACTGGACATCTTCCGCGAGCAGGTGCCCAACCGCGGCGTTATTCTCATCCCGACGCGCGAAGGTGAACAGGGCCGGTTCAACTTCAAGTGCAACCAGGGCGCCACCTTCGGCATGACGCAGCTGCTGTACTCCGACGCCATCGTCGACTTTCTCAAGCAGTTCGCCCGTGAGACCGAGCACCGGCCCGAGATCCTGCTGTCGTTCGGCCATGTCCCCTCGGTCGAGACGCGCCTGGGCCTCATCCAGTGGCTGATCCAGG
>CAYPKI010000056.1:1671-10173 GCA_964411265.1 uncultured Alcanivorax sp. | reverse complement strand
GTACGACCTCAAGGAGTTTGACCAACTAAAGAAAGAACTGGCCGAAATGGACTTTAAAGACAAGAAGCAGGCGATGCTCGACTTGTACAAGAGCGTCATTGACCAGGTCGTGGATCTGGGCTTTCCGATCAGCCTGCACTTCGAAGCCCCGTGCGGTTTTGTCGAGCCGGCCTTCGAGACCTTCGCGGCCATGCTGGAGTACTGGGCGCCGGATCGCTGATCCGTCCCCACCCCATCTATGCCCGGCCTCCCCGGCCGGGCATCTTCCCTCTGGCCCAGAACCGGGAAACTCAGACTCCCATATATTCAAGTGATTCCCACGGTAGCTTCAAAAGGCGCGTTGGGTCTTCGGAATGGGAAATCATGGACACCCCTGATTTTTAATCCTCCTCGCGGATAGCTATGCCGCGCCCATGCGCGATGCCGGCACCATTGTCTGGAATGGCCCCCTGGGCGTGTTTGAAATCGATCAGTTTGGTGAAGGCACGAAAGAGCTCGCCGCAGCCATTGCCCAGAGCAACGCCTTTTCCATCGCCGGCGGCGGCGACACCCTGGCCGCCATCGAGAAATCCGGCGTGGAGAGCCGTATTCCCTGCCTCTCCACTGGCGGCGGTGCCTTCCTGGAATTTCTCGAAAACAAACCACTGCACGCCGTGGCGATCCTGCGCGAACGGGCGAAGGAGGCGCGCAGCGCCTGACAAACCGACTTGTTGCCGGGCAGCTTCCGAGCCTGCATGATGGTTCAAGGTCTTGCGCACCGGAAAGTCCGCCCAGCCTCAATTGTGTTTTGCGTACAAGGAAGTTCGCGTGAATGACCCTCGCTACAAGGAGCCCGAAACCCAAGTAGTATCGGCGGAATCGAAGACCGTTCCCGCTTTCTATATCGTTTCGATCCGGAAATTCGCGGTCCTGTATATGGGTACCCTGGGCATCTATGGCATCTACTGGTTTTACCGGAACTGGCGTCTCTACCGGTATGTCAGTGGTGAAGAAAGCACGCCGGCCTTGAGAGCTATCTTCAATATCTTTTTCGTTCATGCACTTTTCAAAAAGATTGCCCGCGGGCTTGAAGGCAACGCAGGGACTTTTGCTTCGTATCCCATGGCGCTGGCTACCGCTTATGTCCTGCTACACGTGACGGGTACGGTGCTGGACCATCTGGCCGGGCAGCGCGTCGGATCGCCCGCGACGGATGTGCTTTCGGTGTTCACTCCCTTTGTCCTGTGCATGGTCCTGATACCCGCTCAGAGAGCGATTAATGACAGTCAGAACGACCCGCACGGCACCTCAAATCGATCCTTTACCGTAGCCAATATCATCTGGCTCGTCGCGGGGTTGGGCCTCTGGGCACTTATCGCCGTCTGGATTCTGGCGCTGCTTGGAGTTTGGTCTTTCGATGTTTGAAAAGCTTTTTGTGCAGCGATCAGGATGGTGCGGGTTCTGGCGGTTACACATCCGTCGATCCCTTGCCTCAAAAACAGAATTGAAATTTTGGGTGTCCACGATTCCCCCGATTCCAGATGATCATGGGCCGTCCCATGCCCGCCGGCTTGACGTCATTTTCACCAGCGCTGCGTTGCGTTTGCTGTAGCATCGGAGAATGACGTGCATAAGCCAGGGGGAGTCATGGCCCGCGATCACCTTGAAAACCTGATCCCGACCCGGGGCGCGGTGGTGTTCCATTCGCCGGTCACGGATCTGAATGATCTGCCGGCGGAGCTGGAAGAACACGGCCATGACTGCCGCCGGGTGGAACTGGGCATGGGCAATCCGGACAACCGCGCGCTCTTCGACGAGCTGCGCGAATGGACCGGCCACGGCACGCTGCCCCAGGTCTTTATCGACGGCCGCTTTACCGGCGGTCTGGGCGGAACCCGGGCCGAGCTGGCCCGACGGGACACACGCGGGCCGGTCCGTGCCCTCCAGGCCGGGTATGCCGGGCTGGCGCCCTTCGCGCTGGGCCTCGGGCTGCTTGCGCTTGGTTTCAACGACTCCGGCCTGGCGCTGCTCGCCGCCTATGGCGCGGTCATCCTGGCCTTTGTCGGCGCCATCCACTGGGGGCGGGCGCTGGCGGCACGGACGGAGCCGGGGCCGGTTTATGTGGCCAGTGTGGTGCCGGCGCTGGTGGCCTGGGTGGCCCTGCTGCTGCCCGCGGTCTTCGGCATTGTGGTGCTCGCGGTCGGTCTGATTGGCTGGCGCGTTTTCGAGACCCGGGCCTGGCCGGCGTTGTTTCCGCGCTGGTTCGCGCGCCTGCGCAACCATCTCACCGCCGGGGCCGCCGGCATGCTGTTGCTGGCGGCCGTGATTCAGCTCGCGTGACCGTGCTTGCCAGGGTCAGCCCGGCTCGATTTCCCTGTGGCCGATAAAGACATAGTAGGCCAGGGGTACGACGATCACGGTTAACAGCGTGGACACCGCCAGACCGAAAATCAGGGAGATGGCCAGGCCATTGAAGATGGGGTCACTGAGGATGAAGAAGGCGCCGAGCATGGCCGAGGCGGCGGTGAGCGCAATGGGCTTGATGCGCACCGCGCTGGCCAGCACCACGGCTTCGTCCAGGGGCGTGCCCTGCTTGAGCAGATCCCGGATAAAGACCACCAGAAGAATGGAGTTGCGAACGATAATGCCGGCCAGTGCGATCATGCCGATCATGCTGGTCGCGGTGAATTCCTTCCCCAGCAGGGCATGGCCGGGCATGATCCCGATCAGTGTCAGCGGGATGGGCAGCATGACGATTACGGGGACGCTGTAGGAACGGAACTGTGCCACCAGCAAGAGGAAGATGGCGATAATCCCCACGCCATAGGCAATACCCATGTCCCGGAAGGTCTCGTAGGTAATCTGCCATTCGCCGTCCCACTTGAGCGCGGCCTGGTCCGGCCAGGCGGGCTGCTGGATGTAGTACTGGGGCATGTCCTCGATCTCGCCGGCCAGCCGGAACATGCCGTAGAGCGGCGAATCCACATCGCCGGCCATGTCCGCGGTGACATAGGTCACGGGCATGAGATTCTTGTGCTGGCGCTTGCCCGGCCATTCGCTGGTCTCGAGACGGGCGATCTGACTCAGCCGGATCTTTTCGCCGTCCCGGTTGGTAACCGACAGCGAGAGCAGTTCGGATTTGCGGGCCTTGTCGCCCTCTTTCAGGATGACGCGGATGGGCACGGCCTTTTTCGCCGCCGGATCGTGGAGATAGCTCACATTGCGGTTGCCCAGCAGGGTTTCCAGGGTGTCCACGACCTGCGTCTGGCTCACGCCCAGGGTGGCCGCGCGCTTGCGGTCCACGTCCAGGCGCCATTGTTCAATGGGCGCTTCCACACTGGTATCGATATCCACAAGGCCCTCAATGCCTTCCATGCGCTCGGCCAGTTCCAGCGCGCGCCGCGCGCGCACCTCCGGCGAGGGGCCATAGACTTCGGCCACCACGGGCGAAAGAACCGGCGGCCCGGGCGGCACCTCGACAATCTTGACGGCGGCGCCGTGACGTTCGCCGATTTCGGTGAGCGGTTCCCGCAGGGCACGGGCGATGGCGTGGGACGGCCGGTCCCGGTTTTCGCTGCGCAGGTTCACCTGGAGATCGCCCTGATAAGGCGCGCGGCGCTGGTAATACTGGCGCACCAGGCCGTTGAAATTGATGGGCGCGGCGGTACCGGCATAGGCCTGCCAGTTGGCCACATCCGGGTGCTGTTCCAGATAGCCGCCCATCTCGGTCAACACCCGCTGGGTTTCCTCCAAAGGCGTGTCCTCGGGCATGTCCACCACCACCTGCATCTCCGACTTGTCGTCAAAGGGCAGCATTTTGAGCACCACCAGGGTGAAGACGGGCAGCGACGCCGCCGCCAGGGTCAGAACGATAACGCCCGAGGCCAGGCCGTGGCGGTGCCAGGCGTTGGCGCCCAGAAAGGGGCCCAGAACGCGGTGAAACAGGGCATGGACGCGTGGGTTGACGCCCTCGGCGCTATCGGGCACTTCCGCGTCGCGATCACCCCGGTCGCGCCGGCGCACGAGTCGCAGGGCCAGCCAGGGCGTCAGCATGAACGCCACCAGCTGGGACAACACCATACCGGCGGAGGCATTAATGGGAATGGGGCTCATATAGGGCCCCATCAGCCCGGTGACAAAGGCCATGGGCAAAAGCGCGGCCATGATGGTGAGACTGGCCATGATGGTGGGGGTGCCGACTTCATCCACGGCCGTGGGGATGACCCGGCTGGCCGAATCCGTGGAGCTGTGTATTCGTCGATTGATGTTTTCCACGATCACGATGGCATCGTCGACAATGATGCCGATGGCGAAGATGAGCGCGAACAGTGACACCCGGTTCAGGGTGAAGCCCCAGACCCAGGAGAACACCAGGGTCAGCACCAGGGTGAGCAGAACCGACAGACCCACAACCGCCGCCTGGCGCCAGCCCATGGCCAGCAGCACGAGCAGGGTGACGGACATGGTTGCCATGATCAGATCACTGATCAGTTTCTGGACCTTGTCCGTTGCCGTCTTGCCGTAATCGCGGGTGGTCAGGACTTCGATGTTGTCCGGCACCACCCGGCCGTCGAGCCGTTCAAGCTGGTCGCGCACGGCCCGGGTGACGTCAATGGCGTTCTCGCCGGATTTCTTGGCCACGGCCAGGGTAACCGCGGGATAACGCTCGCCGGGCTCGCCCTCGCCGGCCGGGCCGAACCCGGCCTGCACGGCCGAATCGGCCACGGTGCCGCCCCGGCTGATGGAGGCCACGTCGCTCAGATGAACCGCGGCGCCGTCGCGCCGGGTCACGACCAGCTCGCGCAGGGTATCCAGCTCGGCCATGCGCGCACCTGGTTGTACCGGCACGGAGAGACCATCGCGCGTGATCCGCGCTTCCCGGCCCACCGTGTTGGCCGACTGAATGGCCTGCTGCAGGTCGGCCACGGACAGGTTGTAGCCGCTCAGTTTCGTGGGCTCCACCTCGATATCAACCCGGTCCGGGACAGCGCCCACGGTGTAAATATCGCGCGTGCCCGGTACCCGCTTGAGCTCGGTCTCCAGGGTATGCGCCAGGCGCGTGAGATCCTCGGCGGATTGCCGGCGCTCGGGGTCATAGAGCGTCAGGGTCATCACCGGCACGTCGTCAATGCCGCGCGGTTTCACGACCATATCGCCCACGCCCACGCCGGGGGGAAACCAGTCCCGGTTCGATTGCACCTGGTTGTGAATGCGGACCAGCGCCTGTTGGCGCGGCAGGCCCACTTCAAACTGGACGCTGATCACGGCCTGGCCCTGGCGCGACACCGAGAAAATATCCTCGACGCCCTGAAGTTCGTCCAGAATCTGCTCGCCCGGGGTGGCCACCAGACTTTCCACCTCCTCGGGACTGGCCCCCGGAAAGGGCACCATGACATCCACCATGGTGACATCGATCTGGGGTTCTTCCTCCTTGGGCGTGATCACCATGGCGGCGATGCCCACGAGCAGTCCGATGCCCGCCAGAAGGGGCGTCAGGGGCGAGTTCTGGAAGGTTCGCGCGATCAGCCCGGAGGGGCCGATACCCGGATGATCCGCCATCAGTAGAGCGACTCCTTGCGGATCTGCTCACCCGCCGACAGACCCGAGAGCACCTCCACTCGGCCATCGCGCCGCTGCCCCAGCCGCACCTGGCGCAGCCGTGGCTCGTCATCCGGGCCGCGCACGAAGACGGCGCGCAACTCGCCGTGCCGGTAAACACTCGAATCAGGAACCCAGAGCGCCTCCCGGCTCTCGAGCGGAATGCCCACCCGCACCAGCATGCCCGGGAAAAGCTCGCCTTCGGGCTCTTCCAGCATCAGCCGCACGCGAAAGCTGTGCGTGTTTTCGTCGGCATAGGGGTAAAGGGTCATCTCCTCCGTGGCCAGTTCGCGGCCATCATCCAGAGTGACGACGGCCTGGCGTTGTGTGCGTACGCGGTCGGCGTATTGCTGGGGCAGGTCCACGACCACGCGCAATTGCTCCAGGGAGAGCCCGCGCATCAGGGGTTGTCCCGGCTGAACGGATTCGCCCATTTCCACCATGCGCTCGGTGACAATGCCGGCGTAAGGCGCCTCCACCCGGGTATACGCCAGTTGCTGGCGGGCTTCACTCACCCGTGCTTTCATGCGCGACACCCGGGCCTTGGCGGCGTCCAAGTTGTTGCGGGCCTGATCGAGTTCGGAGGCGGACGCTGATCCGCTGTCATGGAGTTTCCGGATGCGTTCAAAGTTCTGCCGCGCGTCCTGGCGTTGCGCCCGTGCTTCCTCCAGCGCGGATTCCGCCTCGTCCAGCCGCGCCTGCTGGTCGCTGTCCTCAAGCCGGACAATAAGCGCGCCCGCTTCCACCGCGTCATCGACGTCATAGGGCAGCTCCACCACAGTGCCCGTGGTCTGCGCGGACACCGTGCTCTCGCGCACCGCCTCGATCAGACCGTCGAGCCGCATTTGTTCGGCCACGGCCTTCTGTTCCACGGCCACCCATTCGCCGGCCGCCCCGGTGCCTGACGTCAGCAACAATAGGCCAAAAGCAAGAAATGAACGCATCGTTGGTCCCGGACAAAGTTCCTGTATATAACGAAATATTATCAGGATATGTCTTCGGCTGACAGTCCGCCGCGCGGACGGAAGGCGATGGATGGCCGGTGACGTAAAGGAGTGATTGTCATTCCGGCTTGTCCGGATGTCCGCCCGCGACGGTTTGCCGTGGTCCCGGCACGAGGTTGCGGATACCGGGTCGCGTTCGTGGACATTCGGATCCAGCAGCGCTGCGTTGCAATGGACAGCGTCGGGCGGCGAACGCCAGGCCGGAAACATCACACAGAATTGGCATGGCCGGCCCTCCCGGGGCCATTGAATCTGCCTCTTCTTGTCCCTACCTACCTCTACACAGGATGCATTCAGGAGGTTTGTGTATGGCGGTGCGCGAAGACTTGGTGGCAACGCGGGATCCCTATCCCACGCGCGTACCCGAGCCGCGTGAGCTGATCGCGCGCAAGGACCCCATTGTGCATGCCCGCAACGAACATCGCTGGGATGGTCCACTGGACGAGGTGGCCCTGTCCCGCTTTGAACGCGACGGTTTTCTCTGGTTCGAGGGTTTTTTCTCTTATGACCGGGTCGCGCCTTTCTTCGATGAACTCAAGGCCATGGAACGCGACCCGGAAATGATGAACGACGAGCGGGTGATCTCGGACCCCAAGAGCGGCCGCATCCGTTCGGTGTTCGACATGCACAAGCTCTCGGAACTCTTGGACCAGCTTACGCGTGACGCGCGCATTCTGGGCATGGTGCGCCAGCTCCTCGGTAGCGAAGTCTATATTCATCAGTCCCGGATCAACGACAAGTTCGGTTTCGAAGGCAGTGGTTTCCAGTGGCACTCGGATTTCGAGACCTGGCACAGTGAGGACGGCATGCCGCGCATGCGCGCGGTGAGTGCCTCCATCATGCTGACCGACAACAACGAATTTAACGGCCCGCTCATGCTGATTCCGGGTTCGCACCACTACTTCGTGCCCTGTGTAGGCGAAACGCCGGACTACAACTGGAAGAATTCGTTGAAGAGTCAGCAAACGGGTGTGCCGGATCAGGATACTCTGGCTAAGCTCAGCAAACGCGGCGGGATCCAGGCGCCCAAAGGGCCGGCCGGTTCGCTGCTGTTGTTCGAGTGCAATGTGCTCCACGCCTCGAACGAGAACATGTCGCCCTGGCCGCGCTCGAATCTGTTCTTTGTTTACAACAGTGTGGACAACAAGCTGGACGAACCCTGGGCCGCGCCCATGCGCCGGCCCGAGTATCTGGGCAACCGCTCGGAGACCGAGCCGTTGAACATGCACGACGACTTTCCGGAGCTGGAAGGTCAGGGTGTGGCGCCGCTGCATTGATGCCGCGTCACAACCGCCTTCCGGACGAATGCCGGTCGAATCCGCCGGGGCACGAGCTTCGCAATGGCTGAACGCCGCACACCGGAGCCGATTCCGTCAACCATGCGCGCCATGGTGTTGACCGGCCATGGCGGTGTCGAGCGCCTGGAATACCGTGACGACCTTTATCCCGCGGGCGAGGACGATACCGAAGTCACATCCTTTCAGATGGGCGGAGAAGCGACGCTCCGCTTCCCGCGCATCCAGGGCGCCGATGTGGCCGGCTACGTGGTCGCTGTTGGTGACGGCGTGCATCCGGCCCGTATCGGTGAGCGCGGGTTGCTGGATTTCAACCTGTATCCGGATGGCCGCCGCGACATCAACCTGGCTCCGGATTATTACGGCCATGGTGCTGACGGCGGTTTCGCGGACTATGTGGCTGTCCCCTCGGATCAGTTTCATCGGGTGAACAACCCCAACCTCTCGGACGCCGAGCTGGCGGCCATGGGTCTGTGCTCGTATCAGACCGCGTACCACATGCTCACGGTCGCGCGCGTGGGCTCTGGCGATCGGGTCCTGGTGACGGGGGCGAGCGGCGGCGTTGGAACCGCGCTGATTCAGCTCTGCCGGGTTCTGGGAGCCGTGCCCTATGCGTACAGCACTGC
>CAYPKI010000056.1:1245-1661 GCA_964411265.1 uncultured Alcanivorax sp. | reverse complement strand
AGGCACTGAAAGAACTGGGTGCGGCGGCCGTGTTTGATCGCAACAACGCCGATAATCTGGCGGAACGGATCAAGGCGCTCACCGGCGGCGCGCCCATGGACGCGGTCATGGACCTGGTGGGCGGGGACATGACCGACCGATTCATCGATACCATGATCTTCGACATGACCACCCGCCGGGACCTGCCGAGGCTGAGTGTTGCCGGTGCCAGTGCGGGCAATGTCAGCGCGATCCTGTGGACACGAATCTATCTCTATCAGGTCCAGATCTTCGGCGTCTCCCATGGCACGCGCGCGGAGGCTGAACAGCTCATCGACTGGATTCGTTCCGGGCAATTGCAACCCGTATTGCACGGCGCCTTTCCCCTGTCGCAGCTTCATGATGCCGAGCGGTACTTTGTGGACCGTGGCAGCAAT
>CAYPKI010000056.1:0-1235 GCA_964411265.1 uncultured Alcanivorax sp. | reverse complement strand
CTGGGCAAGATCGTGATCGTGCCCGATGCCGTCTGGGACCAACACGGTGCCCCCTGGTCTTTGGAGGCGAAGGCATGAAAGAGGAACTGACCCTGCAGTTGATCGACACCCATGCGGGTGGCGATGTGAGCCGGATTGTCCTGGGCGGCATTGAGCCGCTGCCTGGCAAGACGGTGCGCGAGCAGATGGAATACCTGGCCCATGATGCGGACGGGCTCCGCAAGCTTTTGCTGCATGAACCCTATGGCATCCCGGAGATGTCGGTTGATTTGATTGTTCCGCCCGCGGATCCGGGTGCCAGCATGGGTTATATCATCATGGAAGTGATGGGTTACCCCATCTATTCCGGATCGAACACGATCTGCACGGCAACCGCATTGTTGGCCAACAACCTGATCCCGAAACACGAAGGCGAGCAGTCCTTCATGCTGGAATCCCCGGCAGGCCTCGTGGACATCAAGGCGCAGGTCGTCGACGGTGTGGTGGAGGCGGTTACCTGCACCGGTCTGGCCAGTTATATCCTTAGCTGGCGCGGACGGATTCATGTGCCGGGCATTGGCCATATAACCTATAGTGTGGCTTATAGCGGCGGGTTTTATGCCCTCGTGGATGCTGCTGAAATTGGTTTTCATCTGACTCGGGACGAGGAGCCAGCGCTGGCACGCTGTGCGCATGCCATTGTTGAAGCGATTCAAACGAGCCGAGGGTTCTCCCACTACACACTGGGCGACGTTGGCCCGCTGCCTTTTCTCCATTTCATGGGGCCGGTGGAACAGGTCGCCGACGACTTCTACCGCTCGCGTTCCACGACTTATGTCCATCCCGGGGTAATTTGCCGCAGCACGACCGGAACCGGCACGTCCGCGCGCCTGGCCTTGATGCATTACGAAGGCCGCATTCGTCCCGGGGACAAGCTGGAAACCATATCCTTGCGCGACACGGGCTTCATCGGCCAGTTCACGGATACCCACGAGGCCGGAGGCTATACGGTGGTCGACAACACCATTACGGGGAAAGGTCACGTGCTGGCGCACTCGAATATCATTGTTAACTTTGACGATCCGATGGTGGATTCCGAAAGTCTCCACCACATTCTTACCGATGCCCACCCGGAGCGCCTGGCGCGGGACTAGCAGGCTGTTGAAAAACCCGTTGCGTACTCAGGCTTTCAAGCTGGTTTGCAATCGAGGCGCCATTTTGAAGGCGGGTGTCTACCCGTCGAAAAATGGCAACGA
>CAYPKI010000055.1:12419-13843 GCA_964411265.1 uncultured Alcanivorax sp. | reverse complement strand
CGACTACCTCGACGACCACGGTCCGGGAGTACACCACCTCGCGTTCCGGACCGGCCACGGTTTCCAGCGCCTGCAGTAATCCGGACAGCCGGTGTGGAGCTTCATAGACCACGGAGGTACAGCGCCGATTCGCCAGGGCCCGGATGGTTTCGTCCCGGGCCGCGCCCCGGCTCGGGGGGAAGCCCTGGAAGTGGAACTCGTCGGTAGGCAGGCCGGCCGCTGCCAGAGCCGCCAGCGCGGCACTAGCCCCGGGGATCGGAATGACGCGGATGCCGGCCTGATGGGCGGCACGGACCAGGCGATACCCCGGATCACTGATCAGGGGTGTGCCCGCATCCGAAATCAGCGCCAGGTCCTCCCCCGCATCCAGGCGCGCCACCAGCGCCGGCGTCCGTTCGCGCTCGTTGTGTTCATGGTAGGCCACGAAGTTGGCCCGGATGCCCAGATGCTGCAAAAACTGACCAGCACGGCGCGTATCCTCGACCACAACTGCGTCCACGTCATCCAGCACCGTCCGAGCCCGGCTGCTGATATCGTCCAGATTGCCGATGGGCGTGCTCACCACATACAACGAGCCCATGTCCTGCGCTCCGGGGCCGCGAAACCCCGGCACCGTTTCCGGGTCCAATGGAAAATCGGCGCCAGGGATGTCACCAATGGAGAATTCTCCGGCACCCCCTGTGGTGGCCCCGGAATCGAGCGCCTACAATAGCGCCTTTACTGGAACAGTACGAGATCCATGCGCCTGCGTTTGCTTGTCCATCCCGGCACGGTCATCACCCTGGTTATCCTGGGGCTAACGGCGTGCGCGCCGCAGCAGGAAAGCGCCCGGCCCGCCGATTTCGAGGCCGAACAGCCCGCAGCTCCCCCCAATCCCCGGGTGGCGCTGGAGCGCGCCGAAACTCTATCGCCGAGAAAACGCCGTCTGCGCCTGCTTGCCTGGGCGGACGACTACCTTGGTAAAGGTCGCACCAAGGGCGTCGAGCAGTTACTCGATGCCGTGCCCCCGCGGCAATTGTCCGATCAAGCGCGACTGCGATGGGCCCTGCTGCGCGCCCGCTTGTTCCTCGCACGCCAGGACAGTGAAGGCGCTCTTTCGGTCCTGAGCAATAAGAAGTTGCGAATCCCCGCGCTCATCAACGAGGCAGAGCCGGCACAGCGCCAACGTCTGCGGCTTCTTCGCGCCGACGCGCTCATGCTCGATGGCCAGCTGCTGCCCAGTCTGCGCGAACGCGTCGCCATGCAGTCCACGCTTACAGACGAGGACGATCAGGCTTATAACCGCAAAATGACCTGGTCGTTGCTGATGAACCTGCCCATGGGTCAGCTGCAGAAACTCACCGGCGACAATAACGACGACGTGGTCCAGGGCTGGGCCGAACTTGCCCGCCTCTTCCGGGACCGGCTCATGGATATCGATACCC
>CAYPKI010000055.1:283-12409 GCA_964411265.1 uncultured Alcanivorax sp. | reverse complement strand
GCTGGCAGGGCCACCCGGCGGAGCGTCATACGCCGGATATGGTGGCGGCACTAACCCGCGCGGCCAAGCAAAGACCCGAGACCGTGGCCATCATTCTGCCACTGAGTGGTCCCCTGGCCAGCGCCGGAAAGGTGATCCGCAACGGTCTGCTTACCGGGTATTACAGTGCGTTATCTCAGGGCCGGTCCGTGCCCGAATTGCGCTTTTACGATAATGGCGACGGCGAGGTAATCGAACACTATAACCAGGCCCTGGAAGACAACGCCGATCTGGTCCTGGGGCCTTTGAGCAAGCAACAAGTACAACAAGTTGCCCGGGTCAATCGACTACCGGTTACCACCCTCACGTTGAATGACGTGGATGACAAACAACGGCCCGACGCCGTCGATGAGTTCGGACTCAGTGCCGAGGATGAAGCCCGTCAGGTAGTTGAGCAGGCGTACGAAGAAGGCGCGCGTCTGGCCGGGGTGCTCTACCCGGACAGTGACTGGGGCAAGCGCATGGCCCGAACCTACATCGAGGCCTTCGAAGAAAAGGGCGGGCTCATCACCACCCGGCAAAGCTTCGGCGACAATGAAACCGAAGCGGTGGGGCAACTGCTCGCCATCGGCCAGAGCCACCAGCGCGCACGGCAGCTCAACAGGCTCACGGCTCAGCATTTGCAGTTCAAGCCACGGCGCCGTCAGGATCTGGACGTGCTCTTTCTCGCCGCCAGTGACCGCCAGGCCCGTCAAGTCAAGCCGGCGCTGAATTTTCATTACGCGCGCAATCTGCCCGTGTTTGCCACCTCGCATATTTACGCCGGCAGCCCGGATCCCCAACGTGACCGCGACCTCGACAACATCCGTTTCGTGGATCTGCCCTGGCTGCTCGACCGCGATTCCGACCTGCACGACCTCGCAAACCAGACCTGGCCCCAGGGCCACGGCAGCCGGGAACGTCTCTTTGCATTGGGCGTGGACACCTGGCGTCTACAGGCGCGCTTGCGGATGCTCGAGTCCGTGCCCGACAGCCAGCTTCCGGGCGTTACCGGGCGGTTGCGTGTAGGCAAAAACCGCCACATTGTACGGCAGCTGGACTGGGCTTTTTTCGAGGAGGGCCGGCCTCGGCGTCTGCCGGTCGTATCCGGACGCGGACGTTCAACAGGGAGTGATCATAACGCCGATGAGCTTATTACCCGCCCGCAAGGGCAACCGGAATGAAAAACGCGTGGAGACATGGTTGCAACGGCAGGGCTTGCGCACAGTCGAACGCAATTACCATTGTCGGCAAGGTGAAATTGATCTCATCATGCGTTCGCCCGACGGCACGCTTGTTTTCATTGAGACACGGTACCGCGAACATCGGTCCCATGGCGGGGCCCTGGCCTCCGTGGACCAACACAAGCAAAGGCGCTTGATTAATACAGCCCGTCATTACCTGGCACGCCATTCCAGTGCTGCCACTGGCAGCTGCCGATTTGATGTGGTGGCCGTGGGGCCGGAGCGCAGCGAGCTTGACGGGATTGAGTGGATACGCAACGCATTTCTAGCAGAGTAAGGCATCGTCATGAGCACGGAACGAATTCGCGCCCTTTTCGCGGACAGCATGGAAACCAAGGCCCAGGCGGCGGAGGTGCTTCCCGAATCCATTGCCGCAGCGGGCCAACGTATGGTCGACAGTCTGCTAAACGGTGGCAAGGTCCTGAGCTGCGGTAATGGCGGCTCGGCCGGTGACGCCCAGCATTTTTCCTCGGAGCTCCTTAATCGCTTTGAACGCGAACGGCCCTCGCTACCCGCGGTAGCACTGACTACGGATTCGTCCACGATGACGTCCATCGCCAACGACTACAGCTATGACGAGATCTATTCGAAACAGATCAGGGCACTGGGCAATGCGGGCGACATTCTCCTGGGTATTTCCACCAGCGGGAATTCCGCCAATGTCATCCAGGGCATACAGGCAGCCCATGACCGCGATATGGTTATCGTGGCACTAACCGGCCGGGACGGTGGCAAGATTGCGCCCATGCTCAGTGGTGACGACGTCGAATTGCGGGTACCGGCGGAATCCACAGCCCGGATCCAGGAAGTGCATCTGGTGCTTATTCACGCACTCTGCGATCACATTGACCGCCAACTCTTTGGAGACGCGCAATGAATTTGACACTGCGCACCACTGCTGTCCTGGTGACCTGTGTCATGCTTAGCGGCTGCATCCGCATGATCGCTGCCACCTCGTCCGAGCCGGTAGATCGTCAACACGGTGAACGCACCCGCGGATCATCTGTCGAGGACCAGGCCATTGAGAACAAGGTGCGCATTAACCTCTATCGCGCCAGCAAGCCGTTAACGGATGCAAGGATGAAGGTAGTCAGCTTCAACGGTATCGTTTTACTCGCCGGCCAGGTACAGTCACAAAAACTGAAAAAACAGGCCGGTAACATCGCGCGTCGCATCCGCCACGTGAAACAGGTACACAACGAACTGCAAACCTCAGGGTCAAGCTCTTTTTTGGCTCGCGCCAATGACAGCTGGCTTAGCACGAAGGTGAAAATCGGCCTCTATTTCAACGGCGAAACACCGGGTGCACGCACCCGAATTACCACCGTGGATGGCGTGGTCTATATCATGGGCCTGCTTACCCGGGACGAAAGCGAAGCAGTCGTTAGCAGCGTCCAGGATGTTTATGGCGTCCAGAAAATCGTGAAGGTCGTGGAATATATCGAAAACCCCTGACATGCCGCATGGACGTCGCGGCGTCGCGACATTCCTTTCATTTCTCACCACCTTCGGAGCCGTCTCGCTGATTGTTGCCCATCATCTACCGCGCGGTCTGGCAAAGCCCCCGCAGCCAAGCCCTGCGGTCGGCCGCCAGCTCGGGTTCTGCCGCACTAAGCTCATGGTCCCGGGATGCCTTGTCCAGCGAGTACAGACCCGAATTCCTCCCGTCACGCAGCATGCTGTAGTAGTAATCGCTACCCAGCAAGCCAGGTTTCGGATTGCTGTAGGGGCCGCCACCAAAGGTAAGCGCATAGCTGGGCCTATCACAATTCAGCATATCCCGGCCCAGGGTTCGATTCTCGCAGGGTAGTCCGGCAATCCCGAGGGCTGTGGGAAGCAGGTCCACCAAAGTCGCGGGCTCTTATCGATCCCACGTGACGCATCCAGAACACCCGGCCTATAGACGATGAAAGATACCCGGAGATCCGTAAGCTCCAAGGCTTCCCAGTAGCCCATGTGGGTCGTATCAGTAGCCCGGATGTTATGATCACCGTACATCACAAAAACGGTGTTGCCGTCGTACCAGGATCCTTCGACCAGATCGTTGATGTAATAGCCCACGTTGTAATCAAGCAGTTGTTCGTCATTGAATTCTCCGGATTTCGGATCCCGTGCTTACGCAGCTTGTCCTTCGCGATATCGCGGGCTTCGACCTCTGATTCGTCATCCGGTTCGTAAAGGACCGATGCTTGGCCGCTGTCGTTATGAAAGCCACAAAACGCTGATCATCATGCATTCGCGCCATTCGCTCATGGGCAGCCTCAAACAGGGAATGATCGGATAGACCCCACAAATCCACGTCCGGCGCGTCGTAATCGCCCTCTTGCCAGAGTTCCAGACCCTCAAAATTGTGTTTCAGTAAACCCTGAACATGGGCCCAAGCCGCGCTGCCGCCAATAAAGGAAAAATTCCCATAATTCTCCAATGCGTTAACAAGGGTATCCTGTTCCACAATCCGGGGGTTACGCAATGCTGTCCGGCCCCGCCAGGGAATGTCGTAGAACCCGGTAACCAGCCCGAATATAGATCGTACGGTGCCGCTACTCGGGACGATAAGGTCTGGGAAGAAAAGCCCGTTACGGCCCATGCCGTCGAGCTTGGGCGTTGCACTTACCAGATTGCCGAAAAGCCCCATACGGTTACCGCCCAGTGACTCCAGGTTAATGAACACAACATTGGGCCGCTCGGGACGCTTTTTCCTCCCTCCGCTGGCCACGAAAAATTGAATGTTTCCGGATCGGGATTATCCACGTCGGGCCATGCGGCTACCCGGTCATAATGCTTGCGCAACACGTCTTTGTCCCGCGTACGCATCTGTTTTTCAGACCCCGCCCGGAATAGACAAAGGGATTCAGGCCCGGAGCCGCCAACTTCTTGTTACTCGCGAAAAAGGCATAGCGCGAGCGCAATGGATAAGTCGTACCACGGTCTCCGTGATGCCGTGCCCATAAACCAGTACCCGGAAAACGACGACCACCGCCGTATTCATCCAGCCACGACACAACGGACTCTGTTCGGCGTAGCGAATCACGGATTTGTTCGCCAGCCAGGCACTGACTGCATCCACCGCTAGCACCGCCAGAACAAGCGGGAGTACCGGGTCGGATTGCCAGACCATTTCCCCCGACATCTCGCTATTTTCAACGAAACGAAGAACGAAAGCTTTAATGCGATCGCCAAGCTAACTGTAGTGACCAAAGTCTAGAATATAAAACACAATACAGCTCACCGCCGCCACGGCGAGCCAGGCCGCCACAAGGCCGGACATCAACCGCGAACGACTCGGCTTCAGCAGGCCCGGTAGCAAGGTTATCAAAACGACCGGAAACGCCTTAAGCACGGCAATACGCCGACACAGGCATAACCCAATGGCAAAGCCCTTGGCCAGCAAAGTCGCGGATTCATCCGCCGATCTGTGCCGAAAATACCAGTAAAAGGCGACTCTAAAAGCGAGAAAAGCAACAAGAACCAGAGGGTTATCTTCCCGGGATTCTAAATCGAGGTGCCCCTTCATGAGCTGAGTTAAAGGGGTGAGATGGTGTCGACTCCATGCCTCTTTAAGCGACCAAAGTCGACGTTGCACAGATGAGCTATCACCACCTCACCTATTGTGAACGCTACCAGATTCACGAATTTTTGAAGGTTGACCGGAACCAGCAAGAAATCGCCCATGAGCTTGGGCGCTCGTCCTCGACAATCAGCCGCGAGTATGGCTCTCGCCATGCGGGGCGAGCCCGGATTCCCAATCGGATATCGATCCACGAGCGCGTCCACGCCGTTGATGCGAAACAGCGCATCGGGGACTGGGAGGGCGACACCGTGATCGGGGAAGGTCATAAAGGCGCACTGGTTACGCTTGCCCAGCGCAAATCCCGGTTGGTGCGTATCCGGCGTGTGCCGTCGCGGCAAGCCGGATTGGTCGAGCACGCGCCGCAAGACATGCTCCGGCCCATAAGCAAGATTAGCCATACGCTGACGCTGGACAATGGTAAGGAATTTGCTCGCCACGAAGATTTACAGCGCGTCACAGGCATTCAGGTCTACTTCGTCGATCCGTACGCTTCCTGGCAACGGAGGCTCAACGAGCCAATTAACGGCCTGATCCGTCACTACATTCCCAAGGAGTTTTCCATGGAGAACCCGAGCGACAATGATAGTGCGAGAACCGAACGAAAGCTGAATAATCGACCGAGAGAAGCATTGGGATACGAGACGCCACTGGAAGTCTTCAATCAGCTGGCTATCTCAAAGGGCGTTGCACTCCGTTACCGAATCCGGGTTCAGAGAGAGAGAAACACTCGCGGAGAAAACGCTTGAATACCAAAACCCCGTCGCAACTTACTTCACAACTTTTAGGTGGGAACCTTTATGCTGATCACCATCGTCCCCTGTCCCCTCCGGGTCCGGCGGCTCCGGTGACTCGGGCGCATCAAAAGCCATGCCCTGGCCGTTTTCCCGCGCAAACACCGCCAGAACAGCTTGCACTGGAACCCGAACCGACATGGGTACGCCGCCGAAACGCGCGGAGAAACGAATTTCTTCGTTATCGGCAACAAAGTCGCTTACAGCCCGGGGGGCAATATTGAGAACGATCTGGTCGTTCTGAGCATAATCCTGGGGCGCTTCAACGCCCGGATAGCTGGCGTGCACCAGTATATGGGTAGTCAAGTCGTTATCGCAGATCCACTCGTGGACCGCACGAATAAGATAGGGTTTGTTCGACGTCATGTCATCGCTCATCGTGCGACACCTTCACTGGATTGGTTAGCGATAGCCATAGTGGACAGCTCATGCACCGTTCAACTGAGCGCAACCTCGCCTGATTTCGCTGTCAGGCGACCGATCGATCGCCGTAGTCGAGACCCCGGTGCGACTTGGAGCCGGATAGCACTACAGCCGACAGGAAACGGTGCCGCGAGGCCAACAGTCCAGTCGGTCAAGGCATAAGCCGCCAGTCGTCAAAAATGGATCCCTGAGCAAAAAACGTCCTCATCGTCATGCCTCCCGGAAAGCCCTGCGGCATTGCTCGGGCGTGATATTCATTCATGGATGCCATGTCGCTCACCCGGATGTGTGGACCATGGTCAGCGCCAGGCGCTAAATGCAAAGAGAGTTCACGGTCCGAGCTACCAAACCTATCAAACCTGCTGAAGAAATGTCGGCACTAATATGCTATACGACTCTTTTGCATAGATCCCGTGATCGCAAGTACTGGGCGCGCCATCCCAGCGCTCGTGTTTTCTTCGAACGTCGGGCGAGCAAGGTGCTTGCCCGTGCACAAAGTTTCGATATCCGCGATATTGCCGCTTCGATTTTTTTACCAACATGGTCCGCAGGCCGTGCAGATAGGCTCCGGCACCACTCGGCCAGGACATCACCGAGAGACGGTTTAGTATCTCCTCGTCCCCGTGATTACTCACCAATGTAAAAACGAAAGCAGAGCGTGCCCGAGGACAAGCCTGCTTTCGAGCCACGCCGCGTCGCGGGTTAGTCAACGTCTTTCCAGTATTCCTTGTACAGGAACCAGGCAGGGATTACCAGAATGAACAAAAAGACCAGCACGTAAACGCCCAGGCGCTCACTCTCCAGGCGATGAGGCTCGCCAGCGTAGGTGAGAAAGTTGGTAATATTTCCCATCGCCGCGTTGAATTCCTCTTCACTAAGCTCATCTTCCATATCCGCCATCACATGCGGCATGGCTGTATTTTCGAAAACGTGGTTGTTGTATCCATAGGCCTGACTGTCGTCCTTATAGAAACCGGTAAGATAGGAATAGACCCAATCCGCCGAGCGGCGCCGCGTTTCCAGCGTCAGGTCTGGCGGCGCAACACCAAACCAGTTTTCAGCTTCAGCTTCGTTTACGGCATTGGTCATGGATGATCCAACCTTGCTGCCGCTAAAATTCAGGTGCTTCTGTGCCAACTCCTTCGGAATTTCGAGGTCCTCGGCCATCCGACCGTAACGGAGATATTCAAGGGAATGGCACCCCATGCAGTTATTGACGAACAATTGGGCTCCTTTCTGGAGCGACACCTTATCCTGCAGATTGACGGGAGCGTCTTTCATGTGAGCACCACCGCCACCGCCTGCAGCCGGCACGGATACGGGCAACAAGGTCAGCAGCAATAGCATAAGCTTTCTCATCAGTGACCTCCCGTAACGCGTTCCGGAACCGGTTTCGACTTCTCGAATCGATATGCAAAGGGCAAAACCAGCAGGAAGAAGCCGAAATAATAGAAGGTGCCGACTTGCGCCATGAGCTTACGAAGATCTGAGCCCGGCTGTGTACCCAGCCAGCCCAGCATCAAGAAGTCGGCGGCCAACAACATCAAAGCCACCGTGCTGATCCACCCCTTGTAGCGAATGGATTTGACCGGATTGCGATCCAGCCACGGCACCAGAAACAGGATGAAGATGGCGCTCCCCATGATGATTACGCCCCACGCCTTGGCCGACATGAAGATGTCTAGGGTGGTCGCGCGCAACATGGCGTAGTAGGGACCATAGTACCAAACCGGCGCAATATGGTCGGGCGTGGCCAGCGGATCCGCTGGCCCGAAGTTGGGTTTTTCAATCAGGTAGCCACCACCGTCGGGGAAGAAAAACACCACTACGGCGAAGAGCATTAAAAAGATGATGATGCCCACTGTATCCTTGGTGGTGTAATAGGGATGAAAAGCCACACCATCTTTCGGAATACCGTTTTCATCCTTGTTTTTCTTGATGTCTACACCGTCCGGGTTGTTCGAGCCCACTTCATGAAGCGCCAGGATATGCAGCACCACCAGGGCCAGCAGTACAATCGGAATGGCGATGACATGCAGGGCGAAGAACTTGTTCACGGTGGCTTCGGATAGCAGATAATCACCGCGCACCCAGGTGACGAGTGCCTCGCCAATCTCCTTGCTCTCGGCCGCACTGATAAAGGGAATCAGCTCATAGGGCACGGCACCGACCAGCGAAATGATCACCTGAGCTCCCCAATAAGACATATTGCCCCAGGGCAGCACATAGCCGAGAAAACCCTCGGCCATGAGCGCTACATAGATCAGCATACCGAAGATCCAGACGAGCTCGCGCGGCGGCTTGTAGGATCCGTACATCAATGCGCGGAACATATGCAGATACACCACCAGGAAAAACGCCGACGCACCTACCGCATGCATATAGCGAATCAACCACCCGAACTGGACATCGCGCATGATGTACTGCACGGATTCAAAGGCGTCCGTGGGCGAATAGAACATGGTCAGCCAGATACCGGTGAGTAGCTGATTCACCAGCACCACAAGCGCCAACACGCCGAAGAGATACCAGATATTGAAATTCTTGGGCGCGTAATACTGCGACATGTGCTTGCGGAAAGCCTCCGCAACAGGCAGGCGCGCATTCACCCAATCGCCCAGACGCGTCATGGATCCCCTCATGCCGTGGTCTCCCCTCTTTCGGAACCAATGATGACAACATCATCGCTAAGGTAGGAATGCGGCGGTACTACCAGATTGGTCGGAGCCGGAACGCCCTGATAAACCCGTCCCGCGATGTCAAACTTGGAGTTGTGGCAGGGACAGAAAAAGCCGCTGTATTCCAGGTTCGAGCTTCCATCCGGGACGAAGGAGGGCGAGCACCCGAGGTGGGTGCAGATGCCGATCACCACCATGTACTCAGGCTTGATCGAGCGATGCTGGTTCTGCGCATAGTCCGGCTGCTGATCCTCTGTGGACTCCGGATCCCGCAGCTGCTCCTGCACCGGGCTCAGGGTGTCAAGCATGGCCTGGGTACGTCGCAACACCCAAACCGGGCGACCCCGCCATTTAGCGGTCACACGCTCACCCGGTCCAAGCTGACTGACATCAACCTTGACTGGAGCGCCGGCATTTTCCGCACGGGCACTGGGTTGCCAGGATTGCACGAACGGCACTGTGGCCGCGCCCACCCCTATAACCGCCACGCCGGTCGTGGCCCCGATCAGAAACGTACGACGGCTTGTATTCACGCCGTGATCACTCATTGAGAAGTTCTCCACTTGATCCCGCAATTCGGGGGCGGAAGAAGCAACCGGAATAGTTGCCTTGGCTTACGTGTTCGGAAAACCCTGATCAACGCAAGGCTGCGGGCAGACAATCTCGATCCACGCGACATTCACACCGATGGATCTGGTAGCGACTGATTTGACGCACGGCTTTCCGGGCGCACTCATTGTACTGAAAAGCCTCTGGGGGAGCAACCAAAACAAGATCAAGGGAACGAGGCTAACCCGCTGATCCAAACGAAAAAAAACCCGGCTGAGCCGGGTTTTTCGATGGCAAAAGCTGAGTGTCGCCACGTTAGCGTTTGGAAAACTGCGGGCTCCGACGCGCCTTGCGCAGGCCGATCTTTTTGCGCTCGACGGCACGCGCGTCCCGGGTGACATAACCGGCGCGGCGCAAATCCCCGCGCAACCCTTCATCATAATCCATGAGCGCCCGGGTAATGCCGTGCCGAATGGCACCGGCCTGCCCGGAGTTGCCACCGCCGGACACCGTAATCTTCAGGTCGAAGCGCTCCGTCATGTCCACCAGCTCCAGCGGCTGCCGTACCACCATGCGAGCCGTTTCCCGGCCGAAATAATCTTCCAGCGAGCGGCCGTTGACCGTTATCTTGCCGCTGCCGGGGCGCAGGAATACCCGTGCGGAGGAAGACTTGCGACGACCCGTTCCGTAATTTTTTTCCGCACTTGCCATAATCTGCCTCTTAGATATCCAGCGTCCGGGGTTGCTGCGCGCTATGCGGATGTTCACTCCCCGCGTAGACCTTGAGCTTGCGCAGCATGTCCCGACCCAGCGGGTTGCGCGGCATCATGCCCTTGACCGCAAATTCAACGATACGCTCGGGCTTGTAGCCCTGCAGGGTCTGAAAATCCGTCTCGCGGATGCCACCCGGAAAACCGGTATGGTGGTAATACTTCTTATCACGCGCCTTCTTGCCGGTGACGTTGATCTTGTCGGCATTGACGATAACGATGTAGTCGCCGGTATCCACATGGGGCGTATATTCCGGCTTGTGCTTGCCGCGCAGCCGGCGCGCCACCTCGGAGGCCAGCCGGCCGAGCGTCTTGCCGGAAGCGTCCACCAGGTACCAGTCGCGCTGCACTTCCGCCGGTTTCGCGCTGAAGGTCTTCATGAAATCCTGCCTCAAATTCAGAGTGTTACGGCTACACCAGCCCCTTCGCCTAGGGACCCTGCCGTGACAAAGGCGCACATTCTAGCCAAGCGCCGGGACAATGACAAGCAAAAACTGCCCGCTTACCGCGAGGCCCCCGGCAGGGCGGACCAAACCGCATGATGCCGAATACTCATACCCGGTAGTTCGGCGGTTAGCAAAACGGACCCGAGACATGTCCCAGGCGGCGTCAGAGGCTGCCCCCGCGACCGCCAAGCCAACGGTTGACCCCGAATCTGCGGCCCAGGGGCACGCCCTGAGCCTCCAGTTGCTCCCTGTCTTCCGGAAGATAGGGAGCCAAACGCGTCGCCAGTTCACCGATATAGGGCGCGTATTTCGCCCGGCGCCTTTGTGAGCTCTTGTAAATGGGCTGACGAACTTGGGCTGGCGGTTGTAACAGCATGCTCCTGCTCGTAGAAGCGAAGCACGTTGTCATCCCACTCAAGCCCGCAGATATCCAGCATGCGCGCACCTTCTTGGTCCGGCTCCGCCGTCAGCTGTTCATAATGAATATCCACGATTCGACTTTCCGGCAAAACCTTGTGCCAATAAGCCATCATTTGTCGGTAGAGGCTATACATCTCCGCAATGGTCTTAACAGGCTGTTGAAATGATTCGACCATTCAAGAAACTTGAATTGCTGGACATAGCAGGAAATGCAATTGTCGAGCGGATGCCGGATCGCATGAATAATTGTCGCATTCGGAAACAGTGAATCGATCAACCCGAGATACATGAAATTCGCCGGCATTTTGTCAACGATGCGATCCACTTCCTCGCGACCCCGCTGCAAAGTCTCAAGATACCCCCGGGCGTACGCTCCCTGCGCTTCCGCGCTAAACATCTAGCAGGCTGTTGAAAAAACCTGGCGGACTGGGCGTGGCCTGAGGCGTGCAGTCGTTGTATTTTTATGCGATGGGCAGGATGACTGCCTTTCCGAGCGTTAAAATGCAATAGACGGCGGTTTCGGGTCTCGCTCTGCAGAGCTTTCAGGCTGTCCCGCCGTCATCGTTGCCATGTCTCGACGGGTAGACACCCGCCTCCATAATGGCGTTTCGATCGCGAACAAGCTTAAAAAGCTGAGTACGCAACCCGTTTTCAACAGCCTGATCGGGAAGGGACCTGGGCACCTGCAACAGTGAGTGTGCGCTCTGCCTGGCTCAACCTGGACCCGGCGGCAGATATGCTGCCACCGGCCCGGGCTTTCCACGACCGAGAGCGGACGGGACAAATCAGCGCCGGCGCGTCAGCGTCATCCCAAACCGTCGCGACGATAGTCCCACTCGTGTCCTCAACAGTCGCTTTTTCGGCAATCTGCGGCGGCGTGTCAGACTCCACATCGGACACGAGGACGTCGATCTTGATTCGGTCATCGCCAGGTGCGAGCGCACTGATCTGGTCAGCCTCGGTCGTGTCGTCGTAATGTGGCGCGTACTGTGTACCGTGATCGGTGAAGGTGAGATTGTCGACCATTCGCTTTCGTGATCCATCACTCTGCGGTCGAACCACCGAGATATCCAGCGTCGTCTTCCGGAGTTGCGTCCAGAACGTTGACTGGGCGACTGGTTCATGGCCCTGTTCGGCACAGAAGTTGGTGTAGGCGTTGTAGATATCCGATTTCTTTTCGCGCGCGCCAGATTCGTTTGTCAGCGAGTTGACTGCA
>CAYPKI010000055.1:0-273 GCA_964411265.1 uncultured Alcanivorax sp. | reverse complement strand
TAGTATTCCAGACGCTCCTGGTGGGACTCGGGGAGACTGAAATCGCCCGCTGCGCGAAGGCGATCGAGGCCGTCGAGAGCCAGGTTCAGGAGGCCACTGAGTTCTTCCTCGGTCGTCAGCTCGTTCAGAAGGCCCTCTTTTTGCGCATCCTTGTGCTCGTCATCTTTCGTCGTGAACTGATAGGGCAGGCGAATCGGGAGCAGCCGCCGCGCAACTGCCTTGGTCCGCTCGCCGAGCACCGGCGGCTCGTTCGCTGCGAACATCATCTTCGCG
>CAYPKI010000054.1:0-13878 GCA_964411265.1 uncultured Alcanivorax sp. | reverse complement strand
TTACCCAACATCAGTGCGGATGTCCTGATTGATTCGCGGGGTCGCGGCTGTCTTCATGCTATTGGCGTCAGTCCCGCTCGAAGGTGCCGCCGCGCCCCCGGCCTGAGGTAAAAGCGCTGGCGCCACGCGTCGTCTCGCCGCTTTCGATCACGGCATGGCCTCGACGGAACTCATGAGCCAGCGCCGTTTGTTCATCTAGTGACCATTGCTCCAGCACGCTTAAACGATCCTGCTGCATGCAGTATTGGGGGAAAGCTGCAATCTCGGCGGCCAGGGTCTCGGCGACCGTGCGCGCGGAACCCGGCTCGGCCGTGCGGTTGACCAGGCCCATTTGCAGCGCCTCGTCGGCGGCCACCGGCCGGCCTGTGAGGATAAGATCCAGCGCCTGGCTCTCGCCGATCAGCCGGGGCAGTCGAACCGTGCCGCCATCAATCAAGGGTACGCCGAAGCGCCGGCAGAAAACACCCAGAACGGCGTCCGTGGCAGCCACACGCAAATCGGCCCAGCACGCCAGCTCCAGACCGCCTGCCACGGCATGGCCCTCAATAGCGGCTATGACGGGCTTCGACAGCTGCATCCGCGACGCGCCCATGGGGCCGTCCCCCGTGGTTTTCAGGCGGTTGCGCCGCTCCGGCTCCTCCGCCAGGGCCTTGAGATCCGCGCCCGCGCAAAAGGTGTTGTTGGCGCCCCAGAGTACGGCTACCGAGGCTTCGTCATCCGACTCGAAGGCCCGGAAGGCCTCTGCCAGAGCTGCGGCCGTGGGCCCGTCCACGGCATTGCGCGCCTCGGCGCGATCCAGGATCACGGTAAAAACGGCGCCGTTGCGCTCCGTGCAAACGGTCATTCCCCCGTGCTCCCCTTGTCGTCGATCTTGCGGATGGTCTTCTCCAGCGCCTCGATCAGCTTCTTCTGCTTGCGCAGCACCTTTTTCGAGGTTTCCAGCTGTTGTTCCAGCGCCCGCGCCCGTTCGCGCAGTTCCTGCTGTTCGCGCTCGATCCGGTCCTGCTCCTCCCGTTGCCGCAGGGTCTGGTTATTCTGGGCCATGGCGGCGCAGCAGAACAGCATCAGGGCGGTGCACAGTACAGGTTTCATGCTTCCTCCGGCAGCAAGCGGCCGAAAGAGTGTACCCCAATGGCGGGCATGACCTCATCCCTCGGGGTCATGAAGCCGGTGGCGGCGACGGCTACACTGCGCGGTGGGCCTCCGGAGAACTGTCCATGAGCCAATGCCTGAATAACCTGCAGACTGCGCAGTGGTCGAGCGAGCTGCCGCTGGCGGTGACTCTGGCGGCAATATTGCCGGCGTGCGCGGGGATTGCGCGGCCGGTTCGCTCGCGAGCATCCAGTGGCGAGATGGAAGGTTGATTATTCGGGGGTGCTATCGCACCCCCTGCACCACGGCAATGGTATTCGCGTCAGACGGTGGCGACTTCCAGGTTCTTCACGTCCGCGCTCAGGGTCCCGTTCTCGCCAAAAAGCTTGTCGCGCCATTGTCTTACCAGTGCCTCGGTATCGTGTTTGTCCGGATGGAAGTCCTTTTTCGCATAGGCGCCCATACGCGGCATAATGCGGGTAACGAAGCCGTCCTTGCCCAGCAGCATTTTCAGGCCCTGGCGCATGTCCGACGGCTTGCGCCAGAGGCCGTTATGGGCCACCAGATAGCCCCAGGAGCCCAGGATGGCGGGTAGCAGTGCGCCGGCGACATACGGGAAGGTCAGCACCCGTTCAGCCGGGCTGTTGCCCAGATTTTCGTAGACGTCGTAACAGACGGCCTTGTGCTCCAGTTCCTCCAGGGCATGCCAATACCACAACTGAATCATTTCCGGATCGGCACGTTCGCTGAACTCTTCGTCGGTGAGCAGTTGCTCGCCCAGCAGGGCGGTAAAGTGCTCCATCATGGCGGTGCAGGCGAGCTGCTGACGGTGCGGGAGCTGCTCCAGCAACCACAGGCCGGCGCGGATGGCGCGGTCCGGCACCTCGATATCAAAGCCTTGCTCGCTCAGCATTTCATTGAGCCGCTCGTGTTCGCGTCCGTGGATGGCTTCCTGACCAATAAAGCCGGCCACCCGAGCCTTGAGCTCCGGGTCGTCGATACGGTCGCGGAAGCGCCGTACGGACTCGACAAAGAAATCCTCGCCGGGCGGGAAGATGGCCGACAGCACGGCAAAGAAGGCCGTGGCGGTACCATTGCCCGCATAGAAGTAGCGCGGTGCCTGCTCGGGCATACGGAAATTGAGCTGACGCGGGGGAATGCCGACTTTGGTGCCGGCGAGTTTGCGGGCGATTTTCCCGGTTTCTTGTGCGGCTGCGCCCATGCTGCTCTCCATTGACTATTTAGACGGTTACATCGGCCAGTGTCATGGAAGGCAGGCGCCGGCAGAAGGTTAGCGACTGACAATAATCGGTCATTGGCGGCCAGAATAATGAGCGTTTCCGTCATTGGGAGGATCGGCGCAAGACACTAATCTGTCGGCATCTTTTATGGAGTCGCCCCTATGCCGAGACCGCCGTCTACGCCCGAGATTGTCGGCCCGGAGCGCCTCGCGGCGCCCTACCTGGCAGCCTTGATCCGGGTGCTGGAAGAGCAGGGCGCCGCGCGGGATGACTTGCTGCGGGGCACGGACCAGAGCCTGGCGGCTCTGGAGCAACCGGACGCGGAGTTACCTGTGATGACCGCGGTGTCGATTCTGCAGCGCCTGCGCGCTGCCGGACTTACGGCTGAACTGGGTATGCGCGTGGGCCGAGCGCTGGATCTGCGTCATCAGGGTTTTCTGGGGTATGCGGTGCTGGCCAGCGAGGATCTGGCGCAGGCGCTGGAGCTTGCCATGCGCTATCTCCGCACGCGCACTCGTCTTCTGAGCATGCACTTTTTCCGTGAGAACGACGAGGCCGTGATCCGCTTCGACGAGGGCGTGCCGCTGGGCGAGCTTTATCCCATGGTCATGGATACGCTGGCGGTGGCGCTTTTCCATGTCGCGCGCCAGTTATTCAGCGGCGAGGTACCCACGGATATCCAGGTGCGGCTGGCGTATGCGGAACGACCTCACCATCAGCTCATGCGTGACTATACCCGCGGCCATTTGAGCTTCGACTGTACCTGGTGCGAGGTGCGCTTTCCCGGGACTCGGCTGGAGCAGCCCATCGGCACTCGCGACCCGAACATGGCCCGGCTGGCGGCCGAGCAATGCGAACAGGCCTTGCGCGATATGGAGCAGTCCGAGGGCCTGCTGGGCCGGGTGCGCCAACTGGCCGCGGAGCACTTGCACGAGGATCGGAGCCTCGACCGGGTGGCGGAGGCACTGCACATGACGCCCCGCTCCCTGCGCCGGCGGCTGCAGGAGGTGGGCACCAGCTACAAGGCTGTGGTGGAGGAAGTGCGCGCGCGTCGCGCCCGGGAGTTGTTGGCGCACACGCGCTATTCAGTGGATCGGATCGCGCCGGAACTGGGTTATCAGGACCCGTCCAATTTCGGCCGCGCCTTCCGCCGCTGGACGGGGCTTTCGCCCACGGCCTGGCGGCAAGAAAAGTCAACAACCGAGAGCCGAAAGTAGCCAGAAACAAGGAAAGGGGCGCCTCGAAGACTGCGGCCCCCTGTAAATCCTTTTGTCCGACTTTCATGAATCCATGAAAAAGGGGAGCCCGAAGGCTCCCCTTTTTACCGGCCGCGTTCCCAACGCTTTCAGGCCGCCTGGGTCATCATGTTGCGCATCACATAGTGCAGGATCCCGCCGTTGCGGAAGTACTCCACCTCGGAACCGGTATCCAGGCGCGAAAGCGCGTTGACGGTGGCCTCGCTACCATCCGCCTTGCGGAAGATGACCTTGATCGACTCGCCCGGGTTCAACTCGTTGTTCAGTTCGGGGATGTCGACAACCTCGTCGCCCTGCAGGCCCAGGGTCTTGCGGTCCGTCCCTTCCGGGAACTGCAGCGGCATTACGCCCATGCCGATGAGGTTGGAGCGGTGAATGCGCTCGTAGCTCTCGGCAATCACGGCGCGCACGCCCAGTAGCCGGGCGCCCTTGGCGGCCCAGTCGCGGCTAGAGCCGGTACCGTACTCCGTGCCGGCTACCACTACGGTGGGCGTGCCCTCATTGACATAGCGCATGGCCGCGCCATAAATCGAGATGGTTTCGCCGCCGGGCCAGTGCTTGGTGTAACCGCCCACGACGTCCGGCGTCATCTCGTTACGGATGCGGATGTTGCCGAAAGTGCCCCGCATCATGACTTCGTGATTCCCCCGGCGTGAGCCGAAGGAGTTGAAGTCCTTGGGTTCGACGCCGTGCTGTTGTAGATAGTGCCCTGCCGGGCTGTCCGCCTGAATGGCACCCGCCGGCGATATGTGGTCGGTGGTTATGGAGTCCCCCAGTAGCGCCAGAATCCGCGCGCCCTGCACCGGCTTGATGTCGGGTACCTCCCGGGTCAGACCCTCGAAGAAGGGCGGATTCTGGATATAGGTGGAGTTTGCGGGCCAGTCATAGGTGACGGAGCTGGGCACATCAAGCGATTTCCACTCGTCGTCGCCCTCGAAAACAGAGGCGTACTCACGCTTGAACATTTCTCCGTTCACGGACTGCTGCAGTTCCTGAATTTCGCTACTGGACGGCCAGATGTCCTTGAGATAGATTTTTTGGCCGTCCGCGTCCCGGCCAATGGCTTCGTTCTCAAGGTCGACGCGTACTGTGCCGGCCAGGGCATAGGCCACTACCAGCGGCGGCGACGCCAGCCAGTTGGTGCGTACGGCCTGGTGCACGCGGCCTTCGAAGTTGCGGTTCCCCGAGAGCACTGACGCCACCATCAGGTCCTCATCCTGGATAGCGCTTTCGATCTGCTCCGCCAGGGGACCGGAGTTGCCGATGCAGGTGGTGCAGCCATAGCCCACCAGGTTGAAGCCCTGCTGATTCAGATAACCCTGCAGACCCGCTTTTTCCAGGTATTCGGTCACCACCTTGGAACCCGGTGCCAGCGAGGTTTTGACCCAGGGCTTGCTCATCAGGCCTTTCTCGGCCGCTTTCTTGGCGATCAGTCCGGCGGCGAGCATAACGCTCGGGTTGGAGGTGTTAGTGCAGGACGTAATGGCGGCGATGACGACATCGCCATCCTTGAGCTCGTGCTTCCGGCCTTCGATCTCAATGTTCTTCTCACCGGCATGCTGGTCCGCACCGACGGCGGCACCGCCGCCACCTTCGCTTTCCAGCTCCGCTTCCGCTATGCCCTTTTCCTGCTCCAGTACCTTGCCGAAGGCATGCTTGATGTCCGACATGGCCACCCGGTCCTGGGGCCGTTTGGGACCGGCCAGGCTGGGCTCCACTGCGCCCAGATCCAGCGCCAGCGTGGATGAAAAGGTGGGTTCGGGGTTGGCATCGTCGCGCCAGAGTCCCTGATGCTTGCAGTATTCTTCCACCAATTGAATGGTCTGATCGTCACGACCCGTAAGCTCAAGATACTCCGTGGTGCGGTGATCAATGGGGAAGAAAGCAGCGGTGGCACCGAATTCCGGCGACATGTTGGAAATGGTCGCGCGGTCGGCCAGTGACAGGTCGGAAAGACCCGGCCCATAGAATTCGACGAATTTGCCCACCACGCCATGCTCGCGCAGCATTTCAGTGACGGTGAGCACCAGGTCAGTAGCCGTAACCCCTTCGCGCAGGTTGCCCGTGAGCTTGAAACCCACGACTTCCGGAATAAGCATGGCGATGGGCTGGCCCAGCATGGCTGCCTCCGCCTCGATGCCGCCCACACCCCAGCCCAGTACGCCCAGGCCGTCAATCATGGTGGTATGCGAGTCGGTGCCCACCAGGGTATCGGGATAGGCCCACTGGTGGCCGTCGACTTCACCGGTCCAGACCGCTTGAGCGAGATATTCCAGGTTCACCTGATGGCAGATGCCCGTGCCGGGCGGCACCACGCGGAAGTTGGAGAAGGCTTGCTGGCCCCAGCGCAGGAACTTGTAGCGTTCATGGTTGCGCTCGTACTCGCGCTGCACATTGTCTTCAAACGCCTGGGGATTGCCGAAAGCATCGACCATAACGGAATGGTCGATGACCAGATCCACGGGGGCCAGCGGATTGATGCGCTGCGGATCGCCGCCGGCTTCCTGAATGGCGTCGCGCATGGCAGCCAGATCCACAATGCCGGGTACGCCGGTGAAATCCTGCATCAGTACGCGCGCCGGGCGGAAGGCGATTTCGCGCTTGGACGAGGCATGCTCGGGCCAGCGCACCATGGCCTCGATATCGTCCGTGGTCACGGTGTTGCCGTCTTCCCAGCGCAACAGGTTCTCCAGCAACACTTTCAGGCAGAACGGCAGCTTGTCCAGATCGCCCCAGCCCTTGTCGGCGAGCTTGTTCAAATCAAAATACTGGTACGACTGATCGCCCACCTTCATTTCCGCGGCCGCTTGCAGTGAATCCTGGCCGAACTTCATCATCTCCAACCCCTTCTGTGCTCGGTTGTACAAAATGGCACGACGCGCCCGCCCCGGGGCGCACCGCCGCTATAAATCTGCCCCACCTGATAAGGGTGTCGCCGTAGCGTCAGCGACACGGGAGGTCATATGATACTTGAGCCCAACCGGGACAGAAAGCGTGCCCGTGCATTCGGGGGCGCCGGCTGCGCTGGGCCACCGGGTTTCCGGGGTTGAACCTTGCTGTGTACGATGGCCTCGGTCCGACGGGTGACGCGCCGCCAGGGCCTTGTCCCGCGGCGCCAGGAGGTTTGCCAACGCGCCCTGAATGACCCCGGGAGCTAAGCCATGAAGGTTACCAGCGACTGTAACGCGCCCCGGGGCAACACTTCCCGGGTCCTGCCCGGCAGCGCCATGCACCCGCGCTGTGACGCCTGGCGGGCCGGGTATCGGGAAGCCTCTCGCCGAACTCGTCGCAAAGGTCAGGGTGTCAGAGCTGTATTGCAGGTTCGGGGCTCCCGCCGTCACCGGGCGCTGTTGCCTCTGCCGGCGCCGCGTGCATGCAGGCGTGGGCTCGCCTGCACACGGGACCAAGGCGTCGGGCTGGACCTGGTAACCCGGCTACGCAAAGACCCCGGTGGACATCCGGGCCATGGGGCATCCGGAAAATCCCGGCCCGGGCATGCGGCACTCCGCGCGCATGAAATGGAAGCCGCGGGTCGGCCGCCCCGCGAAAGCCCGGGGCGCTTCTGATGCTCGATCAGGCAACACTGGCTTTTGGCGGCATCGGGCTTTTCCTGCTCGGTATGTGGCTGATGACCGAAGGCCTGCGCCTGGCAGCCGGGCCGGCGCTTGAGCGCCTGCTCGCTACCTGGACGCGCAGCCGCATGCGCGGTCTGCTCTCCGGTATGACCATTACCGCACTGGTGCAATCGTCCAGCGCGGTTACCCTGGCGACACTGGGCTTTGTCAACGCCGGGCTACTGGAATTCCGGCGCGCCGTCTGGGTTGTGTTCGGCTCCAATGTGGGCACCACGCTCACCGCCTGGCTGGTGGCGCTGGTGGGGATCAAGCTGCAAGTAGACGCCCTGGCGTTTCCGTTGATCGGCGCCGGGGCCTTGTTGCGGATCTTTGCTTCCGGGGTGCGCCTGCAGCATCTGGGCATGGCCATGGCGGGCTTTGGTCTCTTCTTCCTGGGGATCGATACGCTGGCGTCCGCCTTCGAAGCCATGGGCGAGGAGATAAGCTTCGGGCAGGGCGGCGGCAATGTCGTGCTGATGCTGTTGATCGGCGTCTTGCTGACCACAGCCACGCAATCGTCCAGTGCGGCTATCGCCCTGGTATTGACCGCCCTGGCCGGCGGGGTGGTGGGGCTCGACGATGCTGCCGCCGGCGTCATTGGTGCGAATATTGGTACTACCTCCACAGCCCTGCTGGGGACCCTGGGGGCCACAGCGGGTGCGCGACGCCTGGCCTTCGCCCATGTCGCCTTTAATCTGATGACCGGCGTCGTCGCCCTGGTAATGCTGCCCCTGTTCTCGTGGCTGGTCACGGAGGTGGTGGGTCGGTCCGAGGATCCGACCCTCACGCTCGCGGCTTTTCATTCCGCCTTCAATCTGCTGGGCGTGTTGCTGATGTGGCCCTTCGAACCGCGTCTGAGCCGCTGGCTCCAGACCCGTTTCCAGGGTCGCCAGAGCAGCGGCACCGAGCCCCGGTATCTGGATCGCAACGTCACGGCCGTGCCGCAGCTGGCCGAGCGTGCCCTGGTAATGGAGCTGCGCGGCATGCTGGCTGAGTATCCCGCTTTACTCGACGAAGCCGCCTCGGCCGGACGGGAACAGGCTGCCGCCAGCGCCGTGCGCGAACAACGTCTGGAGCGCATGGCGGATTTCTTTACGGACCTTTCGCGCAGCGCCCTGGGCGAGGATCTTTCCGGTGAGCTGGCGCGTTTGTGGCGGGCGCAACACAACCTTCTCAATATCGAGGAAAGCCTCACGGACATGGCCCGGGTGCTGGGCGACCTGGAGGCCGCCGAGGCACAGGCGCTGGTCCAGGGGCTGCGCGACTGGCTGCAGCAACTCGCGCAGGCCTTGCGTGAGGTGGAGCGCGAGGAGCCCGAAGAGGTGCATTTTGATCGACTGCGCCAGGCCTATGAAAATGCCAAGATGCAAGTGGTCAACGCCGGCCTGGCCGCCACGGTGTCCCGCGAGCTTATGGACGAGGCGCTTGAGGCCTGCTCGCAGAGCCGCCGGGTGGCCGAGCAGTGGTTCCGGGCCTGGACCGTCCTGGCGCAGCTGGCCCACCCCAATGCCGACCACGCCGGCGATGCTCAGCCGGACTCGGGTGCACAGCCGGGTTCGTCCTGATTGCGCTCGCGCTGCCATTCCGGTGGCGCCCACAGATGCTTGAGGCGTAGCCCGAGCGGGCCGGGCCGGGCCATGTCGCGGACCAGCGCCACCAATTCGTGCACGCTCAGCCAGACCGGGTTGAAGCTGTGTGGCGGGTTGGTGATGCCGTAGTCCACGGGATCGTCCGCGGATTCCTCTACAAAGGTACCGAAGAGACGGTCAAAGACAATCAGAATACCGCCATAGTTGCGGTCGATATAGCGCGGGTTCCGGCCGTGGTGGGCACGGTGGTGAGACGGCGTATTGAAAATGAACTCCACCACCGGGTGCAGTACGCCCACCCATTCCGTGTGAATGAAGTACTGATAGACCAGATTCAAAGCCAGCATGAAAAGCACCGCTTCGGGCGCGAAACCCAGCCACACCACGGGCAGGTAGAACAGCCAGTTACCCACGACGGAATAGATCGGGCTCTGGCGCATGGCGGTACCGAAGTTCATGTACTCGGACGAGTGGTGAGCCACATGGGCGGTCCAGAACCAGCGGATGCGGTGGCTGGCGCGGTGAAACCAGTAATAGCAAAACTCCACCAGCCCGAAGAGCAGTACGCCGGTGAGCGGCGTCACTTCAATGGTCAAAAGCCGATACTGGTAGACGAAGCCATAGACCGCCAGCACCAGCACCGCCAGGAGGATGGCATCGGCGAAGAGATAGAGCCCGCCCAGGCTCAGGCTGGCGGCGGTGTCCGGCAGGCGAAACTTGCCCCGGCCGCGAAAGTGCCAGGCTTCCGCGGCCAGAAACAACACGAAAACGGGGACGAGGCTGAGCAGGGTCAGCTCCATTGCCCCCAGTGAAGCCCGGATCTGCGCCGCTATGTCCAGCATGGCTGTCCTCCCTTCCCATTGTTTCCGGATCATTCTGGCTTTTGCCCGCGCACCAGGCTTGACAGGCCACGCCTGCTCGTTGACAAATCACGCCATGCCCGAAAGCGCCGTTGCCGCCCCCTATGTCCGATTGTTGTTCGAGTTCCTTGCCCGCGAGGGGCTGGAGCCGGAAGCCGTGCTCGGCTGCTCGGAGGCCCGGCTGGACGAGCTCGAGCACCTGCCACTACCGCGCTGGCGCGACTGGCTCGAGCGCACGCAAGCCGCCGTGCCCCGGCCGGCTCTGGGCCTGGCGGTGGGCCGGCTGATCACGCCCGCGCACCTGGGTGTGTTGGGCTATATGGTGTTGCATTGTGCCCATTTGGCGCAGGCTCTGACGCGCATGGAGCGCTATCACCGCCTGATCTATGACGTCAACCCGGCTCGCTGGCGCACCCAGGGTGGGGACGTGCTGGTGGAATGGGGTATTGAACGCGGTCGACCGGGCCAGCTGGTGGACGAAACCGGTGTCGCCGCCATAGTGCAATTTACCCGGAACATTACCCGGAATGACCCGGAGCTACGCGAGGTCTGGTTTGTGAACCCGGCGCCGGCGCGGATCGAGCCGTACGAAGCCTTTTTCGGTTGCCCCGTGCATTTCGAGCAACCCTGTACCCGGCTGCGTTTCGCCGCCGAGGTTTTGGCGGAGCCCTTACGGCATCCGGACGCGAACCTGCTGGCGTTACTGGATGACCAGGCCGAGGCGCTGCTGGCGCGCTTCCTGGAGGACCGGCCCGAGGGTGATCCGGTTGTACTCTGGCAACGTCAGCTGGCGGCGCTGCTGCGCACGGGGGAGGTTTCGCTGCCTCGGCTGGCGCACGAGAATCATGTCAGCACCCGCACGTTACAGCGCCGGCTGAAGCACGCGGGCACCAGTTTCCAGACGCTGCTGGACGAAACCCGCCATGCGCTGGCGTGCCACTATCTGCGTGATGGACGCCTGGACATGGCGGAGATCGCGCAGCTACTGGGTTTTTCCGAGCAGAGCGCTTTCACCCGCGCTTTTCGTAACTGGACGGGGCAGACGCCGGCGAGCTGGCGCCGCCGAACCTAACAGGCTGTTAACCGCCCAGCAGTTTGTGCTCGGCCTTTTCCAGCGTCTTGAGCGGGCCATAGACGATGACGATATCGCCGGTGTGCAGCTCGAAATCCGGTCCTGGTTCGCTGATGCTGTGGCCTTCGCGCTTGATCTCCTTGACCTCCAGATCAAGCTCATTCAGTCCGGTATCGTCCAGCCGCCGGTCGGTGCAGCGGGATTGCTCATCCACGGTGATGGCGCGCAGCAACTGGTAGGGGTTGCCTTCGCTGTCGATACGCGGGAAGTTCTCGCCGTGATAATAGCCGCGCAGTAACTGATAACGTTCGCGGCGCGACTGACGCAGGGTGTTCAGCACTTCGTCGAAGGGCCGATCAAGCAGTAACAGGGCCTGGGAAGCGAGCATGAGTGACGCCTCCAGGGTTTCCGGTACCACCTCGGTCGCGCCCGCCTCGTGCAGGGTTTCGAGATGGGTTTCGTCGCGGGTGCGCACCAGTACCTTGATATCCGCGCGCAACTGCCGGACGGAGTGGAGAATCTTGCCCGCCAGACGGGTATCTTCGAACGTGATTACCAGCAGGCTGGCCTGGTGAATGCCGCTTTTTACCAGAATGCCGTTGTGCGAGGCGTCGCCGAAGAGAATGTGCTCGCCGGCGGCGGAAGCTTCTTCCACCCGGACCAGGTCCGCATCGATAGCCAACCAGGGTAAGTCGAAACGGTTGAAATAGCGCCCCAGAATCTGCCCCACCCGGCCATAGCCGCAGAGGATGACGTGATCGTGATCATCCGCCGGCGGCTCGGCCGGATCAGGGGTCGGGGCCTTTCGTGTGCGCAGGCGTGCCATTAGGGCCTGGGCGCAGGCCTCGCTGTGGCGCACCAGCATGGGCGTAAGCGCCATCGTGACCACAATGATCGAGATCACCAGTCCCGCTTGCTCTGTGGTAACCAACTGGTGCTGTACGGCCAGGGTAATCAGCACGAAGCCGAATTCCCCCGCTTGAGCGAGAACGATGCCGGAGCGCGCGGCGGACTCGCCGGTCCCCCCGAGGGCCCGTAGCAGTAACGAGATGAGCAAGCCCTTGGTAAGCAGCAGGGCCAGTGCGGCAAGGAAAATCCAGTACCAATGGGCCATCACCAGCCCCGGGTCCACCAACATGCCCACACTGATGAAGAACAGACCCAGCAGCAGATCCCGGAAAGGGCGGATGTCGGCTTCGATCTGATGTCGAAACTGGCTTTCGCCCAGCATCATCCCGGCGAGGAAAGCCCCCAGGGCCATGGACAGGCCCAGGGCCTGGGTTACCCAGGCGGCCAGTAGCGCCAGCAAGAGCGCTGTCATCAGAAAGACTTCGCTGGAGCGCGTGCGCACGGTTTCCGCCAGCAGCGGCGGCAGCATCCACTTGCCCGCCACATAGATGCCGGCAAACAACAGCACCGACTTGCCCAGCATGAGCGCGGATTCGGTCAGCGGATTGCCGTCCGGCAACGCCAGCGCGGGCAATAACACCAGCATGATGACCGCCGCGAGATCCTGGAAAAGAAGAATCCCCGTGGCCCCACGGCCGTAGCGCGTGTTCACTTCGCCGCGGGCGATGAGTTCCCGAATGACGATGGCGGTGGAGGAAAGAGCCAGAGCGCCACCGGTGACCAGCGCGACCGCCGGGGCAAATCCCAGCAGGTGCATGAGGATGCTTACCAGACCGCCAATGCCCAGCACCTGGATGGGACCGGCACCCAGTACGATCCGACGCAGCGCCAGAAGGCGCGGGATGGAGAATTCCAGCCCCAGGGAAAACAGCAAAAACACGATGCCGTACTCCGCCAGGTGCAGGATCTGCTGGGTGTCCTCCACCAGGGCGAAACCCGCCGGGCCGGCCGCCAGGCCTACCAGAAGATAGGCCACAACGTCCGGTAGTTGCAGGCGGCGAAGCAGGGTCACCGTCACGACCGCCGCCGCCAGCAGCGCCACGACCAGGGTGAGATTATCCATGGATCTGATTCTCGTCCGGCATGAAGATCAGGTCCGTGACGCCATATTCAACGCCGAACTGGCTCATGGCGGCCGTAATCTGGCCCCGGTGGTGCGTCTGATGATTAAACACATGCATGAGCACCGTAGGCGTGGTGAAGCTGCGTTGCTGGCCGGAGGTCGCCGAGGTGTAGGTGACCGGGGTCTCCAGATCGGCCTCGTTCAGCCCTTCGATATGTTCCGCCAGCTTTCGGTCCGTTTTCTTGCGTTGCAGTCGCAACTGGGCGAATTCGCTGTAGAGTTCCTGATCCAGGGATTCGATCGGGTAAGTCTCGCCCTGCAAGCGCGCCAGCCATAGCCGGTCCACGAGCAGCAAGTGGTTAAGCGTGCCGTGAATGGAGCCGAAAAACAGCTGCATGTTCTGTTTGCGATGCTCATCCGCCATGTCGCCCAGATGCGCATAGAGGTTCTTGTTCATCCAGGCATTGTAATGCGCCAACTCCCTGAACAGGCTCAGCATGGTGGCTCCCCCTCGTGATCCATTGCGGTCCCGGTCCAATGCGCGACCGGCAACATTGTATTGAAGATGCGCACGCACGGGGAAATCAAGCAAGATGGATGAAGTCACCGCCGGAGCGCCATCCCTGCCGCGATCGGATCCGAGCACGACGGCAGGGCGGCGCGGCAAGACTGTCTCCCACACCGAATAATTAGCAGCCTGTTGGTCCGGATTTGGCGCGTCTGGACCTTTCCGCGGTGCTGCGTTAGCTGCACAGTCTGCATCTTTGCAGGCCGTCGAGGTTTTCATGCGCGAACGTCAAGTCCAAAGCGACGATGTCTGCCTTCATGTGGTGGAAGCCGGCGACCCGGGCCGAGCGGGGCTGGTACTGCTCCATGGTTTCCCCGACTGTCATGCCGGCTGGTCCGCCCAACTGGAAGCACTGGCCGAAGAGTTCCACGTCATCGCCTTCGACATGCGCGGGGTTGGTCGCAGCAGTCGTTCGAGCCGGTCAAACGCCTACCACATGGATTACCTGACGGCGGATCTGACAGCGGTCATCGACGCGACGCGCGGCTCGGATGATCGGGTACACCTTGTTGGTCACGACTGGGGCTCCATTATCGGCTGGAACTTTCTGCGCCGACCCGAGGGCCGGGTGCGCGCGGCTAGCTGGACGAGCATCTCGGGGCAGGATCTCGACA
>CAYPKI010000053.1:11453-14012 GCA_964411265.1 uncultured Alcanivorax sp. | reverse complement strand
AACCCGGATCAGGGTCTCGTTGAGATCAATCCCGAAAGGGAATTCCAGCTCGATTTCGCCCTGACCGCTGGACGCGCTGGAAATGATGCGCTCCAGGTTGGGGATGCTGCGCAGGTATTCCTCCTGCTCGATCAGGATGTCCTTTTCGATGTCCTGAGGTGTGGCGCCGGGCCAGGAGGTCTGAACCGTGACCGTGCGCACTTCCAGGTCCGGTATCATCTGGATCGGAATCCGGAAAGCCGCGAGCACCCCCAGCACGCCGATGATCAGCACGATCACCGTCATCAACACGCCATGACGGACAATGCGCTCGAACATGAATCAGCCTCCGGCGCTGTCGGTGACGCGCACGGTCTGCTCCGGCTGCAGGGCCTCGTTGCCGCGTGTGACCACGGTTTCGCCCGGTTCCAGCCCGGAACGGATCTCCACGTGATCGTCGAACGTCAGGCCCAGCTTCACCTGGCGCTCCTCGACTTTCGGCTGCTTTTGATCCGGGGGCACCACCCAGACGGTCACGCGGCCGTCGGGATGGCGGAGCAGGGCGTCGCGGGGGACGCTTACGGATTCGCGTCCGGTGTCCACGGACAGGGTCGCCCGGGCCGACATGCCCGGCGTAATCGCCGCGTCCTTCGGGTCCTCGAACGCAGCGCGCACCGTGAACGTGCGCGCATCGGCGTTGTTCACCGGCGCGACCGCCTCGATGCGTGCCGGAAAACTTCGCTCCGGCAGGGCGGCCAGTCGGATCCTGACTCCGGAACCCTTGCTTATGGCGGGATAATACTGCTGCGCCACCGCAAAATCCGCGCGCAGCTGGTCCAGCGCCACCAGGCCCAGGACGCCGGTACCGGGCGAAACCCATTCGCCGGAATCCACCATGCGGCGACTCACCACGCCGGCAAATGGGGCGCGAAGCACGTGGCGCTCTACGACCTGGGCCTGGCGCCGTGCGTCAGCCTGGAGACGCTCCAGTGCGGCTTCTTCCATCCGGACCTCCGCTTCCAGGGAGCGGACTTCCGACTCCGAGACCCCCTGACTGGAGCCCAGGGATTGCGCTTCCTTGAGCCGGCGCCGGGCATCGTCGAGCCGGGCCCGGGCCTCGCGAACCGACGCCCGGGCGCTGTCCAGCCGGGCCTGCTCGAGTTCCGGATCCAGCCGCAGGAGCGGGTCACCCGCGTCCACCTTTGCCCCCAGATCCACCACCAGACTGTCCACACGCCCCGCCACCTCGGTGGAAAGGTCCGCGTTGGCCAGCGACAGCACGGAGCCGGTAACCCGGATTTCGCGGATAACCGGTCTTTTGTCTGCAGTGACGACCGCCACCGGCGGCGGTTCCTGCGCGTGGGCCAGGCAACCCATGAGCAGGCTAGCGCCCAGTGTCGCGCGCAGCCACTGATAGGCAGTTCCCGTCATTCAGTGATTCCTTTTCCATGGCGGGTTTCAGCCCGGGCAACAATAGATGAGCTAGAGCCCTTTGACCATCAAAACCGTGTGAACGCAACTGCCAGGCCCCGGTACGCTATGGCCATCGTTTTTTATTCCCCGCACCTGATTCCGGATACGTACAAGTCGGCATTCGTCCTGGCGGACCTCGGGAACACGCTTACGCGTAGGCTAAAAGGAATTCGGCCGGGATGCCTGACAAGGCGGGACAGCGCGGCCCGGCGCCCGGCGCCGCATACTAAATGTTTCGCATAATATATATTATGTTAAAAATAATGCGAACGGCGAAAATCCTGCATTGAGGGCTCACTGGCCTTGCCGGACTGGTTCAGGCTAAGAACACTGGTTCTGCAGCCTTCATTTTCCCGCCGTCCCTCCGCCAAACGGCCAGGCAACAAGTAGCAGTTTCATAATCGCTGCAGAAAGTGCCATGATCAGTATTAGGTCATGACAACTGGAGATCAGCGTCGGCATGAGTGAGTTTGAGGGAAGTATCGCCCAGGGGTTGCAGGCATTATCGGACTCGGCGTTCCCCAAAGTATGCTCTCGGTGCGGACGGCGGTACGATTCTCCTGGCGATTTTGTTCGCGATTCACAGCCGCCGTATAAAGGTTCCGGATTCAAAGCCGATTACGACGACGATGAGGAAACACCCGTGCTGCAGCTTTTCCGGAATTGCGAGTGCGGCTCCACCCTGATGGACTTTTTCAATGATCGGCGCGACATGAGCGAGCAGGGTCGGAAACGGCGCCAGCTTTTTGGCGAGTTGCTGGATGCGCTCGAACAACAGGGTTTGCCCCCGGAGGAAGCACGGCCCGAACTGCGCAAGCTCATGGACGGCGAGCACAGCGAGCGGCTTGAGGCCATGGGCGCGGGGATCAGTTTGGCTGGTCGCGGAGAGGGCGAATCTTAATGATTCGTTGCTGAATCGCTTCTCAAACCTGCTGCCTGATTTGCGGCTTAACAGGCTGTTGAAATTACTATAAACCAACGGGATCTATCGTAAAATGTAATGCCGTTTCCAGGTTTCCTGCGCGGAGGCAAGAATTTGAACTTCAGGCCCTGACCGCCGCCCTCGCCCGTCGCTGGAACACCTACAACCGCCGCTACGCCGGCTGG
>CAYPKI010000053.1:0-11443 GCA_964411265.1 uncultured Alcanivorax sp. | reverse complement strand
GCACAGCCGCGTTTGCGCGCCGTCGGCTCTTCGAGGCCTTGCTGCACGTAAGCTGGGAACAGGCTTTTGCCCGGCGGTGCGAACTCGGGGTCACACAGCGAGGTCCCACCCAGCGTATCCCGGAAGCTAACATGCTTAGCTTGCCGCTATGACAACTCCGCATGGAAAGCTTCCTTCCATTCCCGCAGAGCCTGCCGGAACATGCCGGCGGCACTGGTTCGGCCATGGCTGCAGCCACGGCGATGTCCGGCCAGGCACTACCGGTCCAGACCACGAGGCCCGCTGCTGCGATCACGGCCAGATTGTTGATGCCGCCATGGCGCGAACCCGGCCAGATGGAGCCCACATTGGCGCCGCCGTCGCGAAAGCCCATGAGCAGAACAGAATGGTTATGTTGGCCACCAGAGCAACGATGCTGACGCCAGCCATGAGGGGGCATGCGGCGGCTGGGAATCCAGCGCGCGTAATGGCCGATGGCCGCCAGGGTCAGGCTATAAGTGCAGGAGGCGCCGGCAAAATCCAGGGCATCGGTCAGGAAAGCTTGCGAGCGGGCGATCTGCCCCGCCACCACTTCAACCACCAACAGGGTCGGGTTGATGGCCAGCAGGAAGGCCAGAGCGCGTCGCTACCGCGGGAAGCACCGTTGAATGACTGATCCTCTTCACAGAAGGCCATGAAAAGCTCCCGCGCTGATTCGGGTAGAGTCTTGTCCACCCCGGCCGGTCAACGCGCAATTTTGAAACCTGTATCGGCTACAGTTTCAAGGGTGTCACGCTAGTGATCAGCGATTTGGCGCGTGGAACGAGGGTCAATCATCTGATACTACGAGTGAATTCAACCGGGCCCGAACTAAACGACTCGTCCGCGAGCTGTGGGCGGCCCTGCCCGGCACGCTGCGACGCCGGACGAGGGCCTGATTACCATGAGGACGGGGTTACTGCACCCGGGTCATGATGTAATAGGCGTCAGAGGGATAATTGAACAGGGTCATACGGTCGTCGGACCACTCTTCGACCCGATACTTTACCTCTTCCTTACCTTTTTCCCCGATAGCAATATTGCGCCCCTCCAGGTACCACTGAAAATCATTGCGCTCGGTCGTTTTACCGCCGGTCATAGGATTCTTTCCCCCACCAGCTAACACGCCGGAATTGTCTTCATTGAAGGTCATTTTCATGATCTTGTATTCCAGCGCCTGGCGTGGCGCGTCCTGGGATTCCTTTCTGTGGGTCTGCTTCCATTGCCCCACGAGGTTCGCGCGCAGCTTGCCCTGCTTGCTCGAGGCCAGCGGTGCCGGCTCTACCGGTGCGCCGGTCGCGCACCCGAGAAGAAGTGTCGCTGCCGAGCCGATCATTAGTGGCTTAAGGGTTCTCTTGATCATTTTTTTCTACCCCCATTGTTGGTTGTGCTGCCGGAAAAATCTCCGGAACCGTCGGCTTGCAGGGCGTTGCACGCCATTAAACGGACGCTAGCAAAGCACAACCAGGGGAGCAACGAAGCCGGTGAGCGAGACGCTACGCGTGGCCGCCTGTGAAATCGACCCGGCGAAAAAATATAAACGAATAAAATCAAGAATCTAGGGGTTAAAGTTCAAGTGAAGCACTCCTGGTCAAGCTCGCAGCCCGACGAGACCCGCTGTCCGGAACCGGGCCCGCCGGGGCCATTCAGAATGTGGAGATATTCTGCGCTGCTGGCAGGGGCTTGCCCTCCTCCAGCGGCCGTTCGTCGAGGTTGAATACCACACGGGGGTGACGGCGCTCCTCAATGGCCTCGATGACATCGTCGTCAGCCCGATTGGCAAAGAAGTGCGCCAGTTGCCACTGGTCTGTTTCCCAGATGTGTTCGGGAATGTCGCGCATGAACGAGATACGGCCCGTGTTACGCTCCGGATCATAGCTGTGAGCAACGCCCACATAGATATTGAATCCACCCTGGGCCAACTGTTCCGCGTTGGGGAGGCCGGGAACCATGAAACCGTCAATGTACTGGTCCGCCGTTTCCCGCAGTTCCCGCGAAACATTGTTGAAGCCCAGCACGTCCACGCGGATTCCACGGTCCTGGAGGGCGGTGACCACCTTGGTCATATCACCGTCGCCCGTGCACAGCAGAACCCGGTCCAGGCGCTGGGTCTGGAGCAGCATGTCCACGGCCATGTCCAGATCGGCGTTGGATTTGGGGTGCTCGTTGCCATCCTCGTCCCTGTGCCACTTCACGGTTTTGATGACCACCTTGAAACCGGTCCGGCGCAGGGCCTCGTGATAGCCCAGATTCTTGTCCCGATAGATCGGATCCGTTTCGGCCCGGCGAGCGTCATAAGCGATATAGGTATTCATGCGAATCGGCATGGCGCCGTCCCGGGTAGCCAGGTTGCGCAGGACGTTGTAATCCATACCAAAGCCGCCGTTCGACTGGATATTGGAACCATCCACAAAGATACCAACGCGTTTCACATTATCTCCCGTTCATACAAGCTTGATAAAGGGCGACGAAGTTTATCACGTTGCCCTGTGGGATGTGTGATCAAGGCACCATCTCCCGTGCACCGGCATGCCCCAGAAAAAGGGCCAGACAAGCCCCGAAACTGCACAGGGCCATGGTCAGCGTCATGGGGATCAGGCTGTGATCATGAAAAAGTGCGAATACACCGCCCGAGGCGCCTGCAAGTGCGAACTGAAGGGTGCCGTTGATGGCCGTGGCTGAGCCACTGTCCGACGGGAAATAATGAATGAAACAGGCGATGGCGTTGGGAATGATTAGCGCCACCAGACTCGTAGCGACGACGAAGAGCGGTACCGCGGCCACGAGCGGTAGCCAGCCGGCGAGAGCCAGTAGCGTCAGCACGCCAATCGTGGCCGCCTGACACCCGAGGGCAACCCGAACAATGGACTCCGGTGCGAAATGACGCAGCAAGCGCACATTCAAGCGGTTCAGGCTCAGCATGGCGATCACGTTGAGCCCGAACAGCACGGGGAAAAGCTCGCGGCTGACACCATAGAATTCAATGTAGACGAAGGCAGAGTCCGTAATGAAGGCGAACATGGCGGCAAAAGCGAGTGCATTGGCCACAATCAGGCTCATGCCGTGACGATGACCCAGTACGCGACCATAGGCAGCAAGGATCTGCCGCGCGGAGGCCCGGCTCTTGCGGACGGCGGGCATGCGCGGCAGCAAAAAGCCCAGCACCGCCAGCATGAGCCCGGCGTAAACAGCCAGGAACAAAAAGATGCTGCGCCAGGCGAAAACATTGACCAGAAGAGTCCCGATCGCCGGCGCCAGCAAGGGTGCAACCAGCATGACCAGACCGATACGCGTGAGCACCCCGGCCGCCTCGGTACCATTGAAATGATCGCGCACGGAGGCGGCGCAGATTACAACGGTGGCGCCGCCGCCCAGTGCCTGGGCGAAGCGCAAGACGTAAAGCTGGTTCAACGAAGTGCTGGCCGCGATCAAGAGACTGCACAGCAGAAACAACGACAGCCCAACAGCCCCCACCTTGCGCCGCCCGAGATGATCCGACATGGGGCCGCCCACTAGTTGGCCCAGACCTGTACCCAGCATGTACAGGCTAAGGGACAATTCCACCCGCGGAACCGTCACGTCGAAGCTGTCCGCCATGGCGGGGAGAGCCGGCAGATAGGTATCAATAGCGAGCGGGCCCACGGCAATCAAACCGCCCAGTATGACGGCCAGGCGTTGCGGCGAGATGATGGGCATGGACCCTCCACAGGACAAGAAGCACGATGATACAACCCCGCCGCCGGCAGGCAAAAAACAAGCCTGGCGCCCCAAGGGAAAGCCGAATAACGGTTGCCAGTAAGCCCCTTTGGTGGCGACCATGCGCGCTTCTCTACAGGGGGGCGGCGGAGACGACATGAATCTGGATATCCCTCTGCAACTGGTACTGATCGGCTTGCTCGCCTTTCTGTGCCAATGGGGTGCCTGGCGTATCAAACTGCCGGCTATTCTGCCGCTGTTGGTTTCGGGCCTGCTGCTGGGTCCGGTAACCGGTGCCCTCGACCCGGCCCAACTCTTCGGGGATATGCTGCTGCCCGGCGTTTCCCTGGCCGTCGCCATCATCCTGTTCGAAGGGGCCATGACCCTGCGGCTGGACGAGATCCGGGGCGTAGGCCGGGTGGTGTGGCGGCTCATCATTCTGGGCGGATTGATTACCTGGGCCGTGGTCACCCTGGGCGCCTGGTGGCTGGTGGACACTATTTCCCTGGAAGTAGCGCTGCTGCTGGGCGCGCTGGTGGTGGTCACCGGCCCTACCGTGATCGTGCCTATGCTGCGCAGCGTACGTCCCGTTAGCAGTATCTCGCGGTTGCTGCGCTGGGAAGGCATCATTATTGACCCGCTGGGTGTCCTCCTTGCCGTGCTGGCTTTTGAAATCATCGTGGCCACGGGCGCCGAGGCCGTTCAGCAGACTCTGCTGATTCTTGTGCAGAGTCTGGGGCTGGGCACGCTGTTGGGCGTGCTGGTAGCACTGGGACTGGCCTTTCTGCTGCGCCGTCACCTGGTGCCGGAATATCTGCGCAGTTTTCTGGTGTTGTCAGCCATTCTATCGGAGTTCGTGCTGGCGAACATGGTGGTGCACGAGTCCGGTCTGGTCGCTGTGACCGTGACCGGCATGGTGCTCGCCAATAGCCGGGGGGTGAACACCCGGGATGTGCTGCACTTCAAGGAAAACCTGTCCGTGATGCTGATCTCGGCGCTATTCATTGTGCTTGCAGCACGCATCGAGATGCAGCAATTGGCCGAGTTGGCCGTACCCGCACTGATCGTGCTGGGCCTGGTGCAGCTGGTGGCCCGGCCGCTGGCCGTGTGGGTGTCCACCCTGGGCAGCAAACTGAACTGGCGCGAAAAGTCGCTACTGGCCTGGATAGCGCCCCGAGGTATTGTGGCGGCGGCCGTATCGGCGCTTTTCGCCGAGCGCCTGGCGCAGAATAATGTCCCCGGGGCGGACATGCTGGTGCCGCTGACCTTCGCCGTCATTATCGGCACCGTGGCCTTGCAGAGTGTCACAGCCCGGCCCCTGGCCCAGCTGCTCAATGTGGCCGTGCCCGCGCCCCGCGGACTGCTCATCATCGGCGCCAATCCGGTAGCCCGGGCTGTCGGGGAAGCGCTCAAGCAGAACGGCTTTCCGGTCCTGCTGGCCGAGTCCAGCTGGGAACATAGTCGCGCCGCACGCATGCGCGGCCTGCCGGTCTACTACGGGCATTCGGTGTCCCAGTACGCCGACCGGGCCCTGGATCTGGTGGGCTTTGGACGCATGCTGGGCATGAGCATGCGCCGGGAATTGAACACTCTGGCCAGCATGCGCTACAGAATGGAATTCGGTGAGCAGAATGTGTATAGCCTGGCACCGTCGGCCGAGCAGGAAGAAAAAATCACCGCGGTGCCGGATTATCCCGGTAACACCCTCTTCGTGCCCGATCTTACCTATACGCGCTTTGCCAGTCTGCTGGATCAGGGCGCCGTAGTGCGCAAGACCCGCCTGACCGCGGCCTACAACTTCGACGCTTATCTGGACACACCCGGGCGCCAGGTCTGGCCGCTGTTCGGCATTGACCCCAAGGGGTGGCTCCATGTCTTCAGTGTCGAGGAAAAACCCCGCCCCCAGCCGGGCTGGCATATTCTGGGGCTGATCCTGGAGGAATCGGATCAACAGGCGCCGGAATCCGGCGAGGAAGTGGTCAAGGCCCGTGCCCGCGAGCGCCAGAGACAAAAGGAAGCCAAGGCCGCGCGCCGTGACAAGAAACTGGGCAACAACCGTGACAATAGCGAACCAGGCAAATAGAAATAAAATCAACCACTTATAAGCAAAATATCACGTGAATTGTGAACCATCACCCCTGTAGGTGGGCACCTCGTCTACCACCCTGCCGTCACGGATCAGCAGCAAGGTGTTGAAACGCTCGCACAGCTCACCTGCCTTGGCGTGGCGGAAGAGCACTGGTTCGCCCAGTCCGGGCGCATTGTCCCCGGTGAGCGGTGTCTGCACTTCCCCGGCCCCTTCGTTGGGGTCCAGCGCCAGGCCCTCGGGCAGCTCAGGTACGGGCAGCCGGTCGGGGCTGGCGCTGCCCGAAGCCACGTAGCCACCGCCCAGGCAGGTGACGTGATCGTCGTCGGGCTGACGGACCACTTCCAAGGCAAACATGGCCGCCGGGACATGGCGGAAGTTATGGTAGTGGTCGAAGAGAGCCGGTGAGTAGAGCCCGCTGCCCGCCGCTACCTCGGTGACCTCAGGGTCGGCCGTTGTGGACTCCAGACTACCCGTGCCGCCGCCGTTGACGAAGCGCAGCCTTGCACCCGCATCGTGGAGGGCCTGGACGACGGCGTCCCGACGCCGCGTCAGTTCACGTATGGAGCGCTTCTTGAGCGCCCGGATCACGGCATTCTTGACCCGCTGGCCGGGGCCGGTGTCCGTGACCCCGGCAATCTGGGCCTCGTAGCCCATAACGCCGTCCAGCCTCAGGGCCGGATGATCCCGGATCACTTCATAGAGCGCCAGCGCATCTTCCACCGAGCACACGGGCGAGCGGAATACGCCAAAATTCAGGCCCGGCAGGCGCATGGACATGTCCACTTCCAGGCACAGTGGCAGGGTTACACCCGCCTCTTCGGCAATCGCGCCCAGGCGGCGTACATGCTCCGGGCAATCCACCATGAGTGTGATCCCGCCGCCTTGCTGTATTTTTTCACACACACGGCGCAGCGCATCCGGTTCCACGGTGGGATAGGCTACGAGCAGATCCGTGAAACCGTGCTCGGCCAGCATGCAGGCCTCGCGCGCATGGAAGCACAGCAGGCCCCGGAGACGATCATCAAAGGCCTGAGCGTACGCCAGCACGGCCCGGCTGCGAACCGACTTGCTCGCCAGCCGCACGGGCAAATCGCCGGCGCGTTCCAGAATCCCCGCGAGATTCCGGTCAAGGCGATCGAGGTCCACCAGCGCGGCGGGCAGTGCCCGACCCTCCAGTGCCTTGCGGTAGTAGGCCCAGGCTTCACTCATCCGTCCCGGCCTCTGGGCTTCTGGGAATGGCTTTCCAGTTTGAGCCCGGCCAGAGCGAAACGCAGCAGGCGACCGCTGAAGAGGTTGTCGATCAGCCGTCCGAAGAGCCTGTACTTCTCCCGGGTATAGGGATACCAGTTGGCTTCAACGGTATCGCTTTGCTTATCGATCATGACGGCCTTGGACCGGGTAAAGCCCAGCAGTCCCTCGGCTCCCTTGACGCGACCAAAGCCGGACTCGCCCGTGCCCCCGAACGGCAGCCCCGGGTTGCCCTCGGTGACCATGACATTGTTGATGGGCACCGCGCCGGCACGGATCTGGCGTGCGACGCGCTCGGCACGTTCCAGATCCTTGCTCCAGACACTCGCGCTCAGGCCGTAGTGCGGGTGATTGGCGTAGTCCAGGGCTTGCTCCTCGGTATCAAAGGGAATCACCGGGATGAGGGGGCCGAAGGTTTCCTGATGCATTAGCAACATGTCCTCGGTGATCCCGCTGATGACCGCGGGCTGGATGATGCGGTTGTTGCCTTCCACATCGCCGCCACCATGCACCCGGGCGCCCTTCTGCCGGGCGTCATCAAGATGCTGGCGGATGATGTCGCACTGAAAATCGGCCGTGATGGCCCCGAGGTCAGCGTCACCGTCGTCATCGGTGTTGACGACCAGTTCATCCACCCCGTTTTCCAGATCACGCACGAAGTCTTCGTAAATGCCGCGCTGCACGTAGAGCCGTTCCACGGAAGTACAGGACTGACCCGAATTGGTCAGCGCACCCCAGAGCGCGCCGGCAACGGTGCGTTGGCGATGGACATCGTCGAAAACAATCATGGCATCCTTGCCCCCCAGTTCCAGATCCACGGGGATCAACAGCGGCGCCGCCTGAGCCAGGATCTTGCGGCCCGTGGGGGCGCTGCCGGTGAAGAAGATCTTGTCCGGACCAGCGTCAATCAGCCAGCGTGCGGTCTCACCGTCACCGTAATGGACGTGCAGATTGTGCTCCAGCAGCGGAATACCCCGCACCAGCTCCTCGAAGACGCCCTGGAGGGGCGTGTGCTCCGAGGGCTTGAGCAAAACGCCATTACCCGCCGTCAGAGCCCCGGCCACCGTCGTGAGGGCGATATGGAAGGGGTAATTCCAGGGCGTAATCACCAGCACCACGCCCAGCGGCTCGTGCCAGATGCGCGATTTCTTGCCCATGAGCGCCAAGGGGGTCTCCGCCTTTTCGTCGCCGAGAATCCCGGGCGCTCGTTTGATGGCCCAGTGCAGATAATCGAGCGTGCCCAGCACTTCGGACACCAGCGCATCGGTGCGCGTCTTGCCCGTTTCTTCCATGATCCGATCCACAATCCATTCGCGCCAGTCCCGGACGCGTGCCAGCAGCTGCTCCAGCGCCTCCAGGCGCTGTTCCATGGGCACGGTGGCTAAATCCGCGGCCTGCTCGCGGGTCTGTTTCATCATGGCCGAAGCATCTTCCATCAATTGTCCTCCCGGCTTACGGCTTCGCAATGAATGTGGCAATCAATACCGTCATGAATCCGTCCCTGGTCGTCCACACCGGCATAGTAGACCGTAAACACGACCCCCCGCAGGCCCATGTCGAGCAGACGGAAAGGCGCACCCACCACGCCCGGCAAACGCCGCAAGAGCGTATTGGCGGCCAGGAGTAGTGCCAGCAGCGGCCGCGGCAACCAGGCAAGCACGGTTACCAGCAGTAAAAGCGCCTCACGGTCGTCCGGTGGCGTAGATTCCAGAGCCGTTGCAACGTGATGGACAACGCCGCTGTTACTGAACGAAGGCAGCCCGTCGCCGCCGGGGATTAGCACATCCCCGATCCTGTTCCAGGCCCGACGCTGTCGATCCGTAAGCGGGGTCATGTGACCGCCTGCGTACGTTCGAAGGGCTCACCGAGAAGGCGCTCGGCGGCCCTGTGGGCCAACGCCATGATCGAAAGGGACGGATTGATGCCCGGCGCGTCGGGAAAGAGGCTGGCGTCCATGACATAGAGATTGGGATGCCCGTGGACCTGGAAGTCCGGATTGACCACCGAAGTGGCCTGATTGTGGCCCTGCGCGCAGCCGCCCATGAGGTGAAGCCCGATGCGCACGGGCGAATGCACTACCTTGCGGGCGCCCGTAGCGCGATAGATATCGTGGACGACGTCCAGCCCCGCACGGACGCGCCGGCGCTCGGGTGCGCCCACCTGCTTGTCGATGCGCAGGCCACCGTGGCGGTCCGCGCCGATACGGCCGGGCGTGGCATCCCGTACCGCCACTTCAATACAGGCCAGATACCGGTAGGCGCGCATGAGATCACGGTGCCTCGCGCCGAAGCCAGGCATCAGATAGGCGGCACCACTCGGGCCCATGAAGACGTTTTCCAGCTTGAAACCGGCCGCCCGAAAGCGCTCATCGTCGGATTTGACCGCCTGAAAACTGCCCTTGTGAGCATCGACGATCTGATCATAGAGCGCCAGGGTGACGAACTGGGGATGGCAGTAGAAGCCCGCGCCCAGTGCCGGCAACCCCGGTCCCAGTCCGGACGCCTGCAGAATGCGCGTGGTGCCTAGCGAGCCGGCCGCAAGTACGCAGCGGCGCCCGAAAAAGCGCCTCGCCCTGCCCTGTTGATGCCCGTACACCGTGACTTGCTTGCGTCCGTGAGACAGCCCGTCCACCTGGCAGTCCGTCACCACCTCCAGGCCCTGTTGCTCCGCCCGAGCAAGAAAGGTCACCGGCGTGCTCTGCTTGGACTCACGCGGGCAGCCGCCCAGGCAGCGGATACAGTCATTGCCCTGATCTACACGACAATTCGACTGGGCTCGGCAAAGCGGCGCCCAGCTGTAGCCGAGCTGATCAAAACCCTGGACATAGAGTTCGGCGTTGCGATTGCCGTCTTCCGCAGGAATCTTCTGCAGGCCGAGTTCGGCTTCCACAGCGTCGTAATGCCGGGCCATGGCGTCCACGGAGAACTCGTCCAGACCCGATGCCCGGGCCCAGGAATCCAGGGCCCGGGCATCGAAGCGATCCATCAGGGCCTGATTGATCACGGTGCCGCCGCCGAAGACTTTGCCGCGCAGGAACATGAAAGACGCATCACGGCTGGCGTCCATGCCGCCGTTCCACATCAGGCGATTGTTGGCCTCGAGTTCGTTATCCGGGTACTCGTGGGGCTGAAACCGTGAACCGGCCTCCAGCATCAGCACGGAATGTCCGGAGGCCGTCAGCCAACGTGCCAGCGGGCCGCCACCGGCCCCCGAGCCCACGATGATGAAGTCATAACGGCGATGCGCCACGGCACGGCTCCTTGTTTATTATTATTTGTACTATAGTACAAATTTTAGCGTGTTCAAGAGCCGCGCCTGGCTCTGGTGGTCAGGACTCGTCCTGCCACGCGCGGAAACTCCCGGATTCCACATAGTCGCCGTAGAGCGGATGGTCCGCGAGCGCCTCAAAGTCGATCTTTTGACCGAAACGTTGTTCCAGCGCCCGGAACCAGCGTGTGGTGGCGCTCCAGTCCTGTTGCCGCGCCGCGCACTGGGCCGCCAGCGGGTAGAGTTTCTGATAGCCGGGCCAGCGTCTTACCGCCTTTTCCAGTTCTCCACGGACCGAACCACAACGTCCGCGTGCCAGCGCCCGGGCGTGATCCAGCCAGGCCAGACCCGGATCCCGGCCGAGCTCGCCCCGCAGATTTTCCATGGCCCCCTTGGCGCCGTCCTCGTTTTCGCGCTGCACGGCCTGTTCATAGCGCCACAGGGAGGTGTGGTGCTCTTCCAGTGGTCGCATCCGCGCCAGCGCACGGGTATAACAATCTCCGCCGCTACAGGCCGCCAGGACCAGGCGGGAAAGGACATGCCCCGTCCGCGAATCCGGCAGTTCGCCCAGGGCCTGCAGCGGCTTTTCGTCCAGCCGCTGCAGGAAGGTCTTGGCGTCGTCCCCCTGTGCCACCAGCGCCTCCACCAGCTCGGCCAGGCTCACGCCGAGGGCAAAGTCGTACCAGCCGGCCAACTCGTCCTGGTCGTTGTAATTCAGCGTCAGGTAGTTGAGATCGTCGCCGACGAACTCCAGCCGCACGGTCACGTCGGCCGCCTTGGAGGCCAGCGCCGCGCCCCGCAGCCGTCCCCCTTCCAGACGGGGTTTGAGTTCTTCCAGCAGCGGCGTTATGCGATCATCCACCCCGGCGGAATCGGCCAGCGCGGCGGTATTCAAGGCTTCAAAGACGGGGTCCAGGCTGCGGCTGCCGTTGAGCCTGTCCCTGAGCGCCTGTGGCCCGGCCGAAACCTCCAGGGCGGAAATCGTCATGACTACAACGAAAAACAACCGGAATCTGTGTGGCATGGCGCTTCGTCCCCCTCCTTTTTCCCGGACTCTATCATGTACCCGAGCGTGCGGCTCAGAGTTCGGCGGGATAGCCCGTAATGCGCCGAATCGTCCGGTAA
>CAYPKI010000052.1:13028-14230 GCA_964411265.1 uncultured Alcanivorax sp. | reverse complement strand
CGCCGGTGCCCGCGCGTTCGAGGACATCACGGACAAGGCCCTGGAATCCGGCCGCCAGATCTATCAGAGCAATGTCCGCATGACACGCCGGGATGGGTCGATCTTTACAACAGATCAGATGGTGGGCGTCATCCGGGACCACGCAGGACAGCCGGTGGCTTCGGTGAGCGTCGTCCGCGACCGGGCGGAGTCCGGCGATTTGCGCCTGCCGATCGAGGAAGAGTCGGTGGACGTGGCGCCGCTTAGCCACCAACTTCCCGGCGGCATCTTTCAGTGCCAGCGCCATCCTGACGGAACCGTGATCTACAACTTCATACGCGGCAATTTCCTGCCGCACCTGGGCTTGACCCCCGAAGAAGTTACCCGGGAATCGGACGCGCTGCTGGGACAATTCCACCCGGACGATCGGGCTCGACACAAACAGGCCCTGGAAAAGACCAGTCAGACGCTGGCCGTTATGGACATCGAGGTCAAATTGTACGCGCTGGACGGTACACCCTTGTGGTACCGAAGTATTTCCCTGCCTCGACGGCTGGACGACGGCTCCACAATCTGGGATGGGCTCATCCTTGATATGACCGAGCAGCGCAGAGCCGAAAAAGGATTACGGGATTTGGTCATGTATGACCAAATGACCGGTCTACGCAGTATAACCGCCTTTGACGCACGGCTCGAAGATACTCTGGCGCACGCGCCAAAAGGTCAACCGCAAGTGCTGGTGGGCGTGTTGGACGTACACCGGCTTTATACAGTCAATGAGACGCTGGGTTTCAGGTACGGTGATGAAGTACTCCAGGCCATCGGCGCGCGCCTGGAAAGCCGACTCTATGGTAATGATGTGGTGGCGCGCTACCAGAGCGACGAGTTTGTGATTTTCTCCCAGGAGCCCCGGGATATGGCCAGCGTTCAACGGCTGGTTCAGCAACTCATGGCGCTTTTCGCCGAGCCTCTTCGGATCAGCTCGGGACGTTCGGTGTCGGTGGCGGTCAAATTCGGCTTTGCCGTTTATCCCTCCGATGACGAAACTGCCATCGGCCTGCGGCGCAAAGCGGATCTGGCGCTGCAACGCGTCTTCAAGAATGGCGAGGCGCGCTACGAATTCTATTCAGCTGAGATGAGCAATAATGTTATCGAGGCAGTGGAGCTGGAACGGTGTTTAGAGGAAGCGCTTGAACAGGGCGCCATCGTACCGCATTACCAGG
>CAYPKI010000052.1:11218-13018 GCA_964411265.1 uncultured Alcanivorax sp. | reverse complement strand
AGCTGGTGTGCATGGAAGTGCTGGCGCGTTGGCCGCGAGAGGACGGTACCATGACCCGTCCGGATCGTTTTATCCCCGTGGCCGAGGAAACGGGGCTGATTCATCCCATGATGAAGACGCTGGTCGAAAACGTGCTTGCGGATCTCAAAAGCTGGCAAGACGCGGGGCTCGAGGTTCCGCCGGCGGGGATTAACGTTTCCGCGCACCAGGTTCGTCACGAGAATTTTTTTGAATGGCTTTTTGCGGCCGTGGAGCGCTATGGGCTGACCATATCGAACCTCAAGGTTGAAATTACGGAGTCGGCATTTTTGCTGGATTTCGAGGCGGTCAAGTTTATCCTTGAGGATCTGGACAACCGCGGCGTTTGTCTGTCCATTGATGACTTTGGCACGGGGTATTCCTCCCTGAGCTATCTCAGTCAGTTGCCGTTTCGTCAATTAAAGATTGATCGGGCCTTTATCTCGGGTGTGGAAAGCGATGCCACTCGGGCTGCGGTGTGCGACGGCATCATCCGGCTGGGCAAGGCCCTGGGCATGGAGGTGGTGGCCGAGGGCGTGGAAACCCGGGAACAGCTGGACTGGTTAAGCCAAGAGGGTTGCGACACGGCCCAGGGTTACTTTCTGAACCACCCCGCTGGTGGCGAGACCTTCCGCAAGGAACTGGCGGCTTCTGTTCTAGGCTAGCATGCTGTTGAAAAACCCACTGCGTGCTCAGGCTTTCCGGCTGGTTTGCCATCGAGGCGCCATTTTGAAGGCGCGCTATCCGGAAAGCCCCGCAGGGCGCGGCCTCAAGCGCGCATCTACCGCACTTTGCCGCCCGGAAAGGGAATTACCCCGTTGGTCGCAACCAAGCACATCAGCTGTACGCTTCAGGCCAAGCTGACAGCGCAAGGGGTTTATCAAGAGCCTGCTAACCCCCGGGACCTGTTTCTTTCGGCTCAGGTTGATCGGCGCCCGGCGATAATGCTCTTTACGTGCTCCAGGTCTGTCCAATCGCATTCATTGAAAATCTTTTTCACATCTTCGACTACGGCCGCATAGCCATAGCGTGGATGGGCGTCGTGCACAGCGACGCGCGCGCCCGGATTCAGAAAGGGCTCGAAGTCCTTGAAGTCCTGATAAGCCTGTTCGTGGTTGCCGTCGATCCAGAGAAAATCGATGCCCACGGCCGGGTCCCAGCCGTGGGCGGCTTCGCGGGAAAAGTCTTCGATCAGGGTGAACCGGCCTTCGAAGCCGTTATCCCGCAGCCGTTGTTCCACCAGTTCGCGCGAGGGCTTGTTGTCCAGCGGCACGGTGTCATCGGTGCGTTCGATCTGGGTATCAATATCGGAATTGAACGGATCAATGGCATAGACATGGGCGTTGCGCTTGCCGGCACCGCGTAACAGATAACTGGTGGATAGCCCGCCATAGCAGCCGATTTCCACGATTACGCCGTTTTGAGGCACCTGGCTGGCCCAGCGTGTAAGCATGCCGGCTTCTGTATGACGGATCATTCTTGTCATACTGGTAGCCTTGCAGCAGGCCCTGGAGATTGTGATACAGCGGTCGCGAAAAACCGGATATGGGTTTCGGGCCGTTTTCGCTCCAGGCTTGTTCCAGAAAATCGTTGACGGACATGCGAATCCTCGGTTTCTTCGGGGCGGGCTGGCTGCGTTGAGTCAATGCCACTCAGGCAGAAACCACGAAAAGCGCAACAATGCAGATCATACCCGCAAACCAGACCAGCGAGCGCAGGTTGGCCCAGTCGGCGATGTAGCAGATACCGTACAGAACACGGCTGACCAGAAAGGCGACGGCG
>CAYPKI010000052.1:0-11200 GCA_964411265.1 uncultured Alcanivorax sp. | reverse complement strand
CTGGGCAGCGGCGCCGATCTGATGCGCGACAATGAGCGCAGCGGCGAAGGCCGGGGTGACCTCAAAGCTGTTGAGCTGGGCCCAGTGTGCGCGCTGACGGGCGCCTTCGAGCTTGTTCAGAAAATCGCGCGGGTAATGGTTCTCTTTGGGCCCGAATCCGCCGGTGAACTTGGCGTAGCCGGTAAATGCATAGGGCAGGACAATAGCGGCTAGCAATACCCAGTATGCGATCGTCATTGGGAGCTCCCTGGTCTCGTCATCTTGGTTTGGACGGCACTTATTGTACGCAGTCGGGGCGCCGGCGCACAGCTAGGATCCCGGCTTGTCCGGCCGGAGATTAGCGGCTGCTCCCGTTTTGTCCGGCTCTGAGAGCAGTAGCTGCTCGAGTACACCCACTCGGTCCTGTCCCCAGACGGTGTGCCCGTTCAACCGGAAGCTGGGTACGCCCCAGCTGCCGGCGGCCATCATGGCGGCCCGGTTCGCCTCGGCCCGGCCGCGCCACCCGTCATCGTCCAGCCAGCGCCGCGCGCGGTTCCAGTTCAGGCCGGCTGCTTCGCAAGCGCGGCCCAGACCCCGGTCCGTGCTCATGTCCTGGCCCTGGCTCCAGATCTGCTCACTGGTGGCGAGCAGCCAGGCGCGTAGCCGGCCTTCTTTTTCCGCGAAGGGCCACAAGGCCATGCAGCGTTCGACACCCGCGCCCACGGGATCGCAGATCCGGCCGAAAGGCACTCCATTCAAGTGCGCCTCGCGGGCGGCGTCGCGCAGGATATACAAGCGCTTGGCCGGCGGCACCCTGAGGCCGCGCATCAGCACGGGGCGCAAGACCAGCTTCAGCTGGTAGTGGTCGGCCAGCTGGAAGGTGCGGGTCAGGGCGATCCAGGAGTAGGGGCTGCGGAAGGAAAAGAACAGTTCCAGCGTCCGGTCGCGGCCCGCCTCCCGATCACCCTCCAGCCGCGCTTTTTTGGCCGCGCCGTACCAGCGTGGCGAGCGGGGCAGGGCCGGATCCCGCTCGCGCAGGCGCAGAGCCAGGTGATCCAGCCGTTCCAGGCTCCAGTACCATTCCCCGTCATGGTAAAGGGTGGCGGTCAGATAATGCCCCTCGTCCAGAAAGCTGTCGCGACGGGTCTCCAGCTCCAGGCGCGCCTGTTCAGCCGCGATACCGCCCTGGGTACGCAGTTGCTCATCAATGCCGTCCGTGTCGCCGCTCCAGAGCCGGCGGCAGAGCTGGCCGGCGATTTGCCAGAACGCCGGATCGTGTTCGTGCCGGAGCAGAATCCGGGTAGCGTGGAAAGCCGCATCCGGATCAGGCTGTTGCCAGTCCCGCGGGAATTCCAGCTCCTGCAGTCGGGCCAGGCGCACGGCGTCGTCCGGCGCCAGTCGGCCCAGCATCTCCGGCGCCGGATAGAGGCGTTCATCGACATAAAGCAGCACACGCGGTTCGATCCGCAAACCAAAATGCCGGGCCAGTTCCGGCAGCACCTGGAGCATGAGCCAGGCGTAGGGATCGTCTACGCGGAAATAGAAGACCGTTGGGCGCGCGCGTCCGGTTAGCCGGCGGCGCATCGCGCGCCAGCGCCGAAGGAGGCGCACCCGGCGTGGGCTGGTGATGGCGCGGGTCAGCGCGGGCGTCAGCCAGGAACGGATGCTCACAGGGTTTTCCGGAACACCCGCGACGAACGCTGGTAGTTGTAAAACGACTGACGCTCAGCCGGCAGATCGGCGACATCCACGGGCTCGAAGCCGTGTTCCCGGAACCAGTGCTCGGCGCGGGTGGTGAGGACGAACACATCCGTCAGGCCCAGCTGGCGCGCCTGGCGCTCAATGTGCTCGAGCAGCTGCACGCCCCGCTCGCCCTCGCGGTAATCCGGATGCACGGCCACACAGGCCAGTTCGCCGGCAGGGATCTCAGTGAAGGGATAAAGCGCGGCACAGGCCACCACCATGCCGTCGCGCTCAATGATCACGAAGCGGTGGATTTCGTTTTCCAGTAACTCACGCGAGCGCCGCACCAGGGTGCCGTCGGCTTCCAGCGGTTCAAGCAGCTCCAGAATGCCGCCCACATCGTCGATCCAGGCACCCCGGATGTCCTCGTAGCTCTCGCGTGTCACCAGGGTGCCGCAGCCGTCCCGGGTAAAGAGCTCGCGCAGCAGGGCACCGTCCTGACGGAAGTTGACCAGATGGGCACGGGGCACGCCGTTGCTGGCCGCGTGGCAGGCGGCGGTGAGCTGACGCTCGGTATCGTCTTGTTCAATGACCCCCGAGCCAAGCAGCTGGCCGGCGTCGTATGGGGGAATATCGCGGATCAGTTCGCCCTGCGCGTCGGTTATGCCGGCGGCATCGCCCAGATCGCCCATAAAGATCAGCTTGTCCGCACTCAGCGCGATGGCGGCGGATGACGCCACTTCCTCGGAGTTGAGGTTGAACAGCTCACCCGTGGGCGAGCAGCCCAGCGGCGAAAGCTGGACAATATGGCCATTATCCAGCTGCCCGCGAATGGCGTCCTCCTCGATGCGCCGCACCTGGCCCGTGTGCTGGTAATCAAACCCCTCGCGAATGCCCATGGGTTTGGCTACCACGAAGTTGCCGCTGACGACCTGAATGCTGGCGTTATGCATCGGCGAGTTGGCCAGGCCCATGGAAAACAACCCCTCGATTTTCAGACGCACAGCACCCACGGCGTCCAGTACCGAGCCCAGGGCGCTGCTGTCCGTAATCCGGGTATGCGCTTCAAAGGGCGTTTGCAACTGGCGCTCGTCCAGCTGGCCACTGATCTGCGGGCGCGCACCATGGACCAGCACCAGGCGGATACCCAGGCTGTTCAGCAGCGCCAGGTCATGAATGATGTGGTGAAACCCGGGCGCGTCCACCGTCTCACCGGAGAACATGACCACGAAGGTGCGTCCCCGATGGGCATTGATATAGGGCGAGGAGTTGCGAAACCAGGCTACATAATCCTCGTGATTCTGAGCCACAATTGCTCCATCCCGTCGTCATTCCAAAGACATCACAGTGTAGCAGAGGCGACCGGCGGGCCGTCAGATGGCCCGTCTTCGGACCCTTGATCAGCTGGCCCAAAGGCGTCAGGCAACGGCAGGCGCCGCGCTGGTGACGGGATTGACCATTCGTCGCTGGCGGTACAGGCTTCGCCCGATGCCGGGTCCGAGGGGACGTTCCGGCCCGCATCGTTGCCTTTTTCGACGGGGGCAGGCACTCGCGTTCAAAAGGACGTCTCGAGTGCGAACCAGCCTGAAAGCCTGCGTGCGCAAAGGGTTTTTCAACCACCTGCTAGCCGGGGTACAGTGAAGGTCTGCAAGGGGCCTGGTGAAAAGAGGAGATCGATTTGACGAGCGAGGCCCGGTTCGGGGAACAGACCTCCGATTTCCGGGGCGAGGTGGATGTGCGCTGGATCATGCGTCAGCTCTTGGACGAGGGCCGCGTGTCCCGCGAGGACTACAACATTATTTCCACCACGCCGCGTGAGAAAAAGGAGGTGAACTGGCATCCCATTCAGGTGGTGGCGAAATACCGTCTGAGTGATCAATCCGGCAGCGGCCCGGTGCTGGATACCGATTTCCTCACCCACTGGCTCGCCGATAAGGCGGGTCTTGAAGTGTACGACATTGATCCGCTCAGGGTGCAGGTCGACCAGGTCACCACCGTCATGTCCTACGCTTTTTCCCAGCGGCACGGCATCCTCGCGGTGGAGGTCAGCCGGGATCAGGTCGTGGTGGCCTGTGACCAGCCCTTTCAGCGGGAATGGGAAACGCACCTGAAACAGGCGCTGGGTGAGCGCGCAATCAAGGTGGTCTTCGCCAATCCCGACCAGCTGCGCCGCTATCGGGTGGAGTTCTACAACCTGAGCAAGTCCATTGCCGGGGCCAAGGCCGAGGGCGGCCAGCAAGGCAGTGGCGTCACGGACTTCGAACAGCTGCTGCGCCTGGGCGGCTCCGAGACGACGCCCGACGCTGATGACCAGCACATTGTGCATATCGTGGACTGGATTCTGCAGTACGCTTTCGCCCAGCGCGCCAGCGATATTCATCTGGAGCCGCGCCGGGACATGGGGAAGATGCGTTTCCGCATCGATGGTGTCCTTCACGACGTCTATGAATTGCCGGCCACCATCATGACGGCGGTCACCAGCCGCCTGAAGATTCTCAGCCGGCTCAATGTGGCGGAAAAGCGCAAGCCCCAGGACGGTCGTTTGAAGACCCAGTCGCCGGACGGCGAGGAAGTGGAGTTGCGCTTGTCCACCCTGCCCACGGCCTTCGGCGAAAAGATGGTGCTGCGGATTTTTGATCCGGACGTGCTGGTGCGCGGTTTCGAGGAACTGGGCTTTACCGCGGAGGACCGCGAAAACTGGCGGCGCATGACGGCCAATACCCATGGCATTGTCTTTGTCACCGGTCCCACCGGTTCGGGCAAGACCACGACGCTGTACTCCACCCTCAAGGCGCTGGCCACGTCCGAAGTGAATGTCTGCACCATTGAGGATCCCATCGAGATGGTGGAGCCGTCGTTCAACCAGATGCAGGTGCGCGACAACATCGAGCTGGGCTTCGCTGATGGCATCAAATCCATGCTGCGGCAGGATCCGGACATCATCATGATCGGCGAGATCCGGGATCTGGCTACGGCGGAAATGGCCGTCCAGGCGGCGCTCACCGGCCATCTGGTGTTGTCCACCCTGCACACCAATGATGCGCCGTCGTCGGTGACACGCTTGCTGGACCTGGGCGTGCCTTATTACCTGGTAACCTCCACCGTCATCGGCGTCATGGCCCAACGGTTGGTCCGTACGCTTTGTCCGGACTGCAAGGAAAAAGTGGCTGTGGACAAGGAGGCCTGGCAGGACCTGGTGCGTCCCTTCCGCATGAAACCGCCGGATACGGTCTGCCAGCCCGTGGGCTGCCTGGAATGCCGCAATACCGGCTACAAGGGTCGCATGGGTGTTTACGAAACCCTGCCCATGGATAACGAAATCAAGAGCCTGATCCAGAATCAGGCGAGCCTGGAGGATGTGACCCGGGCGGCGGTCAAGCAGGGCATGAAACCGCTGCGTATCAGCGGCGCGCTCAAGGTAGCGCGCGGTCTGACCACGATTGAGGAAGTGCTGCGGGTTACCCCCATTCAGGATGTACTGATGAAATCAGCCTGAATGACGGCGCTGCTTTATTCCCTGGATTATCATCACTGGTTCATGGTCGGCTTGTTGTTCCTGGTCGTGGACGGGGTTACGCGCAATAGTCTGCCCCTGTGGCTCGGCCTGACTGCGTTGAGCGTGGGCCTGGCACTGTTGTTCCTGCCGCTGGCGGGCCTGCATCCCGGCTGGCTGGAGCAGTTCTGGATGGCAGCCGGTCTGCTGCCGTTGTATCTATTCGGCTGGTGGTAGCTGGATTTGCGTGTTTCGCGCCAGCTGCCCGAGCCGCTGCGCCGCGGCCGGGGGCGGCTCTGGGTGGAAGGTCACCGCTGGCCGGTAACGGGCCCCGCGTTGCCCGCCGACACCGAAGTGGAAATTCAGGCCCGGGAAGGATTGGCATTCCGGGTAGAAGCCGTTGAGAATACGCGCCCATGACCGAACCCGATCTCTCTGCCCTGCCCGAGGCGCTGCAGGCCACGGTGCGTCATCACTGGGCTAGCCTGACCGAACAGGATGTGCCCGCCCATCTGGATGCCGGACTCTTGCCGGCGCTGCCTGGTGTGCTGGCGGGTAGCGACTATGTCGCCGAGCAGCTTGCGCGCTGGTCCGGGCTGCCAGCCTGGTTGAGCGAAACCCGTGTACGGGCGCCGCTGGACGGCGAGGTGCTGCGCGCGGAGCTGGACGCAGCTCTCGCCGACCTGGACGAAGAAGCGGATCTGCAACACAAGTTGCGCCAGGTGCGCCATTTCCAGATGGTGCGCCTGATCTGGCGAGATCTCACGGGGATCGCTGATTACCACACCACCGTGGCCGAGCTGAGTGTGCTCGCGGACACCCTGGTCCATGCCGCCCTGAGCTGGCTGCATGAACGCGCCTGTGCCGAGGATGGCAGGCCTGTCGACGCTGACGGCGAGCCGGTGCAGATGGTGGTGCTGGCGCTGGGCAAACTGGGCGCACGCGAGCTGAATCTTTCCTCCGATATTGATCTCATTTTCGCCTATGAGCACGAGGGCGAGACCCGGGGCGGGCGCCGGGAGATGACCAACCATCAGTTTTTCGCCCGGCTGGGGCAGCGCTTGATCCGGGTCCTGGATCAGAGCACGTCCGCCGGATTCGTCTTTCGCGTGGACATGCGGCTGCGACCCTGGGGCAAGAGCGGCGCCCTGGCTCTGGGTTTCGATGCGCTGGAAGGCTATTACGAAACCCAGGGGCGGGAATGGGAACGCTATGCCCTGATCAAGATGCGCCCCATGGCCGGCGACCGCGACGCCGGTGAACGGCTCATGCAGCGCCTACGGCCCTTTGTCTATCGCCGTTATGTGGATTACGGCGCCTTCGAGTCCCTGCGCGAGATGAAGGGCATGATCGAGCGCGAGGTGCGGCGCAAGGGCATTCAGGCCGACGTCAAGCTGGGCCCGGGCGGCATCCGCGAGGTGGAATTCATTGTCCAGGCCTTCCAGCTGATTCGCGGCGGTCAGCAATCGGAGCTGCGCGAGCGCAACCTGTTGAAGGTGCTGCCGGTCATGGCGGACACGGGCCTGCTACCCCCGGATGTTAGCGACGAATTGTGCGCGGCCTATGTCTTCCTGCGCGATGTCGAGCATCGTCTCCAGGCGGTCGCGGATCGCCAGACCCAGCGCCTGCCGGAGGCCGAACTCGGCTGGCAACGCCTGGCGTTCACTATGGGCTATGACCAGCAGCGGGGCCTGGAGCAGGATCTGGGCGGTCACCGGGACCGGGTGCGCTATCACTTTAGTCAGGTGGTCGCGGATCCGGAACGCGAAAGCCGTGATGCCGGCGGCGCGGACAGTGAGCTGCTCGATCTCTGGCTGGGTCATGTGGCTGCGGACGATGCTCGCGAGCTGCTTGCAGGCATTGGCGTGAGCGACGAGGTCGAGGTCCACGAGCAGCTCAACGAGTTCCGCGAGAGCAAGGCGGTGACGTCGATGCAGCGTGTCGCCCGTGAGCGTCTGGACCGGCTCATGCCGCTGTTGCTGGAGGCACTGGGATATCAGGGCCAGGGTGTGATGGCCTTGCAGCGTTTGGTGGGTTTCCTGGAGAGCATTCTGCGGCGCTCGGCCTACATAGCCTTGCTGCTGGAAAATCCGGACGCCCTGACCCAGCTGGTCAAGCTGGTGGCGGCCAGCCCCTGGATTGCTGAGCGACTTACGCATTATCCGGTCTTGCTCGACGAGCTGCTGGATGTGCGCACGCTCTATTCCCCGCCGGGGCGAAGCGAGCTGGACGACGAGTTGCGGCAGCAATTGGTTCGCTTGCCCGAGGATGATCTCGAACAGCAAATGGAAGTGCTACGCCATTTCAAGCAGGCGCATCTGCTGCGCGTGGCCGCGTCCGAGGTCACCGAGGTGCTGCCGCTGATGAAGGTGAGTGACTATCTCACCTGGCTGGCCGAGTGCATTCTCAACGAAGTGGTGCGCCTGGCCTGGCAGCCGCTGGTGGCCAAACACGGTCGACCCGTGCGCGATGACGGCCAGGCCTGTGACCCGGATTTCATCGTGGCGGGGTATGGCAAGCTGGGCGGCATCGAGCTGGGTCACAACTCGGATCTGGATGTGGTTTTCCTCCATGATGCCGCGCTGAACGGGGTCACGGACGGCGAGAAAAGTGTGGCCAATGAGCGCTTTTTTGCCCGCCTGGGCCAGCGCATCGTCCATATACTGGCCACGCGCACCATGTCCGGCCAGCTTTATGAGGTGGATACAAGGTTACGGCCGTCCGGTGGAGCAGGTCTGCTGGTTTCGTCCATGGACGCGTTCGCCAAGTACCAGTACAACCACGCCTGGACCTGGGAACATCAGGCGCTGGTACGTGCGCGCCCGGTGGTGGGTTGTCCACGTGCCAGCGAAGAGTTCAACCAGATTCGGCACGAGGTACTCAGCCAGGAACGGGACCCTGATCAATTGCGCGAAGAAGTGCTGTCTATGCGCCGGCGCATGCTCGATCATCTGGGCCATCAGCACGGCCCGGACCAGTTCCAGCTCAAGCAGGACCCGGGCGGTATCGTGGATGTGGAATTCATGGTTCAATATAGCGTTCTCAGATGGGCCTGCCGGCACGGCGAGCTGACGCGCTATACGGACAATGCGCGCCTGCTGGAAACCCTGGCCGAGCTGGAGTTAATGCCGGCCGCCGACGCGGGCCTTTTGCGGGAAGCCTACCTGGCGTATCGGGCCGCCGCGCATCGCCAATCCCTGCGCAAGGAAAAGTCCATTGTCGATGCCAGCGAGTTCGCGGATCTGCGCGCGGGCGTGATCGAGGTATGGCAGCGCTGGTTTGGTGGGAACCTCTGATCCGTTTAGGCGTAACAAAGTCCACGCATAAACGGACCAGAAGGTCCCGGGATGACGAAGCAGACTAATTCAGGTGGTGGAGAAAACAGCCATGTCGATGGCCGATCGTGACGGACTGATCTGGATGGATGGTGAAATGGTTCCCTGGCGCGACGCTCAGGTGCATGTGCTCACGCATACTCTGCACTACGGCATGGGCGTGTTCGAGGGCGTGCGTGCCTATGAAACGGATCAGGGCCCGGCCATTTTTCGCCTCCACGAACATACGGACCGTCTGTTCAACTCAGCGCATATCATGAATATGAAGATGCCCTTCTCGAAGGCGGAGTTGAACGAGGCTCAGACGCGGGCGGTGCGCGAGAACAAGCTGCCCTCGGCTTATATCCGACCCATGGCGTTTCTCGGCAGCGAGGGCATGGGGCTGCGCGCGGACAATCTACAGGTCCATGTTTCAGTCGCTGCTTGGGAATGGCCCAGCTATATGTCGCCCGAGGCGCTGGAAGCGGGCATCAAGGTGCGTACCAGCTCCTATACCCGGCATCACGTGAACATCAGCATGTGCAAGGCCAAGGCCAATGGTCATTATATCAACTCCATGCTGGCGCTGAACGAGGCTCTGTCCGGCGGGGCTGACGAGGCGCTGCTGCTGGACGTTGAAGGCTATGTGGCGGAGGGCAGTGGTGAGAACATCTTTGTGGTCTTTGGCGATGAAATTCATACGCCCGAGCTCACCTCCTGTCTGGACGGCATTACCCGGGCAAGCATTATCCGCCTGGCCCAGGATCTCGGGTATACCGTGCGGGAAAAGCGCATCACCCGGGACGAGGTGTACATTGCCGACGAGGCCTTCTTTACCGGCACCGCCGCCGAGGTAATGCCCATCCGGGAGCTCGACGACCGCACCATCGTCGCGGGCCGGCGCGGTCCGGTGACGGAAAAACTGCAGAGCCTGTTCTTCGATCTGGTGCGCGGCAAGGTCGATCAGTACAAGAACTGGCTGACGGTGGTCACCTGAACGCCCCGGCCCCAAAGCGGCTCGTTTTCCCATAACCCGGGTGCAGGATGTCGGCTTTGCCTTCCCAACGCATTCTCGTCGTCGGCCCGTCCTGGGTCGGTGATATGGTCATGGCCCAGACGCTGTTCGCCGAGCTGCGACGGCGTGACCCGGATTGCCGCATTGATGTGCTGGCGCCGGACTGGAGCCGTCCACTGCTCGAGCGCATGGCCGAAGTGCATCAGGCGCTGTCGCTGCCCTTCGGGCGAGGTGACGTACGCCTGCGCGAGCGCCGGCAGTTCGGCCGTGAACTGCGCGGCCACTATGATCAAGCCATTCTGCTGCCCAACACTTTCAAGTCCGCCCTGATTCCCTGGTGGGCGTCCATTCCCCGGCGCACCGGCTGGCGCGGGGAAATGCGCTACGGCCTGCTCAATGATCTGCGCGTGCTGGACGAAGGGCGTTATCCACTCATGGTTCAGCGTTTCGTGGCCCTGGCGCATGAGCGCGATGCGCCGGTGCCGGAACGCGCGCAGTTGACGCCGCCGCGGCTGATGGTGAACACCGGCGCCGCCGATCGCGCGCGCAGCGATCTGGGCCTCAAACACAATCTGCCGGTGCTGGGGCTGTGCCCGGGCGCGGAATTCGGGCCCTCGAAACGCTGGCCCGAGTCCTTCTACGCTGCGGCCGCCACGGAACGGCTGGAGCAGGGCTGGCAGGTCTGGATCTTCGGCTCGCCCCATGACCGCGAGGTAGCGGAAACCATTCGCGCGGCCGTGCCCGAACGTCAGCGCCACCGTGTTCATATCCTGGCCAGCGAAACTACGCTTGCCGAGGCGGTGGATCTGCTGGCGGGTGTGGATGCCGTCATCAGTAACGACTCCGGCCTCATGCATATCGCGGCCGCGCTCAACCGGCCCCTGGTGGCGGTCTATGGTTCCTCCTCGCCGGACTTTACGCCGCCCTTGCATGCGGCCAGCGAAATCGTGCGCCTGGATCTGGACTGCAGTCCCTGTTTTCAGCGCGAGTGCCCGCTGGTCCATCATAACTGTATGCAGCAGCTGGAACCGGCGATGGTCACCGCGGCTCTGCAGCGGGTGCTCGGAGCAGCCTGATGCGGGTATTGGTAGTGAAAACGTCTTCCATGGGCGATGTGGTCCATACCCTGCCCGCGCTCACCGACGCCCGCCGGACGCATACGGACATTGTCTTCGACTGGGTGGTGGAAGAGGGCTTCGCCCAGATTCCCGGCTGGCACCCTGTGGTGGAACGGGTACTTCCGGTGGCGCTGCGCCGCTGGCGACGCCACCCCCTGCGGGCCCGGCGCAGCGGCGAATGGGGCGCCTTCCGGGAACAGCTACGCGAGAGGACCTATGACCGGGTAATCGATGGCCAGGGACTGCTCAAGAGTGCCTGGCTAACGCGCCTGGTCGATGCCTCCACGCACGGTCCGGACCGGCGTTCCGCGCGTGAGCCTCTGGCCAGTTTCTTTTATGACGCGCGCCATCCGGTGCCCCGGGGCCGGCATGCGGTGCAGCGTACCCGGCAGCTTTTCGCCGCGGCGCTGGAATACCCGGAACCCTTCGGCTGGGCGGACTACGGACTGGATCCTTCGCGTTTTGCGGCAAGCAGCCGGGGGGATCCGAGCGTGGTGTTTCTCCACGGAACCACCTGGCGCACCAAGCACTGGCCCGAACGGTACTGGCGAGAACTGGCGGAACAGGTGGTCTCCGCCGGTTACCGGGTGCGGCTTCC
>CAYPKI010000051.1:0-14283 GCA_964411265.1 uncultured Alcanivorax sp. | reverse complement strand
CATTCTGATCGTGGTGGGCGCCATCGGCGCTGCCCTGACCACCGGCCTGGGTAGGGGCGGCATGTTGCTGGCCCTGCTGGTGTTGCCGCTCTATGTGCCGGTGCTCATCTTCGGTGCCGGTGTGGTGGGGCGTACGCTGGCCGGTTATGACGTGGACGGCGTTTTCGCGCTACTGGGTGCGATGCTCGCGCTGGCGGTCAGTCTGGGACCGCTGGCGGTGGCCGCCGGGTTACGGATCAGTTCCGGAGACTGACGAGGTGCGAGGTTCGAGGAGCGAAGAGCGAGGAGCAGGGAGCAAGGAGCAAGGAGCAAGGAGCAAGGAATTGGCGTGGTGGGAGCGGCGTCCTCGCCGCGATCTTACAGAGCATTTGGCGGGATTCGGGGCGCGGACGCCCCGCCCACGCCGGAAACGAATCGATTGCGAGGAGACCCATAGCGGCATGTGGAGCTGGCTAAAAAGGTGGTATCACAGGCTGGGGTCACCGCGGTACTTCCACGAAGTCACCAGTGCCTGGCTGCCCTGGCTCTGGCCGCTGGCGGTGCTAACCCTGTTTACCGGACTGGCTTGGGGGCTGGCGTTCGCGCCGCCGGATTATCAGCAGGGCAACAGCTACCGCATCATCTTTATTCATGTGCCCGCCGCCAGCGCGGCTCTGCTGGGCTATGTGGCCATGGGCGTGGCCGGGCTGGTGGCGCTGGTGTGGCGCATGAAAATGGCCGAGATCATGATCAAGGCCATTGCCCCCTTCGGCGCCACCCTGGCCGCCATTGCCCTGATCACGGGCGCGGTCTGGGGCAAGCCTACCTGGGGCACCTGGTGGGTCTGGGATGCGCGCCTGACCTCTATGCTGATATTGCTGTTTCTCTATCTGGGCGTCATCGCGCTCCAGAACGCCATCACCGATCCGCGCCAGGCGGGCCGTGCGGCGGGACTGCTGGCGGTGGTGGGCGTGATCAATGTGGTCGTCGTCAAGTATTCCGTGCAGTGGTGGAACACTCTGCACCAGGGTTCCACCATTCGCATGACCGAGCAGAGCACCATGCCGCCGGAGATGCTCACGCCCTTGTTGATCAGCATGGCCGGGTTCTATCTGCTGTTCGCCTGTATTGTGCTGGTAAATGCGCGCAGCGAGGTACTGTGGCGCGAGCGCCGGTCGAACTGGGTCCGCCGGGAGCTGTCTGATGTACTTTGACTCCTTTGCTCAATTTCTGGAGATGGGCCGGCACGGTTTTTATGTCTGGACGGCCTATGGCGTGAGCCTCGTGCTCATCGTCGTCAATCTGGTGGGCATGGTGCATAACCGTCGTCAGGTGCGCGCCGAGATCCGCCGTGCGCTGCGGCGCGAAGAAGTAGCCCAAAATGATTCCCGGAGCGAGCCGTCGTCATGAACAAAATACGCAAGCAGCGTTTGATGGTCGTTCTGGGCGTAGTGGCGGGCCTCGGCATCGCCGTGGCGCTGGCGCTCACCGCGTTGCAGGACAACATCAACCTGTTCTATACCCCCGAGCAGATCGTCTCCGGCGAAGCGCCGGTGGGGCGCAAGATGCGTGTGGGCGGTCTGGTGGTGGAAGATTCCGTCAAACGCGATTCGCAAACCCTGGCAGTGACCTTCGATATCACCGACGGCGAGGGCACCTTCACGGTGCACTACCAGGGCATCCTCCCCGACCTCTTCCGCGAGGGGCAGGGCGTGGTGGCCAATGGCACCCTGGTCAGCCGCAATCGCTTCAAGGCGAAGGAAGTACTGGCCAAGCACGACGAGGAATATACGCCGCCGGAAGTGCAGGAGGCGCTGGATAAGGCCGGGCACACGGGACCGGAGGAATCGGGCGAGCAATCCGGTTATCGGGCCTCCGGGCAGCAGGACGGTAAAGGGACCTATCAATAAAGCCGCCGGGCCATAGGCTGCGGATGGCCCTGTCGCCCCGCCCACCTCAACCACCCGGGACCATGCGAGGTTTGCCGGCAGGGTTATTGCAACTCGGTAGTAGCGGTTCGTGACCGTGCACCGAAAGCCCCTGCGTCGCCCATTGTTGGCGCGGGCGGGCTTGTTCCCCGGTGCATTCGAGAGAAAAATTCCCATTAAAAAAACGACATGACCGAGGCGATCATGAGCGCGAAGGCCAGCCAGAAGATGGGCTGGGAACAGATCGCCGACAAGGTCGGCCTGAACCCGGTCTTCGTGACCGCGGCTTCGCCGGGCCAGTGCAGCATGCCGCGCCAATACGGAGAAAAACTGGTGAGCGCGCAGGGCCTGCCCGCTGAGGTGGTGGATGCGCTGGAAGATTACCCCTACAAGGGCATGGAGCAGACCGTACCCACGGATCCGCTGGTGTACCGATTTTACGAAATCATGCAGGTCTACGGGCTCTCCATGAAGGAAGTCATTCACGAGAAATTCGGCGACGGCATCATGTCCGCCATTGATTTCACCCCCGATTTGGATCGTCAGGAAGACCCCAAGGGCGATCGTGTAGTAGTCACCATGAACGGCAAGTTCCTGCCCTACAAGATCTGGTGAACGAAATGAATGCGTGCTCGCAAGTGCATCAGGGGTACGTAGAAACTCCATGACTAACAGGCCCCGCAAGAGCGGGCCCTGTTAGTGGTTTGTGGGCAGTGTTCGCTGGTTCAATCGCGCGGACTGGCAACCTATACGTCATGCTCCTTTTCCGTGAGCTGGCCGTTCTTGACCTGTACAGGGTCCGCCTCGTAAATGGTGCCGCGACTGTGGAGGATGATGTTTGGCTTCTGACCTTTAACGTCGACCCTATCAATCTCGAACTGATTTCCGGAGATCTTCGTTGCGTCTCGATCAACACCCGTATTGCCGTTGTACAGGGCCACGATTTGAATTTCGCCACTGTTCCAGTTGGTAAGTTCAAGCTGGACGAGCTGTTATCAAATCAGTCGCCTATCCGGTTTCGTGCTTCGTCTTGCATCGTGCTGGATGTAACGCTCAGATCACCCTTGTCGAAAGCTGTTTCCAGGGTATCCTCCGGGATCTGTTCCGCGAGGGTCAGGCGATCTGCGCCCATGACACCCTGGTCAGCCGCCATCGCCTCGAGGCTAAGGAAGTGCTGGCCAAGCACGTTGAGCAGTACACCCCGCCGGAAGTGGAGGAGGCACTCGAAAAAGCGGTACACGCGGCTGATGCCGGCTCCAGCGAGGCCTGAATTCATCTGGCCTGCTGCGGCGGGCCGGGTGCCACTTCACGGTTATCCGAAATCCACCTCCTGAACCGACAGACCGGACCCACCCATGGGTGCGCCATAGACGATGGCACGATCACCCCCGGTTTCCCGTGCCGACTGTACCGCGGAAGCGGCCTTGTCCATCATGGCCTCGGGTGTCTCCTGAACACTGGCGGCGCCGCAGCACAGGCCCACGCTGGCCGTCAGGGTGATACGTTTGCGTCCGGGTTGCACCGGCTTGCCTTGCAGTGACTCCTGACAGCGTTCCGCCACGAGCCGGGCCTGGGGTTCTTCCACACCGGGTAGCACCAGCAGGAAGGTTTCGTCGTCCAGGCGGCCCAGGTTGTCGGCTCGCCGCAAGGCCTTGCGTAAGCGGTTTTTAGCGGCCGCCAGCACCCGGTCACCGCCGTCATAGCCGTTTTGCTGATTGATTTGTTCCCAGTGATCAAGTCGGATCATGGCGATGGTCAACGGCAGTTGATTGAGTCGGCAGTTCTGCCACTCGTTCTCCAGTATGGTCAGAATCGCTTCTCGGCCGGGCAGTTTGGTGACACGGTCCAGCGTGAAAACCCCCGTGGTCGGAGCGAGTGCCGCAGGGTTGCCGCCGGCGCGTTCGCGGATTACGAGCCCGGTTAGCGCGGCGGCGGCCACCAGAGCCGTAAGTAAGGCCGGTACCCCCAGACTCCACACGGGCTGGTTCCGGAACAGCGCTGCAGGACCGGGATGATCCAGTGCCCAGAGCGTGCCCAGCACCGAAAGCGCGTGGACGCAGAGCAGAAGAAGGACAATGAGTCCGATACGGACCAGCAGGGCGTGGCCGATCACGGAGTCGGTTACGCAGTTTTCATTCGGGGCCTGTTTCATGGTTTACCTCCGTTGGGAGCCGGCAGGGGACCCTGGTAATTTTTCGGGTTGATTGCTTAAAATGTGATATAAGTCACAGATTAGACCCGTTCACTCGCATCGGGAATGCCACTCGGAGGGCTCTGTACACCATCAGACCCTTGCTCAGACCGTTCATCACCACCAGTAGCCGCTGATCCTAAGGAAGATCGCATCTGCTTGCTGGCTTATTTTTTGTACTACAAAAAAATACCCGTTATAATCGGGCGGATGGCGAAATCGGAGAAATCCCGGCGCGGGCGCAAGCCGGCGGCGGACGACGAGCGCAAGGACAAGGTAATCCAGACCCGGGTGCCCCGGGACCTGGAGTCGTCGCTCAAGGAAGCGGCGGAGCGTGAGCGTGTGCCTGTGTCCCAGCTGATCCGCAACGTGCTGGAAGACAGCTTTGATCTGGTGGAGTCCGTGGTGGCGGATTCCAGCCAGCTGGTGGAGAACGTCACCCGCGACGCCCGGCGCATTGCTGAATCGGCTGCCGGTGCGCGCAAGGACGGGGATGAGCCTTTCGTCCCTGTGGATCAGGGTGGCGAGCAGGCCCGGGCGGTCATGGAGGCGGTCGACGCCTGGCAGGATGTGATCGTCAACAAGCCCGGCTATTGCGTGCAGTGCGGCGCCGGGGTGCAACGCGGCACCCGGGCTTTCCGCGGCCTGACCACGGATCCGGGCGTGCCCGTGGTCTGGTTGTGTACGGACTGTATCGAGCAGTTGTAGCCGGGGCTTGTCTTCGTGGTTTAAAGGATGATGTAGAAGGCGCGTCCCCGCGCCGATGGATTCCAGAGGTTCTGGAAATATCGGGGCGGGGACGCCCCTCCCACGGAGGCCAAACCGGCACTGATTGACAACAGCGACAGACAACAGGGCCGGAAGGCCTTTTATTTTGGCCTTGCATGTAATACAAAAAATGACAATTAGGCAGGGGAGTGACCCCATGAAAGACACAGTGAAAGAAAATGTCGTTATGGACACCGAGCCCGAGGAGCGCGCATTTACGCCGGTTGAGCGTCGGGAGAGCCGGCTCAGAGCCGGTCTGGCAGTGCTCAACACGGCTGTCTCGGCGGTGGAACACGGGCTCTGGGAAGCGCGTGAACTGGGTCAGCAGGCGCTGGATGCCTTTCGTGCCCTGGAACGGGGCACGGACGCGGCTCTGGAGCGGTATTACGCCCTGGCAGCGGAAGTAGAGCAATGGCCGGCGCGGATTGCGCGGTTATCGAAAGCCGGCTGGATGCTGACCAAAGTCACCAGCAGTTACCGCTTCTGGGGTACGCGCGCGGCTTTTCTGCCGGAATCGCGCATGCCGGCGGCGCTGGAAAAGCTGCACCGCAAGAATGCCCGGCGTTTTGTCAATACTTCGCTGGAGCAGGGCGGTGCCTTTCTCAAGATCGGGCAGTTGCTGTCCTCCCGTCCGGACCTGCTGCCCGACACCTGGGTGGAAGAGCTGTCGGTGCTCCAGGATGCCGTGACGCCCGAATCCTTCGAGGCGGTGCGCGAGGTGATCGAGGCGGATCTCAATGCGCCCCTGGAAACCCTTTTCGCGGATTTCGAGGCAGAGCCCCTGGCAGCGGCCAGTATCGGCCAGGTGCACCGGGCGACCCTGCACGACGGCCGCAGGGTCGCGGTCAAGATCCAGCGGCCTGGTCTGCAGGAGGTGATCGGTCTGGACATGGCCCTGCTCAAGCTCTTCATGAACGGGGTACAGGATTCGCTGCCGCCCATGGACTACGGCACCATCACCGCCGAGATCGAGCGTACCGTATGGTCCGAGCTGGATTACGGCGGCGAAGCTCGGGCCATGGACCGCATCGGATCGCTGCTCGAGGGCCGGCCCGGCTTCCGTGTGCCGCTCCTGATTCGCGAATGCAGCGGTGAGCAAGTGCTAACTTCCGAATATCTTCCCGGGCGCAAGCTCAACCAGGTGCTGGACGAGCTGCGGGATGCCGGTGAGCACCAGCGTTTGGCCGATCTGCTGGGGCGCCTGCTGGACGCCTATCTGGAGCAGGTGCTCACGGCCGGTTATTTCCAGGCGGATCCCCATGCCGGCAATCTGCTGGTCACGGAGGATGACGATCTGGTCCTGCTGGATTTCGGCGCCACCATGGAGCTGCCGGACCAATTCCGTGCCGGTTACCACCGCATCCTTACCGCCGCCATTGTGGGCGAAACCGATGTCATTCTGGAAACGCTGCACGAACTCGGCTTCGCTACGGCCAGTGGCGCACCCGATACCTTGCTCGCCTTTGTGGATGTACTGTTGCAGCAAATCCGTGACGCGGCGCTGTCCGGCGAGGGACTGGAAATCCAGTGGCCGTCCGAGGACGAAGTGCTGACCATGATGACGGAGCTGCTGGAACAGATGGAAGCCGACCCGGTGCATCAGGTGCCGGCGGAATTCATTATGCTGGCGCGGGTTTTCGGCACTCTGGGGGGGCTTTTCATGCACTACCGTCCGGAGCTCGACGTCCACCGTTATGTTTTGCCGCATATTCTCGGTGCGGCGATTGAGCCGTAATCGTAGGGATGGATGCCCGGGTGGGATAACAGGCTGTTGAAAAACCCTGTGCGTGCTCAGCGTGGCCTGAAGCGTGCAGCTGTTGTACTTTGTTGCGACGGACAGGGTGGTTCCCTTTCCAAGCGACAAAGTGCCACAGATACGCGCTTCAGGCCGCGCCCTGCGGGGCTTTCAGGCTGGCCCGCTGTCATCGTTGGCAATCTTCGAAGGGTAGACACCTGCCTTCAAAATGGCGTCTCGATGGCGAACCAGCCTGACAGCCTGAGTACGCAACGGGTTTCGCAAGAGCCTGATGGGGACGAATGAAACGTACCCGCGCCATAACCAGCAGCAGAAAACAGGACGTTGCGGTAATCGCCGTAGTGGTCAACAGAATTCGCCGGGTACTGTCCAAGTCCATGAACGAGGCCGCGCCCGCAGGGTCGAGTACGGCCACCGTTCAGATCGGGAATTCGGTATTCAGCAGCGCGCTTGGAATGAAAACCAGCCACGCCTTGTTGGCGGGGATCTGTTGAGCGGATTGGCGCGGCGCGATAGCGGTGTTCGGGGATAAGGCATGAAAATCTTTTTCAGGCCTTATGTGAAAGCCTGTTGTACCGCCAGGGATGACTTGACCCGCTCGTCCGGGCTGTGGCGGTGGCGGATGGAGTCAGGCAACCGCGGTGGCGCCGTCTCCAGCCGTCGCGGTAACCACTTGATTGCGGCCGCCCGCCTTGGCCTCGTACAGCGCCTCGTCGGCCTTGTGGACCATTTCGTTAAGGTCCGTGATGTCGCCGGGTTCGCGGCAGTAGATGCCGAAGCTCGCGCTTAAAGTTACAGGTTGGTGGCAGTCCACGCCCACACGGGTTTGTGCAATGGTGGCGCGCAAACGCTCGGCCAGGATTTGCGCGCCTTTGTAGTCCGTGCCGTTGAGCACCAGCAGGAATTCCTCGCCACCGTAGCGCCCGATCCGGTCATTCTGGCGCAAGCCGTTGCCCAAACTGGTGGAGGCGGCGGCCAGTGCCCGATCACCCACGGCATGGCCCCAGCTATCATTGAGGTCCTTGAACCAGTCCAGATCCACCATGATCACCGACAGTGGCCAGTGCTGCTGGCTGCAATGATCCGCTTCCCGGCGCAGATGCGCCAGAATGGCGCGGCGGTTGGGCAGATTCGTGAGCGGATCCGTCATGCTTAATTGCCTGATTTCCTCTTCCCGCCGCCGCCAGCGCGTGAGGATGAACCAGGACAGGGTGGTCAGCACCAGGAAGTGCGGCAGGGCGAACAGGTAGAAGGTGGCCACCCAGAAGCCGGACAGGGAGCCGTCGGCCCGCGTGAGGCTTGCCACCATGGGCGCATAGGGCAGCATGCCCTGGGTCTGGGCCAGGGTAAGTCCGGCCTGAAGCGAAATGGCCACGCCCAGGGCCGTGAGTACGGGCGCGGGCCGGAGGAACATGAAACCGAATACGGGCGCGCCGGCCAGGACAACGCCGGTGGACAGCGCCAGGGTGCCGGAAAAATAGCCGATCATGGATAGCGATAGGCTGTAGAACTGCGCGCCCAAATGCTCCAGCCAGATACTGTCCCGGTGCCGGGCCGGGACCAGCTGTACGATAACGATGAGCGTGGCCGTAATCACGAGGATGTAATCCAGCCAGTTTACGGTCACTACCAGGCCGTCGCGGTTTACCAGCTCAGCCGTACTCGGCTGCCCCAGAATCCAGCGCCCCCAGAAATCATAGGCGAGATAGATCACTCCAGTGATCAGAAGAATGAAGAAGGCCTTGATGGCACTGCTCCACTCCAGGGGTGCGCCCGTTCGGTCCCTGTTGTTATGTGCCTCTTGCATCGTGACTCCCCGGTCATGAAAGACAGTAGCATAATGATGCACTCGCTTAGTGCTAAGCGTTGCAGAGGTCTTTGGAGAGGATGAAGTGTGCGCTATACCGCAAAAGCGAAAGACGACTACAGCGGGTCAATACTTTTTTACGGGATGGCTGGATTCCCCTAAGATTAATTCATGAGGCCGCTTACGGGCCCGGATGGGCGATTTCAATGCGGTTACGGCCGGATTGCTTGGCTTGATAGAGAGCATCGTCGGCGGCGCGCAGTAAGTCATCCTGGGTTAAATCGCGCCGGTGATTATTGCTGCACAGGCCGAAGCTGGCGGTAATCTGTAATGGCCCTTCTTCGCCCCAGTCCACGCGCAGCCCCTCAATGCCCTCGCGGCAGCGCTCGGCAAGCAGCGCAGCTCCGTGTTCGTCGGCGCCGGCCAATACCATCAGGAATTCCTCGCCGCCGTAGCGGCCCGCATGATCACTTTGTCGCAGTTCGGCGCGCAGCGCTCGAGCAGCATTACGCAGCACCGCGTCGCCGGCCGGGTGACCCCGGGTATCGTTGAGCGTCTTGAAGTCATCCAGATCCGCCATGACCACGGACACCGGCGAACCGGTATCGTGACCTTTTTCCAGCTCGCGCTTGAGCAAGGCCATGATGGCCCGCCTGTTGGCCATGCCGGTCAGCGGATCCGTCATGCTCAGCATCCGAACTTCGGCCTCGCGGTGACGCCAGCGCGTGAGAATGTAATAGGACAGGCCCACGAGCACGGTCAGTTGCGGGGCGGTGAAAACATACATGGACGAGACCCAGAAGGTGCTCAGGGAACCGTTCGGGTCACGGCTGGGTCCGAGCATGGGGCCGTCCGGCAGCACGCCGCGAACCATGGCCACTGTCAGGATCGCATGAAGGGCAACAGCCATGGCCATGGCGGCGAAGACCACCATTCGATTCAGGAACATGAAGCCCACTACCACGGCGCCGCAAAGGATCACTCCGGTCGCCAGCGACCACAATCCGGTGAAATGCCCCAGGGTCAGCAGTACCAGTGCGTACCACTGGGCACACAGATGCTGGTGAAGCACGGACTCTGGATGCTTGCGCCCGGTGAACCAGGAGCCGGTCAGGAAAATGGTCGTGAGCCCGAGCAATGCCAGTAGCCACGGGACATGCGGCGCGACATGCTCTGCGCGCACCTCCGCACTGCCGAAAGGCCAGACCAGCACGACGAAGGCCCAGGCCAGATAGCCCAGCAGCAGCAACCAGACGATAGCGAGCACGAAGATGCTCTTGTGCGCGGAGTGCCAGTCCAGCGGGTTGCCCAGGCGCTCGACAAGCTTATCCCGGAAGTTCATGTGGAATTTATTCCCCGGCCCTGCTGACCTGATCCTGACACATAAGGCAGCAGAGTGCATGCCTCTGTGACACCGTCCAGGCTCGCTGGAGCAACCCGTGCGGGAGATCATGATCCCGGATGAACTGGCCTCGGCCGCCATGTGGCGCGGCGACTACACCTCGGCTGAAGAACCGCGTTACCTGTGGTTCACTCCAGTGGCGCGGATGGGCCCGGGCTTTAACAGGCTGTTGGAAACCCCCTGCGTGCTCAGCTTGGCCTGAAGCGCGCATCTACTGCACTGGGTCGCTTGGAAAGGGATCCACTCTGTCCGTCGCGACAACCCACACCAGCTGAACGCTCCAGGCCAGGCTGAGTGCGTAAAGGATTTTCAACAGTCTGCCAGGTACGAGGCGTGAGGAACGAGGCGCCAGGCGCGAGCGACAACCCTCTCTGTGATCTTCCCCTTAAAAAGCGGGAGACGCTGCGAGAACCCAGGGCGGTTGAGCCCATCTCTTCCTCGCCTTTACAAGGGGAGCACCGGGGACGGGGTTACCTCGCTCCTGGCGGCTCCTGCCTCGCCCCCTTTTACCCCGCGTATTGATCCGGGTCTGTGGTGTATTCCGCGTGTCCGTATTCCACCAGGAGGTCGTTGATCCGGTTCACCAGAAAATGATCCGCGACCCGGTTCACCACCGGCAGGCGCTCGGCGATCATGTGGCCGTAGAGACGGGGCATGATCCAGAGATTGCTTCCCAGAAAAAGTCCGTAATCGAGCGGGTTGGGCTGTACGCCCATCTTTCGGGCCATGGATTTGTCCTTGCCCCGCAGGAAGGTGCGTGTAAAGAAGACCTTGGAAAAGCCCTTTTCCGCCTCGTTGTAAATCCGGCTTTTCAAGGATTTGTCGCGCGGACGATAGGCCTTCATGGTGGAGCGTGTCAGTTCGCCCAGGGTGTCGTCGTCATAGCCGTCACGCAGGGTGGCGGCATAGGTGAGCATGGTGTTGAAAATGCCGTGTGGCGTATCGGGTAGCAGATCCTCCGGTAAGCCCAGCAAAAAACTCTGGTAACGGCAGAGCTCGACAATGGCGCGTTCGTGATCGTTGAAATGATTGCGCTTGCCTTTCTGCACGATATTGAAGGCCGTTATGAACGCGGGCATGGTGCCCGCCGGCATCTGATCTACCTGGGGAATGGGAATGCCGAAGACCTCCGGATCCCATTGCTCGGAACGCGTAAGCAGATTGAAACGCACCATGGAATGCATCAGCCGGACCATAGCGGCTGCCTTGAAACCCTGCCCGTTACGCTCCAACGCGCCCGGCAGTGTGGCCGTGGTGAAGAAGCTAGCGGTTTCATTGACGCGGCCCTTCGAGGACTCGCCGGACAGCGCTCCGGTCAGCGCCATGGGCATGCCCGAATACTTGTTCATGAAGGTGGCGATAAAGGCGCCGCGAATGGCGAAGGGGGTCAGGTGCGCCATGTAGTTGCGATTCAGGCGCGCGCCTTTGCGGACCAGATTCATGTCCAGCCAGTCCGGCTGGCGTTCCATGTCACGGATGAAGGCCACCAGCTCTTCGGGCGGGTTGTCCAGATTTTCCACACCGCGGTCACAAGCGTCGTTGAGCATGTCGATCAGGGTGCGGATGCGGTACTGGCCGGACAGTGCCGCATAAGCGTCGGCGACGTTGTCACCCAGCATCGTGTAGGCACGGGCGCGCTCAATGCGTTCCGGATCGTTCAGTACCTGGTCGCGAAACTGCCGTTCGAACTCTTCCGGCATGGCACTTTTCACCTGCGGATCGTCGGTGAATCGCTCCGGTGTCCGGTCAAAATCAATGGCGCCGTACAGCGACGGGATACGCTCTTTCTGGGCATGCACCCGCGCCTGCAGTTCTTCCAGTGTCTCGCTCATGATGGGCTCAAGTTGATTCGTTAAATCCTGCTTCCAAGGTACTATAGAACTCACTGGTTCTGTCAACAAAAAAGTGGCAAGGAGCAAGTGGCAAGGGGCAAGGTAAAACCAATACGGATCGGGTGCCGGAGGCGCCCTTACCGGTTTTTCTTGCTACTTGTTCCTTGCGCCTTGCCCCTGGCGGCTGTAAGGCATTACAGCCGCCCTGTCCGTTTCAGTTGCAGATAAGCGGCGTTCAGGCGGGCGGGGAGCTGTCGGGGTGTAGCGTCCACGACACGGGCGCCGGCATGGCGCAGACGGGTATGGAGTTCGCGTTGGTCGCGCTCGTAGTGGGCGTCGCCCGCTACTTGCAGCGCCGTTTCAAAGTCTTCCACGGGTGCATGGGCGAGCGCGGCCTGGGCCGGCAGGCGCATGTCGCCGATCATGACGTGGTGGCGTCGGCCCAGCAGCCTCAGCGCTTCCAGCAGATCCTCGCTGTCGTCCGGCTGCAGTCGGGTCATGAGCACGACCAGGGCGCGTTGGGGGCAGTGCCCGTGCAGGCGCCGTGCCGCCCGGGCAAAATCCGTGGCATGGTGGTCGGGATGCAGATCATAGAGACCACCGCGGCCGCGCACCGGGGGTATCCAGCGCTCCGTCTCGCCCGAGAACATCAAGGCGCCCGGCCGGTCGCCCTGAGCCAGCGCGCTCCAGGAGAGCAACAGGCAAGCATTGAGTGCGTGATCAAAGCCGGTCAGCCCGGCCACCGGCAGTGCCAGGCGCTGGCCGCCGTCCAGCAGTGTGATCACCTGCTGATGCTGTTCGTCCTGGTACTCCCGGCTGATGAGCTGGCGGCGCCGGGCCGTGGCCTTCCAGTCAATCCGGCGCGGACTGTCGCCCGGCTGGTAATCGCGTAACTGATGAAACTCCAGCCCATCGCCCGAACGTAGCCGCAGGCGCTGCCCGAAGGTGCGGGCGCGCGGATGCCGGGCCTCGAGATCTGCGGAAATCAGCGAGAAGTCCGGATAGACGGGCACCGACGCCACTTGTCCGGCGTATTGGCGTAGCGACCACAGGCCCAGCGGCGATGCCAGCCAGAGCCGGATTCGTCCGAATTCGGCCGGGCCACGCTGAGCAGGCCGGTAGCCGTACTCGACCCTGGTAACATTTGCCCGCGCAACCCGGATTGTCGTGGGCAACCCGGTTTCAGCGTCGTCGCCGGGATGTTCATCGGCCAGTAGTGCCGCGCCGGGCAGATCGGCACTGACCAGCTCGATGCGTACGGGTTGGCGCACCTGCACAGACAGCGCCGACGGCAGGCGCCGTTGCGCGCGTGGCTCCGGCCGGCTCCGGCCGCGCGCCAGATCCAGCGCTGCCACCAGCGCCAGCGCCAGTCCCGTGAGTGCCCACGCCAGAAGCAGTGGACGGGATAGCGCCGGGGTGAGCCGGGAGGCGGCCACCGTGGCCGCACCCAGCAGGGCCCAGATCAGCGTCAGGGCGATGAGCCGCGGTGCCGGTCTCACTGGCGCGGGACCTCCACGGTTTCGAGCAGGCGCTCCAGCACGGTCTCGCTGGTCCGGCCCTCGATTTCCGCGTCCGCGCTCAGCTGCATGCGATGACGCAGCACGGGCGGGGCGACCGCCTTGACATCGTCCGGTGTCACAAAGGAGCGTCCCTCGAGCAGCGCATGGGCACGGCCCGCCTGCACCAGGGCAATACTCGCGCGCGGACTGCCGCCACGCTCCACCTCCGCCAGATCCCGGGTGGTGCGCGCCAGCCGCACGGCATAGTCCAGTACGGCTTCGTCCACCAGAATCCGGTCCCGATCCGCGCGCAGGGCGGGCACCGCACCGGTGTCCACCACGGGTTCCAGCCCGGCGACATCCAGATTGGAGCCGATCGTGCCGTCCAGCATCATCCGGGTCAGGTGCTGCTCGTCCCGGTCGCCGGGGTAATCGATGAGTACTTTGAACAGGAAACGGTCCAGTTCCGCCTCGGGCAGGGGATAAGTGCCCTCTTGATCAATGGGGTTCTGGGTGGCCATGACCATGAAGGGCTCGGTGAGCGCGAAGGCCTGGCCCTCGATGGTGACCTGGCGCTCCTGCATGACTTCCAGCAGCGCCGCCTGGGTCTTGGCCGGGGCCCGATTGATCTCGTCGGCGAGCAGCATGTTCGTGAAGATGGGCCCCTTCCGGACCCGGAAACGCTCCGTGGACGCGTCGTAGAGCGTATGGCCGGTGATATCCGTGGGCATGAGATCCGGGGTGAACTGCACCCGGGAAAAGGGGAGCCCCAGCGAACGCGACAGGCTGCGCACCAGCAGGGTCTTGCCCAGCCCGGGCACGCCCTCCAGCAGCACATGGCCGCCGGCCAGCAGCGCCACCAGAATCTGGCGCACCACCCGGGGCTGGCCCACCAGCACCGCATTGAGCGCAGCCTCGATGCGCCGGGCCTGATCGTAATGCTCGGGCGTGTGATTGTCGTTCATAACCGGCTCCTGATCCGTTGCAGGGTGGACACCGTCTCCACGAGGGCATCCCGGGTTTCGGGGGTTTCGCTCAGGGCCCGCTGCACACGGGCTTCGTCCAGATCCGTAACGCGCGCCAGATAAGGGTAGCGCTCTCCCCGGGGCACGGCATGGCTC
>CAYPKI010000050.1:13349-14319 GCA_964411265.1 uncultured Alcanivorax sp. | reverse complement strand
CCGAACTTCAGGAGCTGGAAGAACCGGACCGGGTCTATCAGTGCATCATGCGCGCGCTGGATTTTCTCGCCGGCATGACGGATAACTATGCCACCTATCTGGCCAAGCAGTTTTCCGGGATGGCGGAGACGCGTTACTGATCCTCTTCGCCCCCGCGCTTGATCATCTCCACCAGCGGCGCCAGTTCATCGGCATGGCGCCACTGCTCACGTTTCAGGCTGTCCGGCTTGTGCCACTGGAGGTCCCGCACCTCCAGCCAGGCGGAAGACGGGGGCGCGGCGTCAGCCCCGGCATCCGCCCGGCAGTGATAGACGGTAAAGCCCTTGTGTAGCAGCCCCAGCCGCCGGCCCACACGCACATCCAGTCCGGTTTCCTCGTAGGTCTCCCGGTGGGCGGTGCACTGGGCGCTTTCGCCGCCCTTGCGGCCGCCACCGGGCAGGCCCAGCTTGCCGCTGAAACGGTGCTCGAGCACCAGCATGTGGTCGTTGCGCAGAATCACGCAGCCGGCACTGGCTTGCCGCTGCTCGCTCCTGCCCTCGCGAACCCGGCAGTCCGGCGCGGGCCGGCAGCCGGCGAGCAGCAACAGCGCAAGCATGGCGCCGACAGCGCGAATACCCCCGTTCATGAGCCTGTTCTGGAGGAAGCAGCATGGCGCCGTCGGCGCCAGTCGGCCTCCGGAATCACCCGGCAACGCGCCGGCAGCCGGCGCTGAAAATAGAACCAGGCCGGTCCCCAGGGCGTGGTAATCAAATCCCGGTCGTAATGGTCCGGATAGTCCTCGAGTCTATCCAGTTGCTTGAGAATCGCGCCATCAATGCGGTAGACCTCGCCCGCCACGGACTGGGTGCCCCGATTGCACAGAATCGGATAGGGCCCGAAATCATAGAGCGTGAAACGCGGGGGCGTGGACCAATCGCCCAGGAGCCGGGCCGCTGCCAGCAGCCCATGGTTGTTCTCGCCGGTCAGCAGG
>CAYPKI010000050.1:0-13339 GCA_964411265.1 uncultured Alcanivorax sp. | reverse complement strand
AACAGCCGCCCAGCCCCTATGACGACCATGGGCACAAACGCCGCGACAGCGAGCATGAGGGCAAAGATGGCCGCGAATCCGCCAACTAGGCCACTACTAGTAACGAGGACGACGCCGCCCAGGGCGGCCAAAAGGAGTCCCGATAGGGTCATACCCATGGCAATACGGCGTGCCCGGCGTTCAAGATCGTGGCGCGTCAGGCTCTGCCCGGGTGCTACCCCAGCGGCCTCGCGCGCGGCGGTCACCATGGACTCGGGCAGCGTCAGCTCCATGGCCATGGGCAGATGATCGGACAAGCGGCAATCGGACAGCGTCTGCGTACTTTGGACTTCCAGGGACGAGCTGATCAGGATGTGGTCCAGGTGTCGGTCGGGTGCCCAGCTCGGGTAGGTGTAGTGGACGTTGTCCATGAGTTGCAGGTCCAGCTCCATGAGGGGGCTGTCGAGGAGGTGCTCGCCGAAGCAGTTGAAATCCCCCATCATCACCACGTGACGGCGGTCGCGCAGGAGATCACGCAGATAGGCGAGCTGGGTGTTGCGGTATTTTTCGCCCAGTGCCAGGTGCACGATCACGATCATCAGCGGCTCGTCCGGATGGCCAAACTGCGCCAGGATGGCCCCCCGGCCGGGCAGGCCCGGCAGGCGATGATCTTCCACATGGAAGGGCAGCACCCGGCCCAGAACACCGTTGCTGAACTGGCCGAAACGGCCCAGGTTGCGATTGAGCTGCTGATGCCAGAAGCGAAAATCGCCGCGCGCGGCGAGGTGCAGGAGCTGATTCAGATTACGCGAGCGCAGGCTACCGCCGTCCACTTCCTGCAGGCCGACCAGATCATAATCGCGCAGCAGGGCACCCATGCCCTCGATGTTGTCCCGGCTGGCCGTATGGCCCACCACCTGCTTCCAGCTACCGGTAACATAGTCCGCGAAAGCCTGGCTGCCAATACCAGCCTGGATGTTGTAGGTGAGCAGGCGCAGGGGATTGCCGGGCAGTTCCACCTGCCGCCCCTGGCGAGCCCGGCGCCGGCCTTCACGCGCGGGGGAGAAACCCGCCGGGCGCTTTTTCCAGCCGGCATAGGCGTAACGGGCCCGCTCAAGCAGCATGGCGTGTCAGTTGTTGTCCTTGCGCACTTTCTCGATCAGGTAATCAATAACCTTGAAGGTTTCCTGGTCGTTTTCCAGGTTCTTGCGCAAGATCACATACTGACCGTTGACGGCAAAGCCGGGAACGCCGCGGATGCCGTATTCACGTGCCAGGGACTCGGCCTGCTTGACCTTGGTGGACACGCCGAAGGAGGAATACAGCTCGTTGAACTGGTCCGGTTTGATCCCGTAGTTGCGGAAAAAGTTGGCTAGCGCGGGCACGCTGAAAAGCGGCTCGCGGTGCTTGTGAATCTCGTTAAAGATGGGCATGTGGACTTCGTCGAGCATGTCCTGATCTTTAGCCACGTAGAACGCGCGCGCCAGCGGCTCGGCATTTTTCAGAAACAGCACCGGTGTACGCACATAATTGACGTCTTCGGGCTTATCCTCGAGCCAGTCGTTGATGATGGGCTCGGCGTTATAGCAATGCGGACACCCATAGAAAAAGAATTCACGGACCTCAATTTTGTCCGGGTTGTCCACGTCCACGGGCTCGTCCAGAACCCGGTAATGCGTATCTACCGCATAGGGGGCATGCTCTTCCTGCGCCCAGGCCGGAGCCACAATCATGGATGTCAGGGCCAGCAACAGGGTTGTTGTCAGAGTGCGCATCCGGTCTCTCCTCTATGATTGTCGGAACGGGCCCGGAGAGCCCGCTCTCCATTTTTGTGCGATGGTAACGCGCAGCGCCCCGGGCGTGGCCCACCAGGCGCCAGCGTTGCAACAGGCCTCCAAAGGCCCGCGAACTATTCTTTTTCGGACAAGCCCGTAATATAGCTGGCGACGTTGCGAATTTCACGGTCGGTCATCCGGTCCGCTACATTCCGCATCATGCTGTTGGGATCATTATTGCGCATGGGCCCTTCCAGCGAGTTGCGGCCGGCATTGCGGAACGCTTTAAGCTGGCTCACAACATAGTCCGCATGCTGGCCCGCCAGCGCGGGGAAACCGGCTGCATCAACGCCCTGACCCGCGGGCCCGTGGCAACCGGCACAGGCGGCCACGCCCGTTTCCTTATTACCGCCCCGGTAGAGTTGCTCGCCCTTGTCGACGTAGTCGGGGTTGGCCGCGCCCGTTTCGATTTCCTGCTGGGCGTAGTAGGCCGCGATATCCTTCATGTCCTGCTTCGAAAGGTTCGCCGCCTGACCCGCCATGATGGCATTCTCCCGAACGCCGCTTTTGTATTCCTGAAGCTGCTTAGCCAGATAGGTTTCGCCCTGGCCCGCCAGCTTGGGGTATTGCGCGGAATCCGAGTTGCCATCCTGCTTGTGGCAGGCAGCACAGGCAGCGGACTTTTCCTTACCGGCAGCTGGATCGCCGCCGCTGCCCGAGTTGCCGTCGGCCCAGGCCGAGCCGGCGAGTCCAGCCGTTACCAACAGCACGAGATAGGTACTCAAAGACGTCATGCTCAATCCTTCCAGTTCTCCGGGTCATGTCGCTGCGCGGGGGTGGAGACCCTGTCGGTCCGGCCCTGGGCCTGTATAATCAGCAGCGGTTGTGTTCGCACGTGCTACATTATATATGAGCGCTCCCCCAAACGTCATTTGGCGACAGGAAAATTCGCGCGGATCCGGGATGGGTCACGCGGCTGATCCGGCACGGGAGCGCGGGCGGCTGAAGTAGCGGCCCGTTTCGCGTACGTTATTGACATAAAAGGCTTTTGGCTGCGCCCGACCTCCGAGGCGAAGCGGCATTCGCCAGGCCTCATACCGGGTTTCCGAGGGAGCAAGCATGCAATCTGCCGAGGCGCTGCTGCGCCGGACCGAATTTCTCACCAGTGCCCCTACGCTGGCGGAGTGCCCGCCCGACGAGGGCCGCGAAATCGCCTTTGCGGGACGCTCGAACTGCGGCAAATCCAGTGCCATCAACCAGCTCACGGGGCGCAAAAACCTGGCCCGCAGCTCCAACACCCCGGGCCGTACGCGGCTGATCAACTTTTTCCGGCTGGACGACGAACGGCGGCTTGTGGATCTGCCCGGCTATGGGTACGCCAAGGTGGACAAGGTGACGCAGCGCAACTGGAAACACCACATGGCCGACTACCTGGCTCGGCGCGAGTCGCTGTGCGGGCTCGTCCTGCTCATGGACATCCGCCACCCGACCCGGGAATTCGATCTTATGTTGCTGGACTGGGCGGCCGAGGCGGAAATGCCCGTCCATATCCTGCTAACCAAGGCGGACAAACTGAAGTTCGGCGCCGCCAAACAGACCCAGCAAAGCGTGCAGCGCGAGCTCGCACCGCATGCGGCCTCGCTGAGCCTGCAGCAGTTTTCCGCCAGCAGTGGCACGGGCTGCGAGCAGGCCTGGGCCGTGCTCGATCAGTGGTTGGAGCTGGACGACGAGCGGACGGAATCCGATTGATTCGGTGAGGAACTTTGGTCGCCTGTGCGAGTCTCAATCAGTAGTCGCGGGCTGGTCCCCCGATCCCCCAAGTAACCCTTGCTGGCCCGTGACTGCACGAGTCCCGTTCCCGTCCCCCAGGGTCGGGACTCTCCTCGACCCCTGGCAGCACTCGCGATCCTTCCCCCGATCCGCTGCCAGGGTTCTTTTTTTGGGGTGGGGACCCTCTGGTCCGTACCCGGGCAAGATTTGTAACTTCGTCACCCTATCGGGCCGCGCCGGTTTTCACTCAGCTCCGCGTTGCGTCTCCTACCCGTACAGGCAGTACGGGTAGGAGACGCAACGCCGTTATGATCGAATAACGGACATAGGTTCCTGAAATCCCGGTTTTCTCCTCACTCTCGCCCCACCCAGAGCAGGGCGCTCGGGTTCGTGTCCGGGTGAGATTTGCCAGGCCGTATCGCGTTCAGATCAAGGCGCCGCCGACGCAGGCGTACTGCCTGTACGTCAAGGAGGCGCAACGCAGAGCTGAGCGCGATACGGCCCTGCCCGAAGGGTGACGAAGTCACAAATCTCATCCGGGCGCGTACCCGAGGGCCCCACTACTGCTCCCAGGGCTCACCCCGGGTTTCGGGACGGCGGCTGATTTTCAAATGCATGGCCGCCTTGGCCAGCATATGGGCAGACACGGGCGCGGTAATAAAGAGGAAGAGCACAATCAGAACCTCGTGGAGACTGAGCGCCCCGCGCTGGGCACTGAAGAAGATCAGCGAACCCAGAATGGTGCCGCCGGCACCCAGGGTGGTGGCCTTGGTGGGGCCGTGCAGACGCATGTAAAAATCCCGCAGCCGCAGCAGCCCGATCGAGCCCACCAGCACAAAGGCCGATCCCACCAGTATCGCTATCGAAACCGTCCATTCCACCCAGGGCTCCATACCCCCTCCTATTCGATGATATCGCCACGTAGCAGAAACTTCGTTACGGCCACCGTGCTGATAAAGCCTATCAATGCGATCAACAGCGCCGCTTCAAAATAAAGGTCGCTCCCCGTGCGAATGCCGAAGAGCATGATCAGGGTAATGCTGTTGATATACATGGTATCCAGGGCCAGCACCCGATCCGGCAGGGAGGGTCCGCGCGCCAGCCGGTAGAGGTTCAAAAGCAGCGCCACACCCAAGAGAAAAAACGCGATAGTCAAAGCGGTATTCAGCACAGGAACACCTCCTTGAGCGGTTGCTCGTAACGATGTTTGATGTGACGGATCAAGGCCTGCTTATCATCCACATCGAGCGCGTGAACCAACAGGGTGCTGCGATCCGCGCTGACATCCGCGGACACTGTGCCGGGCGTCAGCGAAATCGTGTTGGCCAGCACGGTAATGGCGAAATCGTTATCCAGATCCAGGGGCAGCTCCACAAAGGCCGGGCGCAACGTCGAGGTGCGGCCCAGAATCAGCCGCGCCACTGTCACATTGGCCGCCAGAATGTCCCAGCTCACCACGGCCACAAAGGCCAGCAGCCGCTCAAAGCGACGGAGCCGCGGCACGTCGGGCCAGAAAAAGCGCGTGGCCTGGGGTATGAGCCAGGCCAGTACCGCGCCCAGCAGCACGTGATCCAGGGTGATCTTGTTCACCAGCAACAACCACACCGCCCACAGCAATACGGTCATACCGGGAAAGGGAAACCAGCGCACCCCGACCATCAGCTTTCCCTCCCCTGAGCCGGACCCAGCACCGCCTGGATGTAGCGATCCGGTGCGTGTAGTTGAGCTGCTACCTGCTGACCTGCTTGCAGAACCGGCTGCGCCCACAGGGACAGGGTTACTACCAATGCCGGCAGCACCAGCGTAAGACCCAGGCGCACGCGGTCCGTGGCTTGCCCCGCGCTTTCATGGCGCGGACTCCAGAACAGCTTGGAACCGGCACGGCTGAGCGCAATCAGCGCCAGCAAGCCGCTAAGGAGCAACAGAATCCAGAAGGGGGCACTGCCGGTCGTCGGCACGGCTGCCTGAAGCAATGCTACCTTGCCGATGAACCCCGACAGCGGCGGCAGCCCAATGAGCGCCATGGCGGCCAGCATATAGAGTCCACCCAGCACCATGGGCTGGCGCGGCGGCGGCCCGGCGGTCAAACGGTCGCCCTTGTCACCGCGATCACGACCGACCTGATCAGCAATGAGAAACAGGGCGGCAGCGGCCAGGGTAGAGTGAACCAGATAGTAGACCACAGCTGCCGTCGCTGCTGGGGTAGCCAGCGCCACACCCGCCAGCAAGGTCCCCACCGAGACGATCACCAGCCAGGCAACCGTCGCCGAAAGGCGAAGCGCGCTCAAGGCCCCAAGACCGCCGAGCAGCAGAGTCACAAGCGCCACGGGCCAGAGCCAGGGGAGGGCGACATGGGCCAGCTCGCCCGCCTGAGCACCGAAGATCAGCGAATAGACCCGGAGAATTGCGTAGACCCCGACCTTGGTCATGACCGCGAAAAGCGCCGCCACGGGCGCGGTGGCTGCGGAATAAGCGGCGGGCAACCAGAAATAGAGGGGCAGCAAAGCCGCCTTGAGCCCGAACACCACCAGCAGCAACAGGGCGGCGGCGCGCAACAGCACGGCATCGTCCCCGGAGGCCTGGCGCACAGCCAGAGCCAGATCCGCCATGTTCAATGTGCCGGCGGTGCCATAAAGCAGCCCCAGTGCCACCAGGAACAGCGATGACCCGACCAGATTCAGCACCACATAATGCAGTCCGGCCCGGGTGCGCCGGGCGCCACCGCCGTGCAGCAGCAGACCATAAGACGCGATCAGCAGCACCTCGAAGAACACGAAGAGATTGAAGATATCGCCGGTCAGAAAGGCGCCATTGAGCCCCATGAGCTGGAACTGGAAAAGCGCGTGAAAATTGGGCCCGCGGGCATCATCCCCCCGACAGGCATACAACAGCGCCGGCAACGCCAGCACGGCCGTGAGCGCCAGCATGACGCCGGCGAGTCCATCCAGCACCAGAACAATGCCGAAGGGTGCTTGCCAGTCCCCGAGCGCATAGACCCGCGCCGGACCCTCCAGCCCCTGAAAGAGCAAGACCAGTGTGATGGGTAGCAGCACCGCTGCCGCCAGTACACTCACCCCACGGCTCAATGACCGGCTGCGGCGCGCCAGCAACAACAGGGTCGCGCCGGTGAAGAGCGGCAAAAGCACGGGGAGCGTGATCAGATGCGTCATCGTTGCTCCTCGCTGCCGCCGTCGACGTGGTCACTGTTGAGCTCCCCCCGGGCGCGCAGCGCCAGCACCACCACAAAGGCGATCATACCAAAGCCGATCACGATGGCGGTCAGCACCAGCGCCTGGGGCAAGGGGTCCGAGGGATTGTCCGAGCCGCCGATCACCGGCGGCTCGCCCACCACCAGCCGCCCCGAGACGAACAGGAAGAGGTTCACGGCATAACCCAGCAGCGTCAGCCCCATGACGACGGGGAAGGTGCGCGCGCGGAGCAACAGATAAACGCCCGTGGCGGTCAGGGTGCCGATCATCGCGGCCAGCAGCAGCTCCATCAGGCACCCTCCCGCACGTGTTCATAGTCGCCGGTCAACTTGGCCAGATTAGCCAGTATCAACAGGGTCGAGCCCACCACGGCGAGGAAGACGCCCACATCAAAGGCAATGGCACTGGCCAGATGAACCTTGCCCACCAGCGGCCAGTGCACATAACCATGGGTCGAGGTCAAAAAGGGCGCGCCAAAGTACCAGCTGGCCACACCCGTCAGTCCGGCAACGAGCACACCCAGAGCAACGACCGGATGGTAATCGCCGGGCACACGTTGTTGAACCCAGTGAACACCGCTGGCCACGTACTGCAGCACCAACGCTACCGACGCCACCAGGCCGGCAATAAAACCGCCGCCCGGCATATTGTGTCCGCGCAGGAAGATATAGACGGCCACCAGCAACGCCAGCGGGAGCAAGGGGCGGCTGATGGTGGTGAGAAGCATGGGATGCGCATCCCGCGCCCAGAGTCGTCCATCACTGTCGAAACGCGCCAGCGGCAAACGCAGATCGTGAAGCAGGGCGTAGATACCGACGGCAGCAATGGCCAGAACCGTGATCTCGCCCAGCGTATCGAAGCCCCGGAAATCCACCAGGATGACATTGACCACATTGCTGCCGCCCCCTTCAGGCACACTGCGGTCGAGGAAAAACCCGGAAATGGTGTCCGGCACGCGGGTCATGACGGCAAAAGCCGCCCCGCCCACGGTTAGTCCCGACAGCCCGGAAATGGCCAGATCCCGACCCCGGCGCCAGAATCCGGAATCGGGGTTGCTGCGCGTGGGCAGGAAATACATGGCCAGCATCAACAGCAGGATGGTTACCACCTCCACGGACAACTGCGTCAGTGCCAGATCGGGCGCCGAAAAGCGGGCGAACACCAGTGCCACGATCAGCCCCGCCACCGACAGCAGCAACAACGCCACCAACCGCCAGCGATGGCACACGGCCGTGCCCACCGCGCCCACCACCAGCATGGCCGTGGCCACCAGGGCAATGCCATCCACGGGCACCAGGGCGCGCTCACCCTGCCATGCCTGCAGCGGCCACAGCGCCCATGCCAGCAAGACGGCGGCGCTGCCCACGAGCCAGGCTACATAGCTCTGCAGCGAGCCGTTTTCCAGAGTCCGGGTCAGACGTTCAGCCAAAAGGATGAGCCGTTGCACCCAGCGTTCGAACAACTGATTGGCGTTGATGCTGGGCAAGCGGTTCTGAAGGGCATAGAGCCGGTGGCGGAAGGCATAGACGATGAGGCCACCGCCCAGCGCGATCAGGCTCATCAGCAGCGGCAGGTTGAGGCCGTGCCAAACGGCCAGATGATAATCCGGCAACTCACCGCCCAGCGTCGCGCCCGCGGCCACGGCCAGCACTGGTCCCACGATCAAACCAGGCAACACACCCACCAGAAGACACAACCCCACCAGAATCTCTACCGGCACCTTCATATAGCGGGGTGGTTCATGGGGTGGATACTTGGGCAGATTGATGGGCTCTCCATTGAAAAAGACATCATGGATGAAGCGCACCGAATAGGCCACGGAAAAGAGCCCACCCAGGGTGGCGAACAATGGCACGATCCAGCTGACGTTGCCCAGCTCCTGAGTCTGCAATGCCTCGCTGAAAAACATCTCCTTGGACAGAAAGCCGTTCAGCAAGGGCACGCCCGCCATGGCGAGCGAAGCCACCATGGCCAGCGCCGCCGTATGGGGGAGATAGCGCCAGAGCCCGTGGATTCGGCGCATGTCCCGGATGCCCGTTTCATGATCGATGATGCCCGCCGCCATGAACAGCGACGCCTTGAAGGTGGCGTGATTAATGATGTGAAAGACACCCGCCACCGCCGCCAGCGGGCTGTTGAGTCCGAAAAGCAGCGTGATCAGGCCCAGATGACTGATGGTCGACCAGGCCAGCAACCCCTTCAGATCATGCTTGAACAGGGCCAGGAAGGCCCCGCCCAGAAAGGTGATCATGCCCGCGCCCACCACCAGCTCGGACCACAGCTGGGACCCGGCCAGCGCCGGGTAAAGCCGGGCCAGCAGGAAGACGCCGGCCTTCACCATGGTCGCCGAATGGAGATAGGCGCTCACGGGCGTGGGCGCGGCCATGGCGTGCGGCAGCCAGAAGTGGAAGGGGAACTGGGCGGACTTGGCAAACACGCCGGTCAGCACCAGCACCAGCAGAACCGGATAAAGCTCATGGGCGCGCAGTTGTTCACCGGCAGCGAGCACCTCGGTGAGAGCGAAGCTGCCCACAATATCGCCGATCAGCAGGACACCGGCAAGGAGAGCCAACCCACCCAGGCCCGTCACGGTAAGGGCCATGCGCGCACCCTTGCGGGCATTGGTGTCGTGGTTCCAGAAGCCGATCAGCAGGAAAGACGAGATGCTGGTCAGCTCCCAGAACACCATCATTAACAGCAGATTCTCGGCCAGCACAATACCCAGCATGGCGCCCATGAACAGCAGCAGCTGGGCATAGAAGCGGCCGTTGCGCTCCTGCTCCGACAGGTAGTACCGAGCGTAGAGAATAATCAGCAGCCCAATGCCCAGCACCAGGAAAGTGAACAGGAAAGACAGACCATCCAGGCGGAAGGCAAAGTTCAAACCCAGGGCCGGAATCCAGTCGCGGTGCTGGATCAACACCTGGCCGCTGAACACCGCCTCGGCATGGCCCAGCAACAAGATCATGCCTATGAGCGGCGCCAGGGCGGCACTCAGCGCGCACCCGGTACGGCGCTGGGCACCACCGGCCACCAGCGGCGGCAACAGGGCGCACAGGAACGGCAAGAGGACAATGGCGGCTAACGTCATGAGCGCGATTCAGCCAGCAGATTCAGACAGCCCCATCCCCCGGGGGGATGACACGAAGATAACGAGCGTCAGTTTGAACCTCGGGTGGGCGGATCCGGAAACCAGGGACGACCGCGCAGACCCGGTGTATAGATGGGGGCGCTATCCGCGGGAATCATAACCGAACTCGTTTGCTGCACATCGGGATCGCTCTGATGACGTGAGGCGCCTAATCATAGGCCAGCGCCCGGACGGGGTCAAAACCGGTCCGCGCACTGGTTGTAGAACTGGCGAGCGGTACGCCCGGAGCGCACCCCCTTGTCGATAGCGAAGCGCCGCGCCAGCACATGCAACTCTTCCCGGTCGCTCACCTCGGGAAAGAGATGGTCCACCATGGCGAAATACTGGGCTTCGCTCACTGGATAAAAGGACAAGCAAAGTCCGAAGCGATCGGCCAGCGAGAGCTTCTCCTCGACGGTCTCACCATGGTGAATCTCGCCGTCTACCACCCGGGTGGCCTCGTTCTCACCCTCGTATTCCGGCATCAGATGACGCCGGTTGGACGTGGCATAGAGGCAAACATTGGCCGGCGGCAGCTCGATGGAGCCTTCCAGCACACTCTTGAGGTGCTTGTACTGGTACTCGCCCTCGCCGAAGGACAGATCGTCACAGTAAATGATGAAGCGCTGGGGCCGCTCGCGAATATCGTCCACGATCTCGGGCAGCACCAGTAGATCGTCCTTGTCCACCTCGATCAGCCGCAATCCTTGCTCGGCATACTGGTTCAGCACGGCCTTGACCAGCGACGACTTGCCCGTGCCCCGGCTGCCCCAGAGGAGCACATGATTGCAGGGGCTGCCCGCCAGGAAGCGCTCGGTGTTATCCACCAACTGCGCCTTTTGGGTATCGACGCCCAGCAAATCCGCCAGGCGTATCGGATCCAGATGGCGCACGGGCCGCAGCGTCGCCGTGCGCGCACGCCAGATGGCGGCGGTATCGCGGCGCCAGTTCACTTCATGCATGAGCTCGTCCCCCTTGCCAAGGCTAGCAGGATAGCGAATCAGGCCCCGGACAGGTAAGGCGTGACGCCTCTCGTCGGAATCACCTTTCCGGAACGGTCTCCCGGTTCCCGGTTGCTCAAAAAAGCGCCATAATCAAAGGAAGGTACTGCTTTTCAGGGGAAGTCGAGCGCTCCGCCCGAGGAGGTCGCCATGGAACCACCGCGCAAAACGGCCGAGGAAGCTTTTCGGCTGGATACACTGCATTCGCTGCGCCTGCTCGACACGGCGTCGGAGGAACGGTTCGATCGGCTCTGCCGCATTGCCCGCCGCACGCTGGACATTCCCTGGGCGATGATCACGCTGGTGGACGCCGAACGGCTCTGGATCAAGGCCTCTTGCGGACTGGAGCTGGAAGAGGTCCCGAGGGATTATTCTTTCTGCGGCCATGCCCTGCACGACGACGACATTCTGGTCGTGCCCGACGCCGGCGCGGACCCGCGTTTCGCAGACAATCCCTATGTTACCGACGACCCCGGCATCAGCGCCTATGCAGGCTGTCCCCTTGCTGCCGGCAATGGCAGCCGGATGGGCACCCTCTGTGTCTGCGACAGCCGCCCCAGGCAGTTTTCCGAGGAAGACGAGGTGTTCCTGCGGGATCTGGCCAATATCGCGGAACGCGAACTGCAAGGGCCGCGCCCGGGCACCCTGGACAACCTCACCGGGGTATCCGATTCACGGACCTTCTACAGTCTGGCCCGGCAAATGCTCACCTTCTGTGAACGCGTACAGTCGCCGGCGACGCTGGTGTTCTTCCAGCTCGGTGACGCCGATCTCCAGAATCCGCTGCACGGCCATGCCCAGACGGACCGGATCCTGATGAATTTCGCCGACATCCTCTTGTCCACTTCCAGGGAAAGCGATGTGCGCGGTCGGGTAGACACCAACGAGTTCGCCCTGTTGTTGGCGAACTGTGATACCCGGCGCGTCGAAACCGTGCTGGAGCGGGTCAATGATGCTCTGGCGGAATACCGGCACATGGATCGTCCGGACCAGTCCCCCCAGGTCCATGCGGCCGCCGTGGAATACGACCCCGATCGCCATGAGGATGTCAAAACCCTGGTGGATCAGGCGGGCTGGAAACTGCACCAGAGTCTTTACCCCGGATGGCAAAAGGACAAATCGGATATCAAACCGGTGTACTAAGAGGTGCCAGGAGCGAGGCGCGAGGCGCGAGGCGCGAGGCGCGAGGCGCGATCCTGATGTCCGGCCTGACTTGCCTGTCAAGGACAGATAGGCGCGAGTCCTTTCTTGAAGCGCTGGAAGGAACGAAACGCAACGGCTCAATGCTTCGGTGAGAAAGGCATCCCTGCCTCGACCTCCCAAGGGAAACTCTGGAATGAAATCAGAGTACCGATATTTCTGCGCTCGAGGGCCTCAGTCAAGAAGAAGGCCACTCCTTAATCCTTGCCCCTTTCACCTTGCGCCTCGGTACTGATGTTGTGCCAGCCCGGATCCTGTTCCAGCGCGAAGGCCAGCTCGAGCAGGGTGCGCTCATCGCCGTGGGCGGCGGCGCACTGCACGCCAATGGGCGTACCCGCCCGGGACAAGCCCAGGGGCAGTGCAATCGCGGGGCCGCCCGAGGCGTTGTTAACCGGCGTGAAGGAAGCGTACCGAATCAGTCGTTCGAACAGTGTTTCGAAGGGAACATCAGGGTTGAGCCAGCCGACTTCCGGCACGGTATGGCCCAGCACCGGCGAGAGCACGCCGTCGAAGCGCTTCATAACGCGGGCATAGTAAAAACGGCTCAACTGCAACACCGTCAGCATGGTCGCGGTCCTGCGCTTGCGCCGGGCATAGTAGTCGGCGAGGCCGCGGGTCAGCCCATCAAGTTTTTTCGGGTCGAAATCCGCGGCCATCATGCGGTGGCCGAAACGGCTCACCATGAAGGCCATGAACCCGTAATAGGTCTTGAAATCCTCCATGAAACGCTCGGGCACGGGTGCCGGGATTTCCTCCACGGTATGCCCCTGGCGTTCGAGTTGGCGCGCGGTCTCCTGCACCACCGTCCGGGTTTCTTCGTCGGTAGGGGTGCCGGTGATCGAATCCACCACCACGCCCAGTCGCAGCCGCCGATTGCTCGCCGCTTCCACCCGGCCCACGGGCGGCAACCGACGCGCCTGATGGTAGTCTTCCGCCTCGGCCAGAAAACGTGCGGTGTCACGCACCGACCGGGTCAGCACACCCTCGCTGATGAGATTCACCGGCAGCGAGCGCGACGCCAGGGATTTCACCAGCCGTCCGCGCGTGGATTTCAAACCCACCAGCCCCGTCGCCGCGGCCGGAATCCGGATCGAGCCGCCGCCGTCATTGCCGTGGGCGATGGGCAGCGCACCCGACGCCACCAGAGCCGCCGCGCCACCGGAGGAGCCACCCGCCGTGCAGGCGGTATTCCAGGGATTGCGCACCAGCTCCTCGCTCTGAAACTCCGTACTGCCGTTGAAACCGAACTCCGGCAGCCGGGTTTTGCCCAGCACG
>CAYPKI010000049.1:789-14421 GCA_964411265.1 uncultured Alcanivorax sp. | reverse complement strand
CGGGCAAGTGCATTTCCTATCTCACCATTGAGCACAAGGGCTCGATCCCGGAAGAGCTGCGCCCGCTCATGGGCAACCGAGTCTTTGGCTGCGACGACTGCCAGCTGATCTGCCCCTGGAACCGCTACGCGGACTTCACGGGCGAGTCCGACTTTGCCCCGCGGCACGGGCTGGACGATGCCCGGCTGGTGGATCTGTTCCGCTGGGACGAAGCCACCTTCGACGAGCATACCCGGGGCTCGCCCATCCGCCGTGCGGGCTATGAGGGCTGGCTGCGCAACCTGGCGGTGGGCCTGGGCAATGCCCCCTGGTCGGAAGAGGTGGAGGCGGCGCTGCGTGAACGCGCGGATCACCCCTCCGAGCTGGTGCGCGAGCATGTGCACTGGGCGCTGGCGCAGCAGGCGGCGCGGCGCCCCACGACCACCGGCGGTTGAAAAGGCGGGCCGTGGCCCCAATCCCGGGGTCGCAACGGGGCATCGAATTCGCTGTAGGAGCGGCGTCCTCGCCGCGATTTTTTTCCAGAGCTTCTGGAATGTAATCGCGGCGAGGACGCTGCTCCCACCGACATCCATCAACCGCCTTTTGCCTCTGACTGCAGAGGGATCCGATCAAGGAGCTATCCGTGGAGCAATATCACGGCACCACCATTCTGTCCGTACGCCGGGGCAATGAAGTGGCCATCGGCGGCGACGGCCAGGTGACCCTGGGTGATACCGTCATGAAGAGCAATGCCCGCAAGGTACGCCGCCTTTACCATGACAACGTAATTGCCGGTTTTGCCGGCGGCACGGCCGACGCTTTCACGCTGTTCGAACGCTTCGAGAACCAGCTGGAGAAATACCAGGGTCAGCTCCGGCGCGCCGCCGTGGAGCTGGCCAAGGACTGGCGCACGGACCGCGCCCTGCGCCGGCTGGAGGCGCTGCTCGCCGTGGCCGACAAGGACGCTTCCCTGATCATTACCGGTAACGGCGATGTCATTGAACCGGAAGAGGATCTGATCGCCATCGGCTCGGGCGGACCCTATGCACAGTCCGCCGCGCGCGCGTTGCTGCACAACACCGAGTTAGCCGCGCGCGATATTACCGAAAAGAGTCTGACCATTGCCGGTGAGGTCTGCATCTACACCAACCAGCATTTCACCATTGAGGAGCTAAGCTCATAATGGCAGCGCTCACCCCCCGCGAAATCGTTCAGGAACTCAATAGTCACATTATCGGCCAGGAAGAAGCCAAAAAAGCTGTGGCCCTGGCGCTGCGCAACCGCTGGCGGCGCATGCAGCTCGACGAGGAGCTGCGCTCCGAGGTGGCGCCCAAGAACATCCTCATGATCGGTCCCACGGGTGTCGGCAAGACGGAGATCGCCCGCCGGCTGGCCAAGCTCGCCGATGCGCCCTTTCTGAAAGTAGAAGCGTCCAAGTTCACCGAGGTGGGCTATGTGGGCCGGGACGTTGAATCCATTATCCGCGATCTCACGGAAATGGCGATCAAGATGCTGCGCCAGAAGGATATGGAACAAAACCGCGAGGAAGCGGAGACCGCCGCCGAGGAACGGATACTGGATGCCCTGGTGCCGCCAGCGCGTGACGGCGAATCCCAGGATTCCGGCACGCGCCAGACCTTTCGCAAGAAATTGCGTGAGGGCGAATTGGACGAAAAGGAAGTGGACGTGGACATCTCCGGGCCGGAAACGGGCATGGAAATCATGACGCCGCCGGGCATGGAAGAGATGACCAGTCAGCTCCAGCAGATGTTTTCCAAGATGGGTGGCCAGCAGACCGAGCGCCAGCGGCTCCGGGTCAAGGACGCTTTCCGACAGTTGCGTGACGAGGAAGCGGCACGCCTGGTCAACGAAGATGAACTCAAGACCCGCGCCGTGGAGCAGGTAGAAAGCAACTCGATTGTCTTTCTGGACGAAATCGACAAGGTGGCCAAGGGCAGTGAATCCAGCGGCGACGTCAGTCGCGAGGGTGTGCAGCGCGATCTGCTGCCGCTGATCGAGGGCAGCACCGTCAGCACCAAGCACGGCATGGTCAACACCGATCATATCCTCTTTATCGCCTCCGGCGCTTTTCATCTATCCAAGCCGTCGGACCTGATCCCGGAACTCCAGGGTCGGCTCCCCATTCGCGTGGAGCTGAACGCGCTCACTCCGGACGACTTCGAACGCATCCTCACCGAACCCAGCGCCTCGCTGACGCGCCAGTACCGCGAACTGCTCGCCACCGAGGGGCTGAACCTGGAATTCACCGACGACTGTATCCGGCGCATAGCCGAAGTGGCGTGGCAGGTGAACGAGCGCACCGAAAACATCGGCGCGCGGCGTCTGCATACGGTGATGGAAAAACTGCTGGAGGAAATCAGCTACGACGCCGACGACCTGGCCACCCAGTACCACGAAAAGCCTTTGGTGATCGACGCCAACGAGGTGGATCGCTATCTGGGTGGACTGGCACAGGACGAGGATCTGAGCAGATATATCCTTTAATCGGAGATTAAAGGATAGGCTCAAGAGGCAAGGCGCAAGGAGCAAGAAAAATTCTTTCTTCCCTTTTTGAAGGAGAGAAGGGATTCGTCATATCGTAGCTGAAAGCGACGAAGAAAGAGGGGCGCTTAGCGCCCTCATTACTCTCTTGCTCCTTGCGCCTTGCTCCTTGCTCCTTCTTGATTCCGCAGAATCAAGACTCCGACCCCGTACACCAGCCAACCTGCCAACATGCCCGGCATAAGTGGATAGATAGTTCCCGAGCCGGGGACCAGGGGCCAGAGATAAATCACCGCCGGGCCCGTGACCACCATGGCCACGGCCAGCCATTGGGGCGGGCGGCCACCGAGGACCAGCACAACCAGCAGGGGGGCGGAAGCCGCGCCCAGCACCGCCCAGGAATCAATGACCAGTTCAAAGACATTTTTGTTACCGGAGAGGGCAATCGTTAGCGCCAGCACGATCACGATCAAAGTGCTGGCACGAGTCAGCACATAGTTATGCCAGTGCTCGGGCGGCAAGTCCCGGGCGATTGCCGCGCTGCAGCTCAGGATGAGCGAATCGGCCGTGGAAATAGTGGCCGCAAAGAGACCGGCCAGCACCAGCCCGGCCACCACGGGCGGGAGCAGATCCTCCGCCAGCGTGGGCAGCGCCATCTCGGCGTCGAAGTTGGCTTCCGGAATGATCAGCCGCGAGATCAGGCCCACCGCGTTGGCCAGGAAATAAAAGGTGGTAAACCACAAATAATAATACAGCCGCGCGCGTTGCAGATGCTGTGCATCATCCAGAGCCATGAATCGAATCATGATGTGCGGCTGGCCGATAACGCCAATGCCGGCAAACAACCAGCCCAGCACGAACAGCACCGGGCCCATGAACCCGAAAGCCAGATCCCGGGGGAACCAGTTCATGTGCGTGGCCGAAACATTGTTGAGTTTCGTCCAGGTCTCGGCTATCCCGCCCTGGTTGGCAACGACCACGGTCACCATGACCACCATGGCGGGAATCATTACCCCGGACTGGGCGGCGTCCGTCCACACCGAGGCGCGCATGCCACCGGAGAAACAATAGAACAGCACCATGACGGCGCCGATGACCGCGCCCGTGCGCAGATCCCAGTCGAAAAGCACATGCAGCGCCTTGCCGCCGGCGTTGAACTGCGCGGCCGCGTAGGTACCCAGAAAGACGACGGCAATCAAGGCGGCCACACGACGCAGCACCACCTGGTTCTGCCCGTACCACGACGACAGGATTTCCGGAAACGTGAGCGAACTGTGATTCTCGGCGTTGACGCGCAGACGCCGGTGCACGAATTGGGAGATCAACAGGTCCCCCAGGATCCAGCCCACCATCAGCCAGATGGCGGACAGGCCCGTACTGTAGGTAAACCCGATCACGCCGATGAACATGTAGCCGGAGTTGTTGGTGGCCACCGCGGACAGGCCCACGAGCGAGGGCGGCAGGCTGCGCCCGGCCAACAGATAGTCCGTGTTGTTTTTCCGGCGCACCAGCACCGAGGAAAAACCGATCAGCAAGAAGATCAAGAGGAAGAGCGCAAAGCTCCACATGGTTATGGTCATCAGCTTCCCCCCACAGGCCCGCCCGGGGCTATCGAAATCATTACGGCGGAGCTCAGGCTAACAGCTTGCGCGCGGGACCAGCATGCACCCCGAGGGTGAATAACTCCGCGCAAACGGTCTTTGCAGTGGCGGCCCAAGCCGGTTTAGCAGGCTGTTGCCGGCGGCTATGCCCGACGGCAACAAGCGTTTTCCGAATGAGTCCATCCCGGCCCGGAACCGCTGAGCCATTGCTGGCATGGAGGGCCGGGCCTGGCTCGGTCCTGACACCGCAAACTGCGCCGCCTTGTTATACTCCGCGCTCCATTCGACCCTATTCCGGCCATTTGCAGCAGGAGACATCCATGATTGTGCGCCACCTTCAACAGGCCCGGCAGAGCGAACGGGCAGTCAAACCGGACAGCGGTAACTGGGAATCCGTTCGGTTGTCACTGAAAGACGATGGTATGGGTTTTTCTTTTCATATCACCACCATCTATGCCGGCACCGAAACCCACATCTGGTACAAGAACCATCTGGAGACGGTCTACTGCATGTCCGGCGAAGGGGAAGTGGAAACCGTGGCTGATGGCAAGGTCTGGCCCATCAAACCCGGCACCGTTTATATGCTGAACGAAAACGATGAGCACTATCTTCGTGGTCACAAAGACATGGAGCTTGCCTGCGTCTTCAATCCGCCGCTGAGCGGCCGCGAGGTGCACGACGAAGCCGGCGTTTATCCGGTCGATACCGACTAAAGCACCCGTGCCCCCGGTGCGGTCCGGGAAACCGATGGGGGCGCGGTCCGGGTGAACGTCCAGACGGGATCCGTGTAGGATGGATCCATGAAAAAGCCCGGACGGCCCCATGCAGGCAAAACAACTACAAAGCCTGGGCACTGTAACGATGTTGCTGGCACTGCTGGTGCCCTGCGGGATGTGCCTGTTCTATCTGAATTGGCAGCCCCGACTGGACGAAGACCAGTATGCCTGGCTTGCGGAATCGTCTGCGCCCACTTCGACCGGGCTGGCGCTGACATGGCTGGGCCGCGCAGGGGTTTATCTCAGCGACGGCGACACGAAGCTGCTGATCGACCCCTTCTTTAGCCGTCCGGCGCTGACCCGCATAGTGCTGGGCGAACTGCGCCCGGACCCGGAACGTATTCGATCCGCGCTCAAACGCGCGGGTATCGATGAGGTGGATGCCGTCATCGTTACCCATGCGCATTTCGACCATGCCCTGGATGCGCCCTGGCTTGCCGAGCACTTCGATGCCCTTTTTGTGGGCTCACCCAGTGCCGCCAACCTGGCCCGGGGGCAGGGTCTGGCGGAACCCCTGATCCGGGAAGTGGGCGACGCCACCCAATTGCGCCTGGGCGAATTCCGGCTGCGTTTCCCGCGTTCGGAGCATGCCCCGCTGCCTCCGCTTCTGGCACAACTGTCCGGTGTCGGGCGCAGCGTTGAACGGCCCCTGCGTCTGCCGGCAAGCGCTCAGCACTTTCGGCAAGGCCCTCTCCGGGCCTTGCATGTCGTTCATCCGCAAGGCCGAGTGTTGATCCATGGCAGTGCCGGCTTTGACCCCGATGCCCTGGCGCAACGGGACGCGGATCTGGTCCTGACCTCGGTTGCCGGTCTGAGTTATCAGTCACAGGATTATCAAGAAAATTTTGTACAACGTGGGGTCACGGCGGTAGAACCCGAGTGGGTGGTACCCATGGACTGGGATGATGTTACCCGACCGGTGAGCGAACAGTCGCCCCCGCCGCCCCTGCTGCTGGACAACACACCGGCTGCGCTGCGACAACTGGATGATAAGCTCGAGGAAAGCGGAACCCGGATGCAGCTTACTCGCCCGCTGCGGCGCCTGCGTCTTGTGACCACCGACAATCGGACGAGACTGAATCATGACCCCGTACGCAGAACCGCGCCCCATAAGCCTTGATTCCGGCCCGGGTTTTCTGCGCTGGCTCATGGCTTTGGTGTTGCTGCTGCCCATTCACGCCTACGCGGATACGTGGGGCAAACCCCATCCCTGGCGTCAGCAGGCGCTGCTGGAGGGACGCTCTTTTGAGTACGACAAGGAAAGTTTCCTGCAGCGTTTCAGCTTTCGGCATTTGTCCGAGACCCCGGTCGCGAACGAAGATGGCGTACGCGGCACGGTGGGCAGCCTGAGCTCCAAAACGGCCTATTCCGAAATCCGGTTCCGCAAGCGTTTCCCCTTCGACCAGGGCGGACGCGCCTTTCATCTGGCCATGCAACGGGGCGAAGACTTTGACGGTGATTACGACCGGCAGTTGGTGGGTTTCAGTCAGGCCCTGACGGACCGCTGGACCCTGATCCTGCGGGGCGATATAGCCGCGAACAAGGCGGAAAGCGATGTCTGGTTCCAGAGCCGCTGGCACGCGGGCAAGAGCGGCCTCGTGGAACTAGCCGCGATTTTTCCCGATACGTTATTCAATGACAAAACCGCGCGATCCGCGAAATTTCGCGAACGTCCGCAGACCTTTTTTGCCCGGGCCCGCATTCCGCTGTCCTCGGCCCTGTCCGCGGAAATCAGTGCCAATCACAGTCCTCGCGTCGAGCTTGACGACCGTGACAGAAACCTCAATGCGGCAGACACCTCCACAAGGGCCAGTGTCCAGTTGACCTGGCAAAACCAACACTGGCGTGCCCGCTTTACAAGCCGGTTCGAGGACAGGGAACGTGATTTCATCTGGCGCAACACGACTGGAGATTCCACCGGGGATTTCCGCCGTGACTTCCATCAAACCGGTCTAAGTCTTACTCACAAAACCCACCGGCTGAAACCCGCTGTGGGATTGCACTATTACGTGCTGGATGAAGAAGGCTTCTTTGGAACGGCCAGCAACACCCGGGGAGAGCTGCGCCGCCGAGAACCCCTTATCCATACCAGTCTCCGCCTCACGACCGGCGATCGGCATCACCTGCGTCCGGAGTTATTAATCAGCCGTCCGGACCTGGATCAGCAAGTCAACGATGAGAGCCGCTGGAAGGACCGCTCGGTAGACGAGGTGCTCAGCAAACTGAGCTTGCCCTGGCGTTACGAGGTCAATCGCGACGACGGCGCTGTGCTGACCATTTCGCCGTCGCTCGAGCTCCATGAAATCGGGTTCGGGGGTGGCAATGTGCAGTTGCATTGGCCGTTGTAACCAGGGGCAAGAGGCAAGGAGCAAGGAACCGCGGTGGAGTCACACCCGGGTCACGACTTCACCCATAACTTCTCGAATCTACTTGGAGACGGGAACCGCTACCGTTCAAAAACGTGGCCAGCCGAAAACAACAAGAAACGCAAAGTCCGGAGGAGTTCTTGCCGCTTCCTGGCACCTTGCGCCTGGCCCCTGACGGCCATCAGGCCACCTCATCGAAACCGGCCAATGCCGGGCGAATGGCATTGATGCTGTTGAGGCGTTTGATCTCGTCCATGAGCTCTTGCGCCTCGGGCCAGCCACGGCGGAGGTAATTGAGCCACTGCTTGATGCGGCCGCAGATATGACGCTCATCGCCGGTGGGTGCAATGGTGTCGAGATAATCGCGCAGCAGGGCTTGCACCTCGGGCCAGCCGCCGCCGTCGGTGCCACGCAGGCGCAAGGCCAGGTAGGGGTCCTGCACCGCTCCGCGACCCAGCATCAGATCATCACAGCCGGTAACGCGACGGCAGCGTTCGGCACCCCCCGGAGTCCAGATGTCGCCATTGCCGATGACGGGAATGCCGGCGGCTGCGCGCACGGGTGGCAGATCGTCCCACCAGGCCGGCGGTCGATAGCCCTGATCGCGTGTGCGGGCATGGACGGTAAGCCAGTCGGCACCGCCGGCAGCCACGGCGCGAGCATTGTCCAGCGCGCGCTCGTTGTCATGGATGCCCAGACGAATCTTCGCCGATACCGGAATCTCCGCCGGCACGGCGGCGCGCACCGCGCTGACCAGCGCCTGGAGCAATTCGGGCTCATCCAGCAAGGCCGCGCCACCCCGGTGGCGATTGACCGTCTTGGCGGGACAGCCGAAGTTCAGGTCCACGACCGGCGCGCCCAGCTCCACCGCCCGGGCGGCATTGTCACCGACACAGGACGGATCGGACCCCAGCAGCTGCAGGTGCACCGGCGTACCGTTGCGCGTTTGCGCGCCCTCGCGCAGTTCCGGACACCAGCGGTAAAACACCCGCGCGGGCAAGAGAGTGTTGGTTACGCGCACGAATTCGCTGACACAGGCGTCGAAGGCACCCGTATCAGTCAGCGCCCGGCGCATCCAGTAATCGGCGAGACCTTCCATGGGGGCGAGGATCAGTTTCATAGAGCGCGATAGTAACAAAATCGCGAGTGGCAAGGGGCAAAATCAGGAGACGTTGTTCCGTGGTCAACGATTACCGGCATTTTCTGGCATTGTGTTCCCTGCTCCTTGCCACTTGCTACTTGCCACTATGTTGCAAACATCCATCCGCCCCCGTTTCTGCGACACCGATGCGCTGGGGCATATCAATAACACGGTGATTCCTGTCTGGTTTCTGGAAGCGCGCGAGCCGGTGCTGGGCTGGTTTGCCCCCGGAGGCGATCTTGATGCCGGATCCATCGCAGTGGTGCGCGTGGAAGTGGATTATCTCGGCGAGACCCGCTTCGGCGAGGATGTCACCGTCCACACCCGGGTCGAAAACGTGGGCAACAGCTCCTTCGTGCTACTCCAGGACCTGGATCAGGCCGGTGAAATCACCGCGCGAGGCAGGACAACCCTGGTTCATTTCGATGCCGATAGTCGCGGATCAAAGCCTGTTCCCGACGAAATTCGCTCAAAACTGGAGGAACATCGAGAATAAGGAGCGTCAATCAAGGGTGGGGGCCCGTACCGATCCAGGCAGACGCGAACGCTGTAGCTAGGAGATCCAGAGTGTGCAACTGTCTGCCAGGACCAGTCCGGGAAATTACTATAATGCCGCCGGCACCCTCGGTGAAAGCGCTCGCTTTATACCGATTTGGAATTTCGTGCGACTGACTCATTTTTCCATCAAAAAAACCGGAAAATCAGAAAGATGGCGCCCGATGGCCGCAGCACTGGAATTGACTTGCGGGGTCGCGTTTTCTACGCTTGCGCCAGGCTGCCGCGCCGCCCTGATCAAGGAGTAACTCCCCAATGGCCGAAAAGCCCGAAGTGACCGATCTGGAGTCCTCGCTGGCATCACTCGAGACCCTGGTGGAACGCATGGAGTCCGGCGAACTCAGCCTGGAGGAATCGCTCAAGGCCTTTGAAGAGGGGGTGCGGCTGACCCGTCAGTGCCAGCAATCACTCCAGCAGGCGGAGCAGAAGGTCCGCGTGCTCATGGAGCAAAGCGAGGAGGCTGAACCCGAGCCCTTCGAGAGCCCGGATGAGTCCCATGCCGATGACGGATGAATCCGGGCTGGATGCAGTCATGGACCGCTATCGCCAGCGCCTGAATGCTGCGCTTGAGCATTGGCTGCCCGGCGACGAAGCCGCCTCGCCTCACCTGGCGCACGCCATGCGCTATGCCGTACTCGGCGGCGGCAAGCGCTTCCGGCCCGTGCTGGTCTATGCCGCCTGTGAACTCGCCGCCGGCGAACCCGAAGCCGCGGATGTACCGGCCACGGCCGTGGAGCTGATCCACGCCTATTCCCTGGTTCATGATGATCTGCCGGCCATGGACGACGACAATCTGCGCCGCGGCGAACCGAGCTGTCACCAGGCCTTCGATGAGGGCACGGCCGTGCTCGCCGGCGACACGCTGCATACCCTGGCCTTTGAACTGCTGGCGCGCCAGGGCCTGTACCGGGACGACCAGCGCGTCGCCATGATTCATAGCCTGAGTAGCGCAGCGGGCCTGGGCGGTATGGCCGCGGGGCAAAGCCAGGACATGCAGGCCCAGGGCCAACTGCTCACGGTAGAGGCGCTGGAGGAAATGCATTACCTGAAGACCGGGCGACTGATCACGGCGGCGCTGGAGCTGGGAGCACTGGCGGGCGATGCCGGCCCGGATCTGCGCGAGCGGCTACGCCGCTTTGGCGACCACCTCGGTCTCGCCTTTCAAATCCAGGATGACATCCTGGATGTCACCGCCTCCACCGAGGCGCTGGGCAAGCCCACGGGTTCGGATGACCGCCACGACAAGAGCACCTTCCCGGAACTGATCGGCCTGGACGCCAGTCGTGAACGCGCCCGTCACCTGGCCGAACAGGCCATCGAGGCGCTGGGCGCAGGCGGGCAGGCGCAAGAGCCCCTGGCCGGGCTGGCCCGATTCGTCGTTTCGCGCACCCGCTGACCACAAGTTTTTCCTCAACAGCGCCCGGGCTACGGCGTTACAATGGTGGGTCCGAAATGAATCTCGGTGCCCTCATGCCCCAGTCGTTCAATGAAATCCCGCTGACTCCGCCGGACACGCCGCTGCTGGACACGATCACCTATCCCCGTGATCTGCGCCAACTCTCGGAAGATCAGCTGGAGCAGGTAGTGAATGAACTCCGGCTCTGGCTGCTCTATAGCGTGGGCCGCTCGGGCGGCCATTTTGGCGGCGGCCTGGGTGTCGTAGAACTCACCGTGGTGCTCCACTATCTGTTCAACACGCCCGAAGACCGTATCGTCTGGGACGTGGGCCATCAGACCTATCCCCACAAGATTCTCACGGGCCGCCGCGAGGCGCTGTTCCAGGTTCGTCAGCAAGACGGTATTTCGGGTTTTCCCGAACGCCGCGAATCCGAGTACGACACGTTTGGTGTGGGGCACTCATCCACGTCCGTGAGCGCCGCTCTGGGCATGGCTCTGGCCAATGAGCGCCAGGGCGGGCAGCGGCGCGTCGTTTCGGTCATCGGCGACGGCGCCATGACCGCGGGCATGGCTTTCGAGGCACTTAATCACGCCGCCCATACCCGCGCCAATATGCTGGTCATTCTCAATGACAATACGATGTCCATCGGCCACAACGTAGGCGGGCTCGCCAACTACTTCGCGCGCATCTGGGCCTCGAAGACCTATATTGCCCTGCGCGAGGGCGGCAAGAAAGTTCTGAAGACCATGCCCACGGCCTGGGACTTCGTGCGCCGGACCGAGGAGAGCATGAAAAACATGGTCAGTCCGGACATGCTCTTCGAAGCCATTGGCTTCAACTACATCGGTCCCATCGACGGTCACAATGTTGACGAGTTGATGGACACGCTGAAAAACCTCAGCGAACTGGACGGCCCACAACTACTGCATGTCTACACCACCAAGGGCAAAGGTTACGAGCCGGCGGAGGCGGATCCGGTAGGCTTTCACGCGCTCAACAAGATCGAGCCCAAAGCCAAGGTGGAGCCGGCCAAGCCCGCGCCCAAGAAAACGCCCAAGTACCAGGAAGTGTTCGGGCAGTGGCTCTGTGATCTTGCGGAACACGATGAACGGGTCATCGGTATCACGCCGGCCATGGGCGAAGGCTCGGGTATGATGGATTTCGCCCAGCGCTTTCCGCAGCGTTTCCACGACGTAGCCATTTGCGAGCAGCATGCGATGACCCTGTCGGCGGGTCTGGCCTGTGAAGGCCAGAAACCCGTTCTCGGTATCTATTCCACTTTCCTGCAGCGTGCCTATGATCAGCTGATCCATGATGTGACGCTGCAGAACCTGGACGTCACCCTGGGCATCGACCGGGCCGGACTGGTGGGCGGCGACGGGGCCACCCATAACGGCGCCTTTGATATGGCCTATATGCGCACTCTGCCGAACATGATTATTGCCGCACCGTCCGACGAGAACGAGTGCCGGCAGCTGCTCTACACGGCCTGGGAGCACGAGGGCCCGGCGGCGGTGCGCTATCCGCGCGGCACGGGTCCGGGGGTGGAGATGGACGAGGCCATGTACGCGCTACCCCTGGGGGAATCACGTGTCTTGCGCGAGGGGCCGGGTGCCCGGGTGGCGGTGCTGGCCTTCGGGGCCCTGGCACCAGCCGCGCGGGAAGCCGCAGAAACGCTCAACGCCACGGTTGTGGATATGCGCTGGGTCAAACCCCTGGATGGGGATCGGATCCGGGACATGGCGCAACGCTACGAACTGCTGGTAACGGTGGAAGATCATCAGCGCCAGGGGGGCGCCGGTTCGGCGGTTAACGACTTCCTCCAGGAGGCCGGACTCCTGGTTCCCGTGCTGAACCTGGGCCTGCCGGACCGGTTCGTGTTTCATGGCGACCGCGAGGGGCTGCTCGCCACAGAAGGCCTGGATGCCGAGGGCATCGCCGCGTCCATCCGAACCCGATTAGCGGCCCTGGATCAGGCTGCGCCCGACACCACTCGCCATCCTCATCAGGCTGGATAAAGATATGCCAGGCGCCAGGTGCTAGTCAGGCTGCGCGCCCGCGAAGCCGTGTCAATCCGGTTCTGTTTGCACGCCCACACCATTTTGGCCCTCGTTCCTTTTTACGACACCTCAAAGCGATTGCGCCCGTTGCGCTTGGCCTGGTAGACCGCTTCGTCGGCGCGGCGAAGAAGGTCGGCGCGGTCGCCCTGCCCCTCCCCATCCGGCTCCAGTACCGCCACGCCCAGAGAGAGAGTGACGTATTCAGCGACGCTGGAGCGGGCATGGGGCATGGTCCGCTCGCGTACGTCTGCCAGAATCCGTTGCGCTACGGCACGAGCGTCGTCCACACCCGAGCCCGGATATAGCAGCACGAACTCTTCGCCACCATAACGGGCCGCGAAATCGCCGGCGCGCGCGCTGTTCCGGGTCATGATCAGGGCGAGTTCACGGAGGCAGTCGTCACCCTGCTGGTGGCCGTAAAAGTCGTTATAGGCCTTGAAGTTGTCCACGTCCACGAAAATGAGTGTCACTGGGTGACGCTCGCGCCGCGCCCGGCGCCACTCGCGCTCGAAGACCTGATCGAAACAGCGCCGGTTAGCCAGACCCGTCAAACTGTCCACCAGGGACAAGTTTTCCAGCCGGTCGGCGATTTCCTGGATCCGCTGTTTTTCCTGTTGCAGCAACCGACCCTGCAGGAACATGCGCCGCGACTGATATTCATCCCGATAGCACAGCAGCATACCCAGCAGACTAGCGCCGCCATAGGTGGGCGCCACCATGTCCCATTCCGGCTCCAGACCCGAGAGCACCTGCAGCCCCAAAGCGGTGAGGCCACCGCCCCAGCCGGCAAGGCTGGCGTACACGAAACGCAGATTCAGCGCCAGATAGATAATCACCATCACATAGACGGTGCCGATGTGGACGAGGATGCGAATGGCCTCGTTGGCGATCAGCGCGGGATGGGTGACCGCCACCATGACGGCGAGGCTCGCAAGCGCGCAGGTAACAGGCTGATAATACCGTTGAAAGGATGGAGCGAATGACAGCAGCCAGCTCAGGAGCAACAGCAGGCCAAAGCTGGAAAAAGTGAGCGGCCACAGGCCCAGCTGCTCATACCCCACCAGCAGGGTCACCATGATGCCGATGCCGCCATATGCATAGGCAATATAGATGACGCTGGAGCGGAACAGGCTGCCCGCGTTGCCGTTCCGATACTCCTGGTAAGCCTTTTCCAGGCGTGCGGGAAAACGCAACTTGAAGCTCGACCGCTTGAGCAGACGTTCGATCAGCAGGTTTTCCCGATGACGCGTGGC
>CAYPKI010000049.1:0-779 GCA_964411265.1 uncultured Alcanivorax sp. | reverse complement strand
CCATAATCATCCGGTTGCAGGAGAATCAATACGGAGAGGGTCAGGCACGCAGCTTCCCCATCCCTGGAGAACCAATATAAACCAGCACGCGCATTGGGGGAAAATGCCTTGCCGTCAAAGCCGGGCAGGTATCAGATGGGCCCAAGCAGGAGCAGTTGCAACACCACGGCGGCATAAACCCCGGCCAGGAGATCATCGACCATAATGCCGGTGCCGCCACCTACGCGGGCATCCAGCAAACCGATGGGCCAGGGCTTGGCAATATCGAAAAGCCGAAACAAAACGAAACCGGTGGCGGCACTCAGCGGACTCACTGGCGCGGCGATCATGGTCACCAGATAACCGGCGATTTCATCCCAGACAATACCGCCGTGATCGTGCACGCCCAGATCCCGTGCCGTGCGACCACAGATAACGATACCCGCGCCCGCGATGGTGGCTGTAGCGAGCACATAGCCCCACCCGGGCATCTGGGCCAGCAGCCACCACAGCGGCACGGCCGCGAGGGTGCCGAAGGTACCGGACGCTTTCGGGACCAGACCGCTGCCCAGCCCGAAAGCGAGCCAGTGCACCGGACTGCGCCGATCAAGGGTGCTCACGCATCATCTCCCGAACCGTCCTGTCGATAAATCCGCAGTTTGGGCAGACGCCGAAGGGTGTCGATCCGGGTAACATGGGGCCACAGGCTGTGCAAGAACCCCGGATAGAGGCGCTGATAGAACGATAGCGCCGGGCCCGGCCGGCTGGGTGGGTCCAGCCGGGCCATATTGACTTGATAG
>CAYPKI010000048.1:13464-14474 GCA_964411265.1 uncultured Alcanivorax sp. | reverse complement strand
CGACGGTAGAGCGATCGGGTGACATGCGGGGGAACGCCGGCGCGAGGGCCGGCGTCCTGGTTCAGGCTTTCGCGCGCGGATCAGGCAACCTGCACCGGAATGGTGTTGCTGGTGCTTTTGATGGCGTTGCCCGCGTCCAGATAGACCAGCCGGGGCTGGTAGTTCACCAGCTCGGCGGAGGCGTAGGACGCATAGGCACAGATGATGACCCGCTGGCCGGGCTCGCCCTTGTGCGCTGCCGCGCCGTTGATCGAGATGATTTTGGAGCGTTCTTCCGCGCGGATAGCGTAGGTGGTGAAGCGCTCGCCGTTTTCCAGGTTATACAGGTCCACCTGCTCATATTCCAGAATACCGGCCATGTCGAGCAGTTCGCCGTCGATGGCGCAGGACCCTTCGTATTCCAGCTCCGCGTGGCTGATGCGGGCCTGATGGAGTTTGGCCTTGAGCATTGTGCACTGCATTAGGGATGACCTCCCGTACTGAAAGGATGCGGCTTTGCGCCTGCCACAACGGCGGCTCAGTGTGCCGCATTCGTCAGGCGTCTACAATCGCCAGGCCAATATTGTCGATCAATCGGGGCTTACCCAGCCAGGCCGCTGCGGCGATCACCAGCTGCCGGTCATGGGGGCCCGCCGGGGCCAGAGTCTGGGCGTTGACCACTTCGAAATAGTCCAGGGTAAAGCCGAGCTGTTCCAGTGACCGGCTCTTGCTTTGACAGAGCTCGGGATAGTTTCGCTCCCCGGCTTCAATAGCGTCCCGAGCCTGTTGCAGGTGTTGATAGAGTTGCGGCGCTAGTAAGCGCTCGCTTTCACTCAGGTAAGCGTTGCGTGAGCTCACGGCCAGTCCGTCCGCCTCGCGCATGGTGGCTACGCCCAGAATTTCCACGGGGATGCATAGATCCCGGACGAGGCGCCGGATGATGGCCAGTTGCTGGTAGTCTTTCTCACCAAAGGCGGCCAGATCCGGTTGGACGATGTGGAACAGTTTGGTGACCACCGTGGCTACGCCCC
>CAYPKI010000048.1:0-13454 GCA_964411265.1 uncultured Alcanivorax sp. | reverse complement strand
TCGGGCTCGCGCTGTCGTTTCTGATCGGGATCGGCGCCGCACAGGTGCTGGTCCAGCTGGTCCACGTTCACCCAGGTGAATGGTTCGCCGTCCGGGTAGATTTCCTCCACCGGCGGGGCGAATACCAGATCTGTGCCTGCTTGCTCCAGCTGACGCCGATCGGCGTCCAGAGTGCGTGGATAGCTCTCGTAGTCCTCGCCGGGTCCGAACTGGGTAGGGTTGACGAAGATACTGGCCACGGTGCGGTCACTGTGCTCGCGCGCGGCGTCCACCAGGGCCAGATGACCGCTGTGCAGGTTGCCCATGGTAGGCACAAAACCCACGCGCAGGCCCTCGGCTTTCCAGGCGCGGACCTGCTCACGCACACCCGCAATGGTCTCGGTAGTCTCCATGAGAACCTCTGCTCCCGTCCCCACGTGGAATTTGCCATCTTTCATTTTCCGCTGGATCAAGGCGCGCCGACGCCGCCGTACTGCCTGTACGGGTAGGAGGCGCAACGCAGAGCCAGGGGAAAATGGGCATGGCCCAAAGGGTTATCTCAAAATCACCCTCAACCTGTTGCGAAACCGGGGCCACAAGATTGTATCGGGCCTGACGATTGAGGCTGATTGAGCACGATTTTGAGAGTAACAAATTTCGCATGGGGGCGGGAGCAGAGGTTCCCCTCAGAAGCAATGTTCTTCGCCGGGGAAGCTGCCGTCACGTACGGCCCGGTCATAGGCCTTCACGGCCGCGCTGATGTCGCCCCCGCTGTCGGCCAGGAAGTCCTTGACGAAGCGGGGAATATGGCCGGCCTTTAGGCCGAGCATGTCGTGCAGGACCAACACCTGACCGTCGCATTCCGGGCCGGCGCCAATACCGATCACGGGCACCGAGACCTGCTGACACACCCGCGCGGTCACGGCGCGCGGCACGCATTCCAGCAGAATCAGATCCGCGCCGGCGTCTTCCAGCGTCAGCGCGTCCCGGATCAGGGTCTCGGCGCTGGCGTCGTCCTTGCCCTGGACCCGGAAGCCGCCGAAGGCGTTCACCGACTGCGGCGTCAGGCCCAGATGGGCGCACACGGGCACGCCGTTTTGCTTGAGCAGTGTGATGATTTCGGCCAACCAGCCCGCGCCTTCCAGCTTGACCAGATGCGCGCCCGCGGCCATGAGTTGCTGTGCGGCGTCGAGTGCGCGTTCGACGGAGGCACCGGCCATGAAGGGAAAGTCCGCCATGATCAGGCTGCCCCTGTTGCCCCGCGCCACACAGGCGGTGTGGTAGGCCATGTCGGGAACGGTGACCGGTAGAGTGGAATCATGCCCCTGCAGGATCATGCCCAGGGTGTCGCCCACCAGCATGACGTCGATGCCGGCCTCGCTGACGGTTTGCGCGAAGGTGGCGTCGTAGCAGGTCAACACGGAGAACTTCCGGGCATCCGCCTTGTATTGCTGCAATGTGCGTAGAGTGACGCTCATGAGGACAATTCCGGGCTTGCAGGATCGGGTGCCAACTCAGCCGGTGAGCGAGCGCGGATTAAAATAGTGACGGCCGCTGCCAATGTCCAGCAGGAATCGCACCAGTTCCTCATAGTCGCGTTCGCGGTTCACGATGTCCAACTCCGTGGCATTGACGATCACCAGCGGGGCGTCGTCGTAGAAATGGAAAAAGCGGGTATAGGCCTCGTTAAGCTGTTCCAGGTAGTTGGCGGAGATGTTGTGCTCATGGCCCGCACCGCGATGCAGGATGCGCTCGCGCAGTACCTCGGTGGGCGCCTGCAGATAAACCACCAGGTCGGGTGCGGGCGCGTCCAGGGTCAGATGCTGGTGGACGTTTTCATAAAGCTGAAATTCATCCGCGTCCAGATTAACTTCCGCGAAGAGCCGATTCTTGTCGACCAGAAAATCACTGACGCGCACCTGCTCGAACAGGTTGTTTTGGCGCATGTCCCGGAGCTGTTCCGCGCGCTGGAACAGGAAAAAGAGTTCCGTCTGGAGTGCATGGCCACGCGGATCACGGTAAAAACGCTCAAGGAAAGGATTTTCCGCGGTCTGTTCCAGGAAGACCTCATAATTCAGGGTTTCCGCCAGGCGCCGCGCCAGGGTGGTCTTGCCTGCCCCGATGGGCCCTTCCACGGCAATGTAGCCGGGCAGGGAGCGGCGCTCTTGCAGAGCCTCGAGTTGGTCCATCAAAGAGATCCCCCCTCCGCCTCGACCGACGCATGAAACCAGACACCCTGATCGTCGCATGCTGCGCGCAGAGCGTCCACGCGGCGCCCGTCGGGAAGAGATATAGTCGGCGCGATTTCCGCCAGAGTCACCAGCACAAAACCCCGGTTCTCCAGCTCGGGGTGCGGAATACAAAGCCGGGCCTCGTCCACCACCCGATCGTCAAACAGCAGGATATCCAGATCCAGGGTGCGCTCACCCCATTGCCGGGTGCGCACGCGGCCGGCCTGGTTCTCCAGTGCCTGGAGTTCGTCCAGCAGCGAGAGGGGGCTCAGCTCCGTTTCGAGCTCCGCCACGGCATTGATGAAATCGGGCTGATCGGCGGGCCCCACAGGGCGCGAACCATAGAGTGCAGAGCTTCGGGTCAGCCGGCTCGCCGGCAATTGATCGAGTTGCGCCAGCGTCCGGCGCACTCGTGCGGCCGGACCGTCCAGATTACCGCCCAGCCCGATCCAGGCGCAGCTCATGGCGCGGCCGGTTTGCGCCGCCTGCGACCGCCGCGCTTGTTGTTCTTGCCGCCGCCCAATTGCTGGATCATCTGTCGGCGTTCGGTCGGGTCGGCGTTCTGGTACTGGGTCCACCATTCGCCCAGGCCGGGTTCGATCTCGCCCGCCTGCTCTCGCAGGAGCAGAAAGTCGTAGGCGGCACGAAAGCGGCGATGCTCCAGCAGGCGCTCGGCCTGGTTACCCTTGCGCTTGTCCAGGCGGAACTGCAGTTCCCAGATGTCGCGCATAACCACGGCGAAACGCTTGGGTATGGCGACTACCTGATTCTGCTCTGCGAGCACTTCACCGGCGGCCTGGTGCAGCGCCTGGACCTTGGGGTAGTCTTCGGCCAGCCAGGCCTCCATGTTCTCCAGGATCACGGGCCAGAGCATGATGCCGAGCAGGAAGGCCGGCGTAACGGGCTCGTTGTGATTCAGACGTCGGTCGGTGTTGATCATGGCGGATTCGATCAGGGTCTGAATGCGGCCTTCATGGTCGTCGTCCAGCGTTTCCTGTGTCTGCGGGAAGAGCATGCCCAGCAGCTCCAGTCGGCGCATCTGGTCCAGACTGCCACGGCCATAGCCGGTCATGAACAGTTTCAGCGTTTCGTCAAATAACCGCGCGGGCGGGACATCCCAGAGGAGCTCCTTGAGCTCGGCGATCGGTTCCTCGGTCTCCGGGGCAATATCGAAATCCATTTTGGCGGCAAAGCGCGCTGCCCGCAGCATCCGTACCGGATCTTCGCGATAGCGGGTTTCGGCATCACCGATCAGCCGGATGATGCCCGCGTCCAGATCCGTGCGGCTGCCCAGAAAGTCGTAGAGCGCGAAGTCGGCAATGTTATAGTAGAGGGCATTGATGGTGAAATCCCGCCGGATGGCGTCTTCCTCGATGGTGCCGTAGACGTTGTCGCGCAGCAGCATGCCGCCTTCCGAGCGCGGTGCATCGGATTCGTCCGTATCATGGGCGGCGCGGAAGGTAGACACTTCCACCACCTCGGGGCCGAAGCGCACATGCACGATTTGAAAGCGCCGGCCAATAATGCGCGAGCGCCGAAAGACTTCACGGATTTCCTCCGGGGTGGCGTCGGTGGCCACATCGAAGTCCTTGGGTTCGCCGCCGGTGAGCAGGTCACGCAGGCAGCCACCCACCAGATAGGCCTCATACCCCGACTCGTGAAGGCCGTAGAGGGTCTTGAGCGCGCCCCGGCTGATGTTCTTGCGCGATACCGGATGTTGATCCCGGGCAATGACGCGCAGTCTGACCGGCTCCGTAGCGGCTGAACTTCCGGAGAACAAGCGAGTCAGAAGATGAAGCCAGTAGCGTATTAACTCGGCCAGCTTGCCTGGGTTCATGGGCCTGATATCCGCAGGGTGATTGAAACGCTGCATCGTACCATTGAATAGCCGGGTCCCGGTACTGGCGGCCTCTTGCAACGACACAGGAGCCTCAACCGGGTTTCAATAGCCCGTTAAATCCAATACTGCTGGTAATGGGTGTAACAATATCCTCAAGGGGACATCACAGGGCGGGAAGCTGATTCCGGGGTTCCACACAGTAAAAAGGGACCACGGTCGTGCCGTGATCCCTATTGCGCTGATTCTGTTGTTGTTTTTATTGGCTTTATTGTTGTTGTTATTGGTTGTTGTTTTTGCCTCAAGTCAGCGGAAACCCGTCCCGCTGACTTGATTACATTGGCTCATGGTGTTGTTGTTGTTTTGAACCCAGCGCCCGCTGTTGTTTTGTTATCGAGCGTGACTCATATGTTGCACTGCCTGGGAGTTCTTGGCAAGAAAGCGTGAAATCTTTTAAAAACAGCAAGTTACGAAATTTCTGTTACAACGGCCCGGTTTGGATGTGTTTCCCGCCGACCCTTGGTGTTACTGTGCTACACAATCGGTAACACGCTTCAGGCGCTGCTGCGCTTACGCGGAATTCCCAGGCGCTGACGGCGCTCCCAGAGACACTTCCGACTGATCCCCAGTTTGCGGGCCAGTTCGGTTTCGGTCATGCTCTGCTGGTTTTCCAGCACAAAGCGTGCGAAGTAATCCTCCAGCGACAGTTCCTCGCCCGGGTCCGGCGCCTGCGGACCGGCTTCTGCCGCTTGGGCCGGTTGCCCCTTCAGCGCAAGCAGATCCGGGGTGATGACCGAGCCCTCGGCCAGAATCACGGCCCGCTCTACCACGTTTTCCAGCTCGCGCACATTGCCCGGCCAGCTGTACTCTTGCAGCGCCGCCTGCGCCTCGGGGGCGAACTGCAGCGGGCTGCTATTGAGCCGTTCGCTGATACGTGACAGCAGAGCATACGCGAGGGGCTGGATGTCCTCGGGGCGCGCGCGTAGGGGCGGCAGCTCTAGCTCCATTACATTCAGTCGGTACAGGAGGTCCTGACGAAACTGGCCCTGTCGCACGAGGGCGGCCATATCCTGGTGACTGGCGGCGAGCAGGCGCACATTGACGGGTCGGCCCTCGACGTCCCCCAGGCGGTTCACCTCGTGGTTGTTCAGGAGATTCAGCAGCCGCGATTGTGCTTCCGGGGACAGTTCCGAAACCTCGTCCAGAAAAAGTGTGCCGCCGTCGGCGATTTCCACCTGGCCACGTCGGGTACTCTCGTGCCCCGTCCCCGGTTGGTGACCGAACAGCTCGGCTTCCACCAGGGTATCCGCCAGGGCTGCGCAGTTGACCGTGATCAGGGGGGCGTCCGACCGGTCGCCCTGTTCGTGGATGGCGCGCGCCACCATTTCCTTGCCGGTGCCGGATTCGCCCTGGATCAGCACCGGCACCTCGCTGTGGGCCACCTTCTCAACGCGCCGGAAGAGCTCGCGCATGACCTCGCTTTCGCCGATCATGCCCTCGTGAACCGGGTAATCGCGATGCGCGTCCGCACGCAGGGCGTCGTTCTGGCGGTTCAGGTTGCGCTCGCGCAGCACACGGTCAACCGACATGAGCATTTCGTCGTGATCAAAGGGCTTGGCGATATAATCCACTGCCCCCTGTTTCATGGCGTCCACCGCCGAGCGCAGACTGGCGTAACTGGTCATGATGAGTACGGGCACAGGCGCGGCTTCACCAATCAGAACAGTCCCCGTTTCACCCGGTAGACGCAGGTCCGCGATAATCAGGTCCAGGTCCGTCAGCGTCTGGTTGTCTCGCGCCTGTTCGACCGATTCAGCCTCCGCCACACCATAATGCTGCTGTTCCAGCAGCTTGCGCAGCGCGCCCCGAATGATGGGTTCATCCTCGACGATCAGAATTTGACTCATGGACTCTCACCTTGCTGGTCGTGGGGCATTGTCCCGGTCATTCCCCTTGACCCGTGAAAGCCGGCAACTCGATCACGAAACGCGTGCCCCGCGAGCCGTTGATGGGGCTGTCCGCCCGAATAGTGCCGTTATGCTCATCTATAATACTGTACACCATGGCAAGACCAAGTCCTGTGCCCCTGCCCGGCGATTTGCTGGTGACAAAAGGTTCGAACAAGGCATCCCGCACCTCGGCGGCGATGCCATAGCCCCGGTCTTCCACCATGATGTGGACACTCTGTCTGCCCGCGTGGCTGCGCGCGATGACCGGGTCCTCATTCGCGCTGGCATCGGCGGCGTTGCCCAGTAGATTCACGAAAACCTGCACCAGTCGCTGAGCATCGCCGCGCACCCGGTGAGCCGGGTCGCACTCATTGCGGAAGAGTTGCCGCTTATAGTCCGGGTCGAGGGAGAGGAGCTCCAGGGCCTCCTGCACAATCTCGGTTACCGAGGCGGGTTCCAGCACGAGCTCCTGATCCGGGCCGCCACTGTGACTGAAGGTCACCAGGGACTCGACAATGCGCGAGATGCGCCGGGTCTGGGCCAGAATCTGGCTACCCGTGTCGCGTGGTTCGGCGTCGTCATCGTCTTCCAGGTTCTGCGCGAGACACGCGATGGCGGTCACCGGGTTGCCGATTTCGTGGGCCACCCCGGCGGCCAGGCGTCCAATCGAGGCCAGGCGCTCGTTATGCGCCAGTCGGTCTTCCATGGTGCGCAGTTCGGTAACATCCTCCACCACCAGCACCTGCCCGCCGGCGCGCTCGCCCGGCAGCGCCCCATGCACCCGGGAACGGTGCAGGCTTAGCCAGCGGGTCTGATCCGCCAGGTCCAGTCGGCGCTGGGGGGCATGTCGCTTGTCTCCATGGATGAATTCCAGGAAGAGCTCACGCCAGGGTGAGGCCAGTGCCGTCAGCCGTGACCCCACCATGCGCTCGCCGCTGATGCCGGTGAGTGCCTCCATGGCCTGGTTCCAGCCGATAATCTCACCGTCCGCACCCAGTGACACCACGCCCATGGGCAGTTCCAGCAGCGTCTGGCGGTGGAAACGGCGCAGGCTATCGAGTTCCGCTGAAAGACCCGAGAGCCTGTTGCGGTATTGCTCCAGTCGGGTTTCGATAAACTGGATGTCTTCGCTGGAACCTTCCTCGCCCTGGGGCTTGTAGGGCAGGTGTTGATCCACCAGCTGGTGAGCCACGGAAGGGCCCAGCAGGCCCGAGAGGTTGGTCTCCAGCTGATCGCGCAGCCGGCGCAGGGCATAGGGGCTGGTTTCGGTCCGGTTCAGCGCCAGATCCTCCAGGGCCAGCTCCACCTCGCGTTCCGCGGTGACCGGGCCCAGGGCCTCGGTGAGCGAGGCGATAAAGTGATCCACGGTTTCGCTCTCAAGTTCCCAGCGGTAGGGCCGGCGCAAACTGTCCACGGCACAGGTTTCGGCCGCGTTGATCTCCGTTTCGCGTGTGCGCGTAAAAAGCGACACCAGCGCAAACAGGAGAGTGTTGGCGATAATCGAGGCGGCCGCAATGTTGTGCCAATTCTGAGCCGGATCCGGCTGCAGCAGTCCGGCCCCGCCCAGCAACGTCTCCGGATGCCAGGCGGGTTCAACCAGCGGCATCAGCAATGCCAGTGTCCAGATCATGAAGCCCGCGATTAGCCCGGCGAAGAGGCCGGTGCGGTTTCCTCCCGGCCAGAAAAGCGCTCCGATGAGACCGGGAACGAACTGCAGCGTGGCCACGAAGGCAAGGACACCCAGTCCCGACAGGCTCTGCTCCGCAGTGGCGGAGTAAAAGGCGTAGGCGAGTGCCAGCACCCCCACAATGAGGAGCCGCCGCAGCCACAGCAGCCAGCGGTAAAGGTTCTCGCCGTGATGCAGGCGCCGGCCCGGCAGCACCAGGTGATTCAGGCACATGGACGACAACGCCAGGGTGGCGACAATCAGAATACCGCTGGCGCCGGCCAGACCGGCCAGATAGCCCAGAATAGCGCCCCGGCCGTCGGTGATCAGGCCAATACCCAGGGAGAAGTAATCCGGCGCCGTGGTTACACCCTCGGCGATCGCCGCCCAGAGAATCACGGGCACCCAAAGAGCCATGAGGAACAGCAGCAGCGGCAGCCCCCAGCTCGCGCTCAGCAGCGCCCGTGGATTCAGGTTTTCGGTAAAGGCCATATGGAACATGTGTGGCATGACCACCGCCGAAACAAAGAAGGCGAGGATGAGGCTGTGCCAGGTCCCGTCCTCCAGCGGCGCATAAAGTCGTTCGAGCATTTCCGGGTGATCGTTGAGCCAGCGCGAGAGATCCAGGGGGCCGTCAAAGACGCCGAACAGGGCCAGCAGGCCCACGCCCACGAAGGCCGCGACTTTGATGACCGATTCCAGGGCGATAGCCACCACCAGGCCTTCGTGCTTTTCCCGGGCCGTGGCGTGGCGGGCGCCGAAAAGAATGGCGAAGACGGTAATGACCAGACAGAACCAGAAGGCCATCAGATCCGGGCTCTGATGGCCGCTGAGGATCTGAATGGACTCGGCCACCGCCTTGATCTGCAGTGCCAGCAGCGGAAGCGTGGCAGCAAGCATCATCAGTGTGGTCAGTGTGCCCGCCATACGGCTGCGGTAGCGGAAGGCGAACAGATCGGCGAGTGAGGACAGCTGGTAGGTGGTGGTTAGCCGCAGAACAGGGGCCAGGAGGATGGGCGCGAGCAGGAAGACGCCGGAGATCCCCAGAAAATAGGCCAGAAAGTTGTAGCCGTATTCGTAGGCATACCCCACGCTGCCATAGGTAGCCCAGGCACTGGCATAGACGCCCAGCGAAAACACGTAAACGGCCGGGTGGCGCACGAAGCGCGCGGGTAGCCAGCCCCGATCGGTGACCCAGGCCGCCGCGAACAGCAGCAGCAGGTAACCGACGGCGATGACAAAGAGCTGGGTAAGGCTATAGTCCATCAACGTCCCGGCTCTTGCCGATCCAGAAACTCAGCACGATCAGGAATAGCCAGATCAGATAGGGGCGATACCAGGCATTGCCACCCTCGCTCCACCATTCAATGATGGCCGGTGACATCAGATAGGTGCCTACAATGAAAATGATCAAGAGTCTATCTGCGTACATGGAGGGCTCCTGATGGTCGGGACTGGATAGTAGCCCGGGTATTGCCGGGCTGTAAAAAGGGTCTTCGTTAGCAGGCTGTTGAAAAATCCCTTGCGCGCCCTGCGGGACTCTCAAGCTGGCCCGCACCCATCGTTGCCATTCTTCGCCGTTGGAAATACGCCTCCGAAAAACTCCGCTATCGCGAACCAGCCTGACAGCCTGATTACCCAACGGGTTGTGCAACAGCCTGCTAGACCACGGAACTTTCGGTAATGCCGTAGAGGCGTCCCGGGTGCCAGTGTGCTTGCGCCCAGTCGAGCACCTCGTCCGCCCATGCGCGTGCCAGCGCAGCCGGGGGGTGCTGCGCCAGCAGTTCCAGCGCCCGGGTGAGCGCGGCTGCCGGAGTGCTTGTATCGACGGCCGCGGAACCGCTCGATTTCGCCAGTTTCTGGCCCGAGGCGTCCAGCAGGACCGGCAAATGTCCGTAGGTGGGCGGACTTAGGCCCAGCCGCTGCAGCACCCATTGCTGGCGGAGAGTGGAGGCCATGAGGTCCGCGCCCCGGATGATATGGGTAATGCCCAGCCATGCCTCGTCCAGAGCGCAAGCGAGCTGATAACCGAAAGGACCATCGCGGCGTTGCAGCGTGAAGGCCCCGCCCTCCGCCTGAAGGTCCGCCTGTTGCGATCCCTGAAAAAGATCCCGGAACTGCACGGGCTCATCCGGTACGGTCAGGCGCACAACGGTATCCCCATCCGGTGCCACGGCCACCGAAGAGCCCGGATGAATACCGCCGCGTGCGCGCAATTGCTTGCGCGAGAACTTGCAGTGAAAGGCATCGCCCTGCTGGAGCAGCTGATCCACGGCTGCCTTATAGGCCTCGTTGCGTTGGCTCTGGTAATAGACGGGCTCGTCCGGTGCCAGGCTGAGTTCCCTCAACTGGCGTATCAGCATCTCGGCCGCGCCCGGCGCCTGCCGGGGGGCGTCCAGATCATCCATGCGCACCAGCCAGGCGCCGTTATGTCGACGCGCTTCCAGCCAGCTGGCCAGCGCCGTGGTGAGCGAGCCCCAGTGCAGGGCCCCGGTGGGTGAGGGGGCAAAGCGCCCCCGGTACACAATTTCTGATGATGGCATTGGCAAAAACAACAACGCCGGGCGGAGCCCGCCGTTGGCTGCGGTCAAAAAGGGTGTCAGCCGGCGATCTGCTTCTCCTTGATCTCGGCCAGTTCCTTGCAGTCAATGCAGAGCTCGGCCGTGGGCCGTGCTTCCAGCCGGCGGATGTTGATCTCGATACCACAGGCTTCGCAGAAGCCGAATTCATCATGGTCGATCTTGTCCACCGCCTTTTCGATCTTCTTGAGCAGCTTGCGCTCCCGATCCCGGGCGCGCAACTCCAGGGCGAATTCCTCTTCCTGAGTGGCCCGATCCGCCGGGTCCGGCAGGTTGTGGGCCTCATCCTGAAGGTGATGCATGGTGCGGTCTGCTTCTTCCATGAGCTCGTTGTGCCAAGCCTGCAAAAGGGCGCGGAAGTGATCCTTCTGCGCGTCGTTCATGAATTCTTCGCTCTCGCCCGGATGGTAGGGGCTGAGACCATGGATCAGGGTGCCTTCCTGGCCCTTCGCGCGGGCTCGGGCATCCGAGTCTTTGCGCATGGTGGCGGTGTTCGCCTTGGAAGGTTTGCTCGTTGTTGCGTTCTTTTGAGCGGGCGCGCTCTTTTGGGGCGCAGCTTTTCTTGCGGTTGCCTTCTTGGCGGTCGCCTTGCGCGCGGACGTTGCCTGCTTATCGGGCGTGGCGGCCTTCGCCGAGCTTGAGCCTTGCCTTGTGGTCGTCGCGGCTTTTTTCGCCGTTGTCTTGGCGGCCGACTTTTTGGGCGTTGCCGTTTTGTCCGCGGCGGTCTTCCTGGCCACCGTTTTCTTGGCTGCCGTTTTCTTCGCTACAGTCTTCCTGGCGGTGGCGGCCTTTTTGCTTGCCGCCTTTTTGCTGGCTGTGTTTGACTGGCTGGCGCCGGTCTTGCCGGCCGTGGTTTTGGCCGCCTTGGTTGCGGCTGTGGTTTTCTTTGCCGCGGTTTTCTTGGCGGCTGCTTTCTTCGCAGCTGCCTTCTTGCCAGCTGTCTTTTTAGCCGTAGCCGCGGTTTTCTTGGCGGCTGCCTCCTTCGCGGCTACCTTTTTGGCGGTTGTCTTTTTGGCAGTAGTCGCCTTTTGGGTGGCAGCCTTCTTTACGGCGGCCTTTTTCGTGGCAGCTTTCTTGTCAGCTGTCTTTTTCGCGGCCACTTTCCGGGCAGCTGTTTTCTTGGCCGCAGCTTTCTTCGCTACAGTTTTCTTTGCAGCGGTTTTCTCCGTGGCGGTTTTCTTTGTGGTGGTTTGCTTGCGAGCCGAAGCAGCGGCGGTGGTGCTCTTCGTCGCCGTCTTTTTCGCCGGGGTTTTCTTGCGCGCCGATGCTGCCTTTTTCTTGCGGGTGGCCATTCTGACGAACTCCCTTATCATACTCTCAGCTCGCTGGTACGTTGAGCGCCGCTGCCGCGCCGCTGGCCCGGATGGGCCTGGTTCAAGCCATTGACAATACCCCGTCCTCGGGGGCTTTGTCATCCCCGTACAATCCGGGGGGATTACAGGCTTTCCCCCGGCCACCGAAAGAGGAACAAGAATGCATATTGCCCGGCGCTGTGAGCGCATAGCGCCCTTCCATGTCATGGCTTTGCTGGAGCGCGCGCAACAATGGGAGGCCCAGGGCCGGGATCTGGTGCACCTGGAAGTGGGCGAGCCGGACTTCCCAACCCCGGAGCCGGTCATGGGCGCTGCTCGTGCCGCCCTGAATGCCGGTGCCACACGCTATACACCGGCCACCGGCCTGCCCGAGCTGCGCGCGGCCATTGCCCGGCATTACCGCGACTTTTTCGGAGTGAGCGTAACCCCGGAACAGGTGCTGGTTACGCCCGGCGCCTCGGGGGCGCTGCAACTGGCGCTGGCGTTGTGCGTGGATCCCGACGACGAGGTTCTGGTCACCGATCCGGGTTACCCCTGCAATCGGCACTTTGTGGAACTGGTCAATGGTCGCCCGCGGTCGCTGGCGCTGGATCCGGCGGCCGGTCTCCGCGTTACCGCCTCCGCCCTGGAACAGGCCTGGAGTCCCGGGACCGTAGCGGCGGTGCTGGCTTCACCGGATAACCCCACGGGCAATGTGCTGGCGCCGGAGGAACTGGCCGGGCTGGCGGACACGGTCAACGGCCACGGCGGAACCCTGATCATGGACGAGATTTATCAGGGGTTGAATCACGGGCAGTCGCCGCACTCCGTGCTGGCCCATACCGATCAGGCGCTGATCCTCAACAGCTTCAGCAAGTTTTTCGGCATGACCGGCTGGCGGCTGGGCTGGCTGGTCGCGCCCGAGGCGCTGGTAGAGCCGTTGACGCGCATGGCACAGAATTTCTTTCTGGCGCCATCCAGCCCCGCTCAGCATGCTGCACTGGCGGCGTTTGAACCGGACACCCTGGCGGAGCTGGAGCGTCGCCGGCGGGATCTGGACAAGCGCCGCCAGCTTTTGCTGGAGCAGTTACCCGCCACCGGGCTCAAGGTAGTGGGAGAGCCCGAAGGTGCCTTTTATATCTACCTCGACGCCTCGGCGGTCAGCGACGATGCCTTCGCGTTTTGCCGCCAGTTGCTGGACGTGGAAGCTGTCGCGCTCACGCCGGGGCTGGATTTTGGCGCGGCTCATGAACCCGCGCGCTATATTCGGATGGCGTATACCGTACCCTGTGAGCGTCTGGAAGAAGCTCTGGCTCGTATTGGCCGCTTCGTGGAGTCTTGCCCCGAATGAAATTCTCACCCCCATTGCAAAGCGCCACCCTGATACAACGCTATAAGCGTTTTCTGGCCGATGTAGAAACCGAAACCGGTGAGCTTCTGACCCTGCATTGCCCCAACACCGGCTCCATGAAGCACTGTCAGCCCGAAGGCGCGGCCGTGCTCTTCTCGGACAGCAACAACCCCAAACGCAAGTATCCATACACCTGGGAGGCGGTGCAGGTGCCCCGGGGCCACTGGGTGGGCATCAATACCGCACGGCCCAACGAACTGGTGGCCGAGGCGATCGAAGCCGGCCTGGTATCCGACCTGAAGCCTACGGGTGGCTTGCACCGGAAAGTCGTTTGGCAGGATGCGCGCTTTGATCTGGCACTGGGCGACCGGGATTTTCCGCATACCCTGATCGAGGTGAAAAACGTCACCCTGGGGCCGGGTCCGGATGATCCGGACGACGGCGTCATTGCCTTTCCCGACGCAGTAACCGAACGTGGCCGCAAGCATTTGCAGACCCTGATTGAAGTCGTACGGGCGGGCGGCCGGGCGGTGTTGTTCTTCTGTGTGCAGCACACCGGCGCCACGGCGG
>CAYPKI010000047.1:11104-14510 GCA_964411265.1 uncultured Alcanivorax sp. | reverse complement strand
AGGCGACGGCCGTCTCGACGGTGTCGCAGGGGCGCCAGACACTCATATGCGGGGTCATGCGCAGCGTCGCCAGCTGCTCCACCGGCTGATGGGTGGGCCCGTCCTCGCCCAGGCCGATGGAGTCATGGGTATAAACCAGGATATTGGGCTGCTGCATGAGCGCGGACATGCGCACGGCGTTGCGCGCATAGTCCTGAAACACGAGGAAGGTGCCGCCATAGGGCCGGACACCACCGTGCAGGTTCATACCGCTCATGATGGCGGTCATGGCGAATTCGCGAACGCCATAGTAGACGTAATTGCCGGAAGCATCCGCCGCCGTCAGAGCTTGCGAGCCGGACCAGAGCGTATTGTTGGACCCGGCGAGGTCCGCCGAGCCGCCCACCAGCTCGGGTAGTTGGGGGCCATAGGCTTCCAGGCACTGCTGGCTGGCCTTGCGCGTGGCCATCTTTTCCTTCTTTTCCTGACATTCATGAATATAGGCGTCCGCTTTTTGCGCCCAACCCTGGGGCAGTTCGCGGGCGAAAGCGCGCCGGAATTCGGCGCCCTCTTCCGGGTATTCGCGGCAGTAGCTCTCCAGAAGCGCGTTCCACTGCTGTTCCGCCTCGGCACCGGCAGAGCGCGCGTTCCAGGCATCGTACAGAGCCTGTGGCACCTCGAAGGGTCCATAGTCCCAGCCCAGCGCCTTCCGGGTGGCCTCCACCTCGTCCTCGCCCAGGGCGGCGCCGTGGGTCGCCTCGGTGCCCGCCTTGTTGGGGCTGCCATAGCCGATGGTGGTGCGGCAGCAGATCAAGGTGGGCCTGTCGGTATCCGCCCGGGCGTCCGTGATGGCCTGATCCACCTGGCCCGGGTCATGGCCGTCCACATGCGCGATTACCTGCCAGCCATAAGCCCGAAAACGGGCCGCCGTGTCCTCGGTAAACCAGCTTTCCACCTCGCCGTCGATGGAAATGCCGTTGTCGTCATAGAAGCAGATCAGTTTGCCCAGGCCCAGCGTCCCCGACAGGGAGCCGGCCTCATGGGAAATGCCCTCCATCAAACAACCATCGCCGGCGAAACAGTAGATATAATGATCGATCAGGGGGAAGCCGGGGCGATTATAGCGATCCGCGAGATATTTCTCCGCCAGGGCCATGCCCACCGCATTGGTCAGCCCCTGACCCAGGGGGCCGGTGGTGGTCTCGATGCCCGGCAGATCGCCGTATTCCGGATGGCCGGCGGTGAGCGAGCCCACCTGGCGGAACTGCTTGAGCTGCTCCATGGGGACGTCATAGCCGGTAAGATGGAGCAGGCTGTACAGCAACATGGACCCATGCCCATTGGACAGCACGAACCGGTCCCGGTCGGGCCAGTCCGGATTGGCCGGGTTATGGCGCATATACCCGCGCCAGAGCACTTCGGCAATATCGGCCATGCCCATGGGGGCACCGGGATGGCCCGACTGGGCCTTTTCCACGGCATCCATGCTCAACGCCCGGATGGCGTTGGCGAGTTCGCGCGCATCGGGACCGGCTGCGGACATGCGTGGCTCCTGCGTAATGGATCGTCGACGTAGCACCCGGAGCGTAGTGTCCGGGCGAAAAACTGGGGCCTCGGGGCAAGCACAGCGGGGACGCCATCGCGCCTTTTCGCCTGGATCAAGGCGCGCTGACACCACCCTGCTGCCTGTACGGATCTGAGGCACAACGCAGAGTCGGGCCAAACAAGTATGGCCCGAAAGGTTAGGTGCAAACCCCGCCTCGTGTCTCAACCGTCAACTGCAAGGCAGCTTATACGCCAAGTCACTGATTTTTAAACGGTTTAGAACGTAACAATTCCCGCGCAGCGCTCGCTCCGAGGTTCCCGAGCTGCGGCATTGTCCTACAGAGCCGCAAATCGGGCAAATGCCGCATGTGACGGGAGCTCCGGGCGTTTTCAGGACCATCTATATCAATTTTTTTTGATGGTCGGCCGGAATTCGTCTAGACTTCGCCGCCATGTCGCTGACCGCCATTGATAGTCATAGCCGGGCCGAGCCGCGCGAACAACTGACGACGCTGTTCAAAGCTGCCGGGGATACGCTGCGGCTGGACATCCTGCGGGTGCTCAGCGACAAGAGTTTTGACGTGCGCGAGCTGTGCGAGATTTTCGGCATGCGCCAGTCGGGCATGAGCCACCACCTCAAGGTGCTGGCGAACGCCGGGCTGGTTACGACCCGGCGCGAAGGCAACTCGGTGTTCTACCGCCGCCAGCTGCCGGCCCGGGATGCCATGATCGGCACGCCGCAGCAGACCGTCTTCGACGCCGTGGACAGCCTGGGGCTGGAAGAGGCGCTGCAGGAGCGCATGGCGGCAGTGGAGGCTCGCCGGGCCGAGCGCGGTCGAGCCTTTTTTGCGCGGCATGTGGCACGTCTGGATGAGCGTCAGGAACTGATCGCCAGCCACGAGCAATACGGTGAGCTGGCCTGTTCGCTGCTGGATCAGGCACTGCCCGACGGTGGTGACGCCGCCCTGGAGGCGGGGCCCGGCGAAGGGCGTTTCCTGCCGGCATTGTCGTGGCGCTTTGGGCAGGTAACCGGACTGGATAACAGCCCGGCCATGCTGGATCGGGCCCGGCAAGCAGCGGCTGTCGGCCAGCTGGACAATGTCCGGCTGGTAACGGGTGACTGGCCGGAGCAAGTACCGAGCGGGTGGTTCGACGCCATTGTGCTGAACATGGTGTTGCATCACTTGCCGGCGCCGGCCGATTCGTTCGGACGCGCGGCGTCCCTGCTGCGGCCCGGAGGAGTGTTGCTGATCACGGAGCTGTGTCGTCACGACCAGGCCTGGGCGCAGGAATCCTGCGGCGACCTGTGGCTGGGTTTTGACAGCGAGGACCTCCATGCCTGGGCGCAACGCGCCGGGCTGGAAGCCATCGCCGCGCAGTTCCAGGGGCAACGCAATGGTTTTCAAGTCCAGGTACGCAGCTATCGGCTGCGCACCTGATTCACAGGAGAAGGAGTACTTTTCAATATGAGTAGCGATTACACCCTTTTTACTTCCGAGTCCGTGACTGCGGGCCACCCGGACAAGATGTCCGACAAGGTATCCGACGCAGTCCTCGACACCATCCTATCCGAGGATCCGGGTGCGCGGGTGGCCGTGGAGACCGTTCTGAAAACCGGCATGGCTTTGGTAGCCGGTGAGGTCAAGACCAATAACCGGCTGGAACTGGACGAAATCGTCCGCGAGACGATCAAGCAGATTGGCTATACCTCCAGCGACATGGGCTTCGACGGTGAAACCTGTGCCTTCCTGAACGCCATCGGCAAGCAGTCGACCGATATTGCCCAGGGCGTGGACGAGCGCAAGGAAGAAAACAAAGAGCTGGGCGCCGGCGATCAGGGCCTGATGTTCGGTTATGCGACCAATGAAACCGATGCGCTCAT
>CAYPKI010000047.1:8197-11094 GCA_964411265.1 uncultured Alcanivorax sp. | reverse complement strand
CCCGCGCCCATTCACTACTCGCACCGCCTGGTGGAAAAGCAGGCCGAGCTGCTGCAAAACGGCAAGCTCGACTGGCTGCGTCCCGACGCCAAGAGCCAGGTCAGCTTCCGCTACGAGGGCGATACGGTGAAAGCGTGCGATGCGGTTGTGCTGTCAACGCAGCATTCCCCGGAGATCGCCCAGAAAGATCTTCATGAAGCGATAATGGAAGAAGTCATCAAGCCGGTACTGCCCAGCGAATGGCTCCACCAGGACACGCTCTACCACATCAACCCCACGGGTCAGTTCATCACCGGTGGTCCGCTGGGTGACTGCGGCCTGACCGGCCGGAAGATCATTGTCGACACCTATGGCGGTATGGCGCGCCACGGCGGCGGCGCCTTCTCGGGCAAGGACCCCACCAAGGTGGACCGTTCCGCTGCCTATGCTGCGCGCTATGTCGCCAAGAATGTGGTTGCCGCGGGCCTGGCCGACAAGTGCGAAATCCAGCTCAGCTATGCCATTGGCGTCGCCGAACCCACATCGGTTTCGGTGTACACCTTCGGCACCGGCACGGTGGACGACAGCAAGCTCTCCAAGGCCATCCGCGAGATCTTTGATCTGCGTCCGCGCGGCATTATCGAGATGCTGGACCTGCGCCGTCCGATCTATACGCCCACCGCGGCCTATGGTCACTTTGGTCGGGAAGAGTTCCCCTGGGAAAACACCGACAAGACCGAAGAGCTCAAGGGCGCCGTCAAGTAACGCCGACGCCCATCAGGGCTGACGCGCTTGAGTATGGGGTACCGGTCCATTGGGCCGGTATCGCCGGCTCCACGAAACCATCGCTGTTCATGCTCGCGGTTTCGCGGGCGACGGGACGGCGGTACATACGAACAACACGGCCCGCGAGGCCGTGCCCAGTCATCGGACAACGTCCGACCTCGAGTCGAACGTTCAATCCATCAGGAGTAGAGCATGAGTGAAGATTACAAAGTAGCGGATATTTCGCTGGCCGAATGGGGCCGCGCGGAGCTAGAGATTGCCGAGACCGAAATGCCGGCGCTGATGGCCTGCCGTGAGAAGTACGCCAAGGAACAGCCCCTCAAGGGTGCGAAGATCATTGGCTGCATCCACATGACCATTCAGACCGCCGTGCTTATCGAGACCCTGAAGGCGCTGGGCGCCGAGGTCCGCTGGTCTTCGTGCAACATCTTCTCCACCCAGGATCACGCAGCGGCGGCCATGGCCGCGGTCGGTGTTCCGGTCTACGCGTGGAAGGGCGAGACGGAAGAAGAATATGTATGGTGCATCGAGCAGACCTGTCGCGCCCCGGACGGCAACCTCTGGGATGCCAACATGATTCTGGACGACGGCGGTGACCTCACCGACTATATTCACCAGAACTATCCCGAGATGCTGGCACACATCCACGGCGTCACCGAAGAAACCACCACCGGCGTGCATCGTCTCTACGAAATGCTGGCGGACGGTTCACTGAAGGTTCCGGCGATCAACGTGAACGACTCCGTGACCAAGTCCAAGAACGACAACAAGTATGGCTGCCAGCACTCGCTCAACGACTCCATCAAGCGTGCCACCGACCATCTCATGACGGGCAAGAAGGCACTGGTGATCGGCTATGGCGACGTCGGCAAAGGCTCCGCGCAGTCGCTCAAGCAGGAAGGCATGATCGTGAAGATCAGCGAGTCCGATCCCATCTGCGCCATGCAGGCCTGCATGGACGGCTACGAAGTGGTCAGCCCCTACATCAACGGCGATAACACCGGCAACGCCGACAGCGTCGACAAGCAGCTGCTGGGCAAGATTGACCTGGTCGTGACCGCCACCGGCAACTATGACGTCTGCGACCGTCACATGCTCGCCGCGCTGAAGTCGGGTGCGATCGTGTGCAACATCGGTCACTTCGATAACGAAATCGACACCACCTACATGAAAGAAACTTGGGAGTTCGACGAAGTCAAGCCGCAGGTGCACAAGGTGTGGCGCGACAAGAGCAAGGGTGATTTCCTGTTGCTGCTGGCCGAAGGCCGCCTCGTGAATCTGGGCAACGCCACGGGTCACCCCAGCCGCATCATGGACGGGTCCTTCTCCAACCAGGTACTGGCGCAGATGCACCTGTTCAAGCAGGCCTTCGCCATGCAGGACGAAGCGACCAAGAAGAAGATGATGAGCGTCGATGTTCTGCCCAAGCACCTGGACGAGGAAGTCGCCCAGTACATGGTCGAAGGCTTCGGCGGTCAGGTCACCAGGATGACCAAGGATCAGGCCGAGTACATCGGTGTCAATCCGAACGGCCCGTTCAAGCCGGATTCCTACAAGTACTGATCCGGTTTCGAACTTGTAGGTCGAACCCTGCGGGGCGGGGCTGGCTCATGTGAGCGAGCCCCGCCCGGCGCAACGGCCTCGGGGGTCGCGTGATCCCGGGCCGGGCGTTCGACCCAGCAAGACGGAAGAGCTCAAGGACGACGCGGAATCGCTGCAGGATTTCGGCACGGATTGGGTTTCGCGCATCGGCGAACAGCTACTGGGCATGGGTGCTGCGGGCATTCATCTACAGGCTGAACCAATCCACTAGCCTGCGGGTTCTGAACAAGCTGAATTTGTAAGCACCGGACGAGGGTGTACGCGCCCCCAGGGCCGCACCCCCTCATTCGTCACCCGCCTCGCCCTCATTGCCACGCGCGCGAATCAGCTTTTCAATACGCTTTTCAAGTTCCGTTTTATACTGCGGCGAAAAACCCTGCCAGGAGTGCGTGATTCGTCCCCGGTGGTCGACGAGGAAGGCCGTAGGCATTCCCATCAGGTCATACTCGCGCTGAGTTTTATAACCGGTTTCCCGCAAAAGCGGATAATCGGGCTGATATTGCGTCTCCAGAAAGTCCACGGCATCCCGG
>CAYPKI010000047.1:3196-8187 GCA_964411265.1 uncultured Alcanivorax sp. | reverse complement strand
TCGAGATCGAGGTTAATGGCGATTACCTCAAAGGCGTCGTTGCCGTATTCTGCGCGCATGTCCTCGCGAAGCTCGTCGTAGGCAGGCAGTGACGCCCGGCAAGGCGGGCACCAGGAAGCCCAGAAGTCGACGAGCAGCACTGTGCCGCGATAGTTCTCCAACTCGACTTTGCCCGCGTCCATCAAACGGGGCAGCGTAAACCCCGGCGCCTCTTCGCCCGGCTCCACGCCCCGGGCCGATTGCATCATGACTGTAGCGCCCAACAAGGCCGAGGTCAGGGCGGCGACCCTGCGTCCTGAACCTGTCATCTCATGCCCTCAAAACAGTTTTCGGTTATTTCTGATATCGCTGAAAGACTCATGTTACACGCGCCGCACTTGGAGCAGGGGTGACCGAGCCCTTATGATTGCCCGACAGTGGCGCATCACCGGAGGCACCCATGACCACCAACGCAGATATCATCGAGCGCGATCGCAAGGTTTTCTGGCATCCCTGCACCCAGATGAAGGATTTCGAAACCTGGCCCATGCTCCCGGTGCAAAGCGCTGAAGGTGTCTGGCTCTATGACTTTGACGGCCACCGCTATATTGACGCCATCAGCTCCTGGTGGGTGAACCTGTTCGGCCACTCTAATCAGCGTATCAATAACCGCATCAAGGATCAGGTAGACAAGCTCGAACACGTGATTCTCGCCGGCTGCACCCAGGAACCCGTAATTGAACTATCCGAAAAACTGGTCAATGTTACGCCGCCGGGGCTGAGCCGGGTCTTCTATGCCGACAATGGCTCCTCGGCCATGGAAATCGCGCTCAAGATGAGCTTCCACTACTGGCGCAACCTGGGCAAGACCCACAAGACCCGGTTTGTCACCCTGAGCAACAGCTATCACGGCGAAACCCTCGGTGCCCTGGCCGTGGGTGGCGTCGATCTTTTCAAGAAGACCTATGCGCCGCTGCTCATGGATGTATACACGGCACCCAGCCCGGACTGCTTCCACCGAGAACGCGGTGAATCCTGGGAAGAATATTCCCGGCGCCAGTTCGTGCACATGAAGGAGATCCTGGCCCGGCATCACGAAGAAATTGCGGCGGTGACGGTGGAGCCCCTGGTCCAGTGCGCCGGGGGCATGCGCATGTATCACCCGGTCTATCTGACCATGCTGCGCGAGGCCTGTGATTACTACAATGTTCATCTGATCGCTGACGAGATCGCGGTGGGCTTTGGCCGCACGGGCACGCTCTTTGCCTGTGAACAAGCAGGCATTGCCCCGGATTTCCTGGCGTTATCAAAAGGGCTGACCGCTGGTTACCTGCCGCTCTCGGCGGTACTGACGACAGAGGAGGTCTATGAAGCCTTTTACGATGACCACGAGAACCTCACGGCTTTCTTGCATTCGCACAGCTACACGGGCAATCCGCTTTGTTGCGCCGCCGCACTGGCGACCCTGGACCTCTTTGCGGAAGACAATGTCATCGAGAACAACCGCGAGCTGAGCGCGCACATGGAAAAGGCGCTGGAGCCCTTTCACGAACATCCCCATGTGGGCGATGTACGCCAGACGGGCATGATCGCGGCGATCGAGATGGTCCGGGACAAGGAGCGCATGGAGCCCTATGATTTCACTGAGCGCAAGGGCATGTATGTGTACGAGCATGCGCTCACCCGCGAGGCGCTTTTGCGGCCCCTGGGCAATATCACCTACTTCATGCCGCCCTATGTGATCACACCGGAGCAGATCGACCACCTGGCGCAAGTGGCCTGGGAAGGCATTAACAAGGCCACCCGGAGATGATTCCAGCCTTCGCTATTGTTCCGATGCTGCCATGAGCCGCCGTTTCTACGACAACCAGGCCTTTCAGACGAATACAGCCTGTGAACTCGGGGCCGGGCCCAGCCATCATATTGCCCGGGTGCTGCGCATGGACGCGGGCGACGAGGTCGTGGTGTTCAATGGCCAGGGTGGCGAATGGTCGGCGGTAATTGAATCCGTGCACAAGAAGGCAGTGACGATTCGCCCGCTGGCCTTCGACAATGTCGAGCGCGCTCCCGGAATGGCCGTACATCTGGCGCTACCACTGATCAAGGGTGAGCGCATGGACTATGCGTTGCAAAAGGCGGCGGAACTGGGTGCCGCCTCGGTGTCGTTGCTGCGCTTTCAGCGCAATGAAGTACGGCTGGATGAGCAGCGCATGGCGAAAAAACAGGATCACTGGCGCGGTGTCCTGATCAGCGCGTGTGAACAGTGCGGCCTTAACCGACTGCCCGCGCTACAGGGTCCATGCAGCCTCGACGACTTCCTCGCAAAGGCTAACGCGGATATGGGCCTGATCGCGGACGCTGCCGGCGATGCGCCCAAGCTGCAAGAGCTGCGCGCCGCCACCTCGGTGGCCCTGATCACAGGCCCCGAGGGCGGACTCAACGAGGTGGAAGTTCGCGCCTGTTACAATGCCGGCTTCGACCGGCTGGCATTAGGCGAACGGATAGTGCGCGCGGAAACTGCGCCCGTGGCGTTACTGGCCGCCCTCTACAGTCTTGCCGGCGCCTGGTGAAACCAGACCCAGATGAGCACGATCGTCATTGCGCCGCGCCTCCGCCAGGGTCAACCACGAATACCGGTACCACTGGCGCGGGCCGTACGGACTTTCCCGGAATCGCTTGTAGGGCCAGTGATACTGTGCCGGTGCCCGGTTGATGCTGGTTTCCAGTCCTTTGTTCATGGCCGTGAGCACTGCCTCGTCCGTGTCGCCCTGTTCAACCTCGGGCCCCTGTTCAAAGATGACATGGACATCCCGGGGCCCGTTGTGACGATAGCAGCTGGTGAAAAACACATGCGGTCGATGACGCAGCACCAGCTTGCTGATCAGGCCCGGGGTTCGTACGGGATGCCCGAAAAAGGGCGTGAAGGGGTTGTTCGCCCCGGTGGCATGATGATCGGCGAGAATGGCCACCGTGCCGCCCGCGCGCATGGTCTCGAGCGCCACTTTGACACCGGAGTTGGTCGCCGGCACCAGCCGGCACCCGGTGCGCTCGCGGCCCCGACGCACCAGCTCCGTCAGCTCCGGATTGTTGTCCGGCTTGTACATCACCACGGCCGGCCCCTGACGGCCCAGCAACAAATTCACCAGTTCCCAACTGGACAGATGAAGCGACAATAATAACACCGGACGGGGCGACGCCATGGCCGCACGAAGCTGGTCCAGGCCCCGAACATGGCTGATGCGCGCCAGCGACCGCTGCACCGGCTGAGCCCAGATCGTGATGAATTCCGCCATGGTGCGCCCGGTTTCCATCAAACTGCGCCGCGCCAGGCGGTTGCATTCGCGCCAGGACAGTTCCGGATAACAGACAAGCAGATTGATCAGTACCAGGCGCCGGGCACTGGCGACGCGCAGCGGCGCCACGGCCAGTAGCCAGCCCAGGGCAGCCCCCAGCGCGGTCATCCAGGTGAGCGGCAATCGCCCCAGTACGCGCATGAGGCCGGCGAGCAGGGTTCCCCGTTTCATAAGGCCTTCTCCAGCGTCAGCATTTCTCCATGGGCCGGAAGCCGGAATTGCGAGGGCGGAATCTTCCGCGACACCAGTACCTTTTGCAAGCGTCGAAGCGGCTCCTCCAGGGTTTCGTTGGTCAATGCGAAGGTATCCCAGTGAATACCCACGGATTACCGGGCGCGACCATCCAGATGAATCCGCCCCGCTTCGTCGGGCTCTACATGCACCGGCCCATGAACCAGCGGGGTTCATAGGCGCCAATGGGGATCAGTGCCAGACCCCTGGCGCCGAACACCGCGCCCATTTCGGCGAAAACGGCCCATAGCCGGTATCACCGGCGAAAGAGAGACTGAAGTTGGTAAGGTGAACCCGCCAGCCGCACCAGAGACTGCGGTTGCCGTCCCCCGCGCTTCGGCCGCTGGAATGTTGCGCGGGCAGCAGAAGGTTTCCGGCGCGCTGCGCTCGTCGGATTGCCACCAGTCGATTTCCACCAGATTGTTTATGCCCAGCCGGCGGAACCAGCCGCCCAGCCCCGGCGGCGTTCCTCTCTTCGGACCCAGAAACGACACCGGCGAACAGCGCCGGGCCAGCACCGGATCCGTAAGCAGATTCCAGCCCTGATATTGAAAGAGACCGCTGGCGTGCCGGATTCAGGTCAAGCGGGCCTGCTCGCCGACGCGGTGCAGAATTTCGGGGTCGGGCTCTTGCAAAGGGAAACGTCGGGGCGGCGGCATACCCGGGCTTTGCCACTGCCAGCGCAAAGACTCACGCAACCCGTGATGGGGTAATGCGCGCGGATTCCGGAACCGCGGCGCCTTGCGGTGGGGCCGGTCCGCCAGTCCCGCCAGGCGCTCGCGGTCCACGTTCATGGTGCAGCCAGTTCAGCCACCTGCTCTTCAATAGCATCAAGATCAGGCATAACGGCCAGATCACCTCCCACCTGCACAGACACAGCCTCCACAGGTCCGGTATCGACCGGCTCCTCGACCAGGTCCTCGCTTTCCACTTTGACAGAACGCGGAATATCCTGGATCACCATGGCGTAGAAGCGGTTTTTGCCGGTGATCGTGTTGAGTACCACAATCCGCGCATCCTGACCGATCTGGGGCTGGCCCGCCTCGTTCATGGCCTCGAAGGAAATCAGTGGCACCTCCAGGTCCCGCCAGGTGAGCCAGCCCAGCAACCAGTTGGGCCCGTTGCTGCCGCTGCGCTCGGGCTGACGCAGCCCGATCACCTCGGCCACCAGGATGTTGGGGATCAGCCAGGGACGGCCCTGGGTGGGCACCAGCAGGCTGGTCACCTGATCGGGTTGTTCCTGCTCTGCCATAACTAGCTCTCCCGCAAGGCTGAAAAGTCGCTATTCGACACCCGGTACCGACGAGGTATCCACAGACGCCGCCAGGGCACTTTCGCCCGACACTTCGCGCCGCACCTGTTCTACGAGTTCCCGCGCCAGTTCGTCCGGCGTGCCGTTGAAGGATACACAACCGGTCTCGCGCGCGG
>CAYPKI010000047.1:502-3085 GCA_964411265.1 uncultured Alcanivorax sp. | reverse complement strand
CCCATGCCGGAGAACAGGATGGCGCCACCCCCGGCCTCAAACCGGTTCGCGGTATTATTGATCACCTGGTCAATGGACGGCGCATAGGGCCCTTCCCAGGCCTGCGCCGTGGACTGGATCCGGCCGTCGGCGCTGAACGCGATTTCGTATTCCACCGGCGCAATGACCACACGGCCATGGGCGAGACGCTCACCGTCATAACCGACACGACACTGAAAGTCGTTGTCCCGAACCAGCACTCGCGTCAGGGTTTCCAGAAAACCGGAATCGATGTGCTGGGCGAGCACGAAGGCCACGGGCAGCTCGGGCGGCAGACAGTCGAGGAAGGCCTTGACCGCAACGGGCCCGCCCAGCGAGGCGCCCAGCACCCAGACCCGTTCCGGCGGAGCCTCGCCCCTCGGCAAGGCACGAAACTCGCTGGGCGAGACAATGGCACCGGGCGGCGTATAGGTTTCCAGGTCTTCCAGGGGCTCGTCCATGCGCGGCCGTTCCACGTAATCGAGCATCTTGTCCAGCAGCCGCCGTTCCCAGCGCGGATATTCCGGAGCTGCGCGGTCAGGGGCCTGGCCGTCGCAAAACAGAATGGGAGCGGCGGCGTTTTCAAGCAGGTCGTCGAGGAAGTGCTGCCAGCGGTCTTCGGAGGTGAGATCCACCATCCACAGATCGAGGTCCTCCGAATCCAGCCACACCGTGTCCAGATTCTTCGGGTCGGTATTGACCGCCACCAGGAAGCCCTGGGCCCGGACGGCCTGGGTAAGCAGATGGCCCTGCAACGAACTATCCGCGATGATGCCGATGCACGGGCCGGCGGTGGTCATGAATCCTCGGCTTCGCGCTTCGTTCCGGTGAGTTCACTGATGGTGTTGAGCAGTTCGCCTTCCTGGAAAGGTTTGCCCATATAGGCGTTGACGCCGATATCGAAGGCGCGCTCACGGTGTTTCTCGCCGGTACGCGAAGTCACCATGATGATGGGCACTTGCCCCAGGCGTTCACTGCGGCGCATGTGCGAAGCCACCTCGAAGCCGTCCATGCGCGGCATTTCAATATCGAGCACCACCAGCGAGGGCAGGTATTCCTCCAGCCTGCTCACCGCGTCCATACCGTCCTTCGCGGTGACCACTTCGTAGCCGGTGCGCTCCAGCGTACGGCCCGTCACCTTGCGCACGGTCACGGAATCGTCCACCACCATGACCATGGGCGTTGCAGCGGCTTCGGCTTCTTCCGCAGCCTCGGCTTCGCCCCTATCGCCCGCTTCGGCTTCCGCCTCCGCCGGGACTTCTGTGACTTCATCGGTGAGCCCGAAGCTCTCCTGCTGGTGTACGGCCTCGTGCTGACGCTGCAGCTGGGATGCGCGAATGAGCGAATAGATATCCAGAATGATCACCACGGAGCCGTCGCCCAGAATGGTGGCGCCGTTGATGCCGCCCACCGTGGACAGTTGCGGGCCCACGGATTTGACCACCACCTCGCGTGAGCCGATCAGACTGTCCACCAGCAGTGCCACGGAATGCTCCGCGCTCCGGATCAGCAGCAGCGGCAGCGGCAGGGTCTGGTTATGGAAACGATGGCCCGGGGTGTCATGCACATAAGTGCCCAGATACTCCAGATCATAGGACTGCCCGGCGTAATGATAGGGCGCGCCATCCTCGCCCAGGTACTCTTCCAGCTCGTAGGGGCTGATGCGAACAACACCCTCGATCTGGTTAAGCGGAAGGGCATAGGCGTCTTCGCCCACGGACACCATGAGCGCACGGTTCATGGCCAGGGTGAAGGGCAGCCGCACGACAAAGCGCGTACCTTCCCCCTTGACGGAGTCAATGCTCACCGAGCCGCCCATCTGCTTGATCTCGGAAGCAACTACATCCATGCCCACGCCCCGTCCCGAGAGCTGAGTGACCTGGTTGGCCGTGGAAAAGCCGGCATCGAAGATGAACTGCTGAATTTCCTGATCGGTGAGCTGCGCATTGGGGTCCATGAGACCGCGCTCGATGGCCTTGTTGCGCACCATATTCGTATCAATGCCCTTGCCATCGTCACGCAGCACCAGCATGACCTCACCGGCCTCCTGGCTGAGTTCCAGCCAGACCTGCCCGGTTTCATCCTTGCCCGCCTGTCGGCGTTCTTCCGGCGTTTCGACACCATGGTCCACGGCATTGCGCAGCATGTGTTCCAGCGGCGCCACCGCGCGTTCCAGCAAGGTGCGGTCCATCTCCCCTTCCGGGTTGATCACTTCAAAACTGACACGCTTACCCACCTCGCCCGAGGCCTGACGCACAATCCGGCGCAGGCGCGGAACCAGGCGCGAGAAGGGCACCATCCGCGTCTGCATGAGTTTTTCCTGCAGCTCGGTATTAATCCGCGCCTGTTGCAGTAGCAGCGTTTCCGTGTCGCGCGTCTTGTCCAGCAGCGTCTGTTTCAAATCGAGCAGGTCCGAAGCGGATTCCGACAGCTGCTTGGTGATCTGGTTGAGTTCGGAGTACTCGTCCATCTCGAGCGGATCGAAGCCCTCTTCGCGTTCGCCCGCGTCCACTTCCTGTTTGTGGTTCGCCTTGATCTGGGCCTCGGTTTCGGCGTCCAGCCGGC
>CAYPKI010000047.1:0-491 GCA_964411265.1 uncultured Alcanivorax sp. | reverse complement strand
AGTTGATCATAGAGACGCTGAACCGTGCTGCCCATTTCCTCGACCTGGAGGCCGAACTCGCTGATGCCCTGCTCCACCCGGCCGCGGTTGATACTGGTCTCGCCCGCCAGGTTCACCAGCGATTCGAGCACGTCCGCCGGCAGACGTACCATTTCCTGGGGCTGCGCCTGGCTCTGGCGCTTGCCGCGAGCATCAGTCTGGGTAGTATTGGACTCTTCCTGCTGTGCAGCGGGTGCTTGTTGCTGCGTCGCGGGTTGGGACGGCGTTGCGGGTTCCGGTTGCTGCGATGCCTCCGTCGAGCCGGCACCGGCATTAGCAACTTCGCGCAGGGTAGCCATGCGCCCGGCGATTTGTTCCTGATACTGATCGAGCTGATTAAAGAAGGCTTCGTCCGGGGTTTCAAGGTGTTGCTGCTGCTCATTGAGCAGATTCTCGAATTCGTGGCTGATTTCGCCGAGCTTATCCAGTCCGGCCAGACGTGCACCGCCCTT
>CAYPKI010000046.1:12828-14614 GCA_964411265.1 uncultured Alcanivorax sp. | reverse complement strand
GGCTGGTTAAATACCAGGCGGAGCAGGAAGGGCTGGATCATATCTTTACCCGGGCCGGCTTCGAATGGCGCGAACCGGGTTGCTCCATGTGTCTGGCCATGAATGCCGACCGCCTGGGTCCCGGCGAGCGCTGCGCGTCCACGTCCAACCGTAATTTCGAGGGCCGCCAGGGCGCCGGCGGGCGCACCCATCTGGTGAGCCCCGCCATGGCCGCTGCGGCCGCTGTAGCCGGGCATTTCGTGGATGTGCGCGAACTGGACGAAGCGGTCACCGAGGAGGTGCACTGATGGAAGCCTTTACTACACACACCGGGTTGGTGGCGCCCCTGGACAAGTCCAATGTGGATACGGACCAGATCATCCCCAAGCAGTTTCTCAAGTCCATACAGCGCACCGGCTTCGGGCCCAACCTCTTTGATGCATGGCGTTATCTGGATGAGGGGGAGCCGGGGCAGGACCACAGCCGGCGCCCGCTGAATCCGGATTTCGTGCTTAATCAGTCCCGTTATGAGGGTGCCAGTATTCTGCTCACCCGGCGGAACTTTGGTTGTGGCTCCAGTCGTGAGCACGCCCCCTGGGCGCTGGTTGATTATGGGTTCCGGGCGATTATTGCCCCCAGTTTTGCCGATATCTTTTACAATAACTGCTTCAAGAACGGACTCTTGCCGATTGTATTGGCCGAGGATACCGTGAATGAACTGTTTCGGGCGGTGGAGGCCCAGGAAGGCCATTGGATCACCGTGGATCTGCCGAGCCAGACCCTGACGTTGCCGCAAGGAACCACCATCGCCTTCGAAGTGGACACCTTTCGCAAGTATTGTCTGGAGCATGGCCTTGACGATATCGGACTGACCCTGGAGCAAGCGGATGCGATTCGCGCCTATGAGCAGCGGCGCGCCGAGCGTGAGCCCTGGGTTTTTGGCGCACTCAACGAACAAGAAGAATCAATACAACAGGAGACATGACGATGAAACAATTAGTATTGCTGCTGGCTATGGTTGCGCTGATTGCGGGCTGTGCCGGCCGCACGGCCATGTATGATGCGCCCGACCAGGATGCCAAGGTGGCTGTCGTGGACATCGATAATCAGATCAGTGAAGACGGCTCGGCGGAATCCGGGAACAGCTGGCAGGCGCCGGGTGGTGACACGGGCACCGACTCGGGTGTGTTCAAGGTGGACGGCGAGCGCACCAGTAAAATGGCGGGTGAGAGCAAGGCCCGTCTGAGCCCGGGCGAGCACAGCATTCAGGTCTATGCGGACTCCGGCGGGTCGCTGCGGTTCGGTGGTTTGCAACACGACTTCGATGGCGGCAAAACCTACTCGGTGCGGCTGTTTCGGAAGGACACGGAAGATACGAATTATCGGGCTGAGCTCGTGAATACAGCGAACCCGGATCAGGTGCTTGAGGAAGTCAACTTTTAATGGCACCCCGTATACTGGTTTTGCCGGGGGACGGTATCGGCCCGGAGATTGTTCATGAGGCCGAGAAAGTGCTCGCGTCCGTCGATGCGGCCTTTGATCTGAAGCCCGTGCTGGACCGGGGTTTGATGGGCGGCGCGGCCTATGATGCCACCGGGGATCCGCTGCCCGCAGAAACCCTGGAGCAGGCGCAAGCGGCCGACGCCATTATCTTCGGTTCCATCGGTGGACCGCAGTGGGATGGCGTGGAACGCGACAAGCGGCCCGAGCAGGGTTTACTGCGGTTGCGCTCGGAGCTGGCGCTTTTCGCGAATCTTCGGCCCGCCTTGTTGTTTCCCCAGCTGGCGGGGGCGTCCAGCCTCAAGCC
>CAYPKI010000046.1:9344-12818 GCA_964411265.1 uncultured Alcanivorax sp. | reverse complement strand
GGACATTTTGATTGTTCGCGAGCTTACCGGCGGTATTTATTTCGGCCAGCCGCGGGGCGTCTACGAAGGTGACGGCGAGCGCGTGGGCCACAACACCTACGTCTATTCGGAGTCCGAGATGCGCCGCATCGGCCGCGTGGCCTTTGACCTGGCCATGAAACGCGGCAAGCGTCTGTGCTCGGTGGACAAGGCCAATGTGCTGGAAGTCACCGAACTCTGGCGTGAGATCATGAACGAGCTTGCCCGGGATTATCCCGAAGTGGAGTTGACCCACATGTACGTGGACAACGCGGCTATGCAACTCGTCCGCGATCCGCAGCAGTTCGATGTGCTGGTCACCGGGAATCTGTTCGGCGATATCCTCTCGGACGAAGCCGCCATGCTTACCGGATCCATCGGCATGCTGCCCTCGGCGTCACTCGATCAATCGGGTCGTGGCCTCTACGAGCCCTGCCACGGGTCCGCCCCGGATATTGCCGGCCAGGGTGTAGCCAACCCGCTGGCGGCCATTCTGTCGCTGGCCATGAGCATGCGCTATTCGCTGAATCAGCCCGGGATTGCCGTAGCCATCGAATCGGCGGTCGAGGCGGCGCTGGATTCGGGCGCGCGCACGGCGGATATTGCCGGTGTCGATGAAACACCACTGTCGACATCCGGGATGGGTGACCGGGTGGTGTCCTTTTTGCGAGGGGGCTGAACCCGGCCCCGGAGTTCGCGACCGCAGGAGAAGCAAATCATGAAACGAGTTGGTTTTGTCGGCTGGCGCGGCATGGTGGGTTCCGTGCTCATGAACCGCATGCTTGCCGAGGACGATTTCCGTTCCATCGAGCCCGTGTTCTTTTCCACCTCTCAGGTGGGCCAGGCGGGCCCGGATGTGGGCAAGGACATTCCCGAGCTCAAGGATGCGCAAGACATTGACGAGCTGAAAAGCCTGGATGTGATCGTGACCTGTCAGGGCGGGGATTACACCAACGCCGTTTATGATGAGCTGCGTAAGATGGGCTGGCAGGGCTATTGGATCGATGCCGCCTCGGCCCGGCGCATGGACCCCGACAGCGTTATCGTTCTGGACCCCGTTAATCGCAAAGTGATTGATGAAGCCCTGCATGCGGGCAAGAAAGATTTTATCGGCGGCAACTGCACCGTCAGTCTCATGCTCATGGGACTGGGTGGTCTATTCAATGAAGGCCTGGTGGAATGGGCCAATGCCCAGACCTACCAGGCGGCATCAGGCTCCGGCGCGCAGCACATGCGTGAGCTGATCGCCCAGATGGGGCAACTCCACGACGGCGCGGCGGAGCAGCTCGCCGATCCGGCCAGCGCCATTCTCGACATTGACGGGCGCGTGACGGAGACCATGCGGAGCGATGGTCTGCCCATCAAACATTTCGGCTTTCCGCTGGCGGGCAGCCTTTTGCCCTGGATCGACGCGGAGCTGGATAACGGCCAGAGCAAGGAAGAATGGAAGGCCCAGGCGGAAAGCAACAAGATTCTGGGTGGGGAAACGCCCGTGCCCATTGATGGTACCTGTGTTCGGGTGGGGGCCATGCGCTCGCACGCTCAGGCAATGACCATCAAACTCAAGCGGGATGTGCCACTCGATGAAATCGAGTCCCTGCTCGACGAGGCCAATGCCTGGGCCAGCGTCGTGCCCAACGAGAAAGAAGCCACGCTGGGCCGGCTCACGCCGGCGGCGGTGACGGGCAGCATGACGGTGCCGGTGGGCCGGTTGCGCAAGCTCAACATGGGCAACGAATTTCTCAATGCCTTTACCGTCGGAGATCAGCTGCTGTGGGGCGCAGCAGAACCGCTGCGGCGCATCCTGGGCATTCTGCGGGAGCAAGCATGAGCCGTGCCTTCAATGTCGCCCTGGCCGGCGCGACTGGCCTGGTGGGCGAAACCCTGGTGGATCTGCTGGAAGAGCGCCAGTTTCCGGTGGGCGTCTTTTTCGTGCTCGCTTCCGAGGAAGCCTCCGCCGAGCCGGTCTACTTCAATGGTGAGCGTGCCCGGGCCTTCGCACTGGAGAATTTTGATTTCAGTCAGGTGGACCTGGCCTTCTTCGCCGTGGATAGCGAGGTGGCGCGCGCCCATGCGGCACGCGCCGCCGACGCCGGCTGTGTGGTGATCGACACCAGCGTTTGTTTCCGCTTCGACGAGCGCGTACCCCTGGTGGTGCCGGAGCTTAACCCGCTGGCACTGACTGAATTCCGAGAGCGCAACATCGTTGCCTCGCCGGCGAGCGCCACCGTGGCGCTGGCGCTGGCGCTGGCGCCGGTGTCGTCTCTGGCCGGGCTGGAGCGCGTGAATGTCTCCGCCTATCAGCCCGTTTCTGCCGATGGCCGCGCCGGTGTGGAGGAGCTCGCGCGCCAGACGGCCGAACTGCTTAATGGTCGCGAGGCCAGGGTAGAGAACTTCGGCAAGCAGATCGCGTTTAACACCCATGCTCGGGTCGGCGATGTGGCCGATAACGGCTACACGCGCGACGAACTGGCGCTGGTTCTGGAGACGCGGCGTTTGCTGGGTGATGCCAATCTGCCGGTTAACGCTACCTTCGTGCGCGTGCCCACCTTCTACGGGGAGGGGCTGTCAGTTCAGCTCGAAACCCGTGACGCCGTTGATGCCGGAACCGTGCGCGAGGCACTGGCGCGCACGGCCGGGTTGCGGGTTTTTGACGAGGCCGTGCCGGGTGGTCACGCCACCGCGATCACGGAAGCGGTGGGTAGTGACGACGTTTTCATCAGCCGGCTTCGGGGTGACATCTCCCATTCTTGTGGTATCAGTTTCTGGGTCGTAGCGGACAACGTACGCAAGGGAGCGGCACTCAACGCTGTACAAATCGCGGAATTGTTGATAAAAGACTATCTGTGATGGATACTTATTGGCATTATGTTATGCTGTTTCTAGGTTTTGCTTCCAAATCCGGCTCAAGATCAGGAGCAGCGGCCGATACAATGGGGAAATGTCTGTCCCGCCGATACGAGCCGCTTGGCCAGTGGGTCGCGGCGGGAAACATAATAAAAAGGGTTCAACCATGTTCCGTAAAACTGGAATAGGCTTTATGGCCCTGGCGCTGCTGGCGCCCGGGATCGCCGCGGCACTCGGAGTCGGGGACTACGAGCTGAACTCCTATCTGAACCAGCCGCTGGACATGCGGGTAAAGCTTAGCAACACGGGGGAGTTGGCTCCGGACGAAATCGTGGTGACGCTGGCCTCCAAAGAGGATTACCAACGATCCGGGGCTCAGCGCAGTCAAATTCACTCGCGGCTCAACTTCGAAGTCGAGCTGGACGAGGATGCGCAGACCGGCACTCTTCATATCACCACGGACAAGCCTGTTCGCGAACCCTACATCAATTTCCTGAGCGAAGTGCTGTGGCCTACAGGCCGGGTTCTGCGTGAATTCACCGTGTTGCTGGATCCACCAACCCAGGAGCAGCAGCAACAACAGCAACAGCAGGCCCAATCCGCCGAGCC
>CAYPKI010000046.1:7292-9282 GCA_964411265.1 uncultured Alcanivorax sp. | reverse complement strand
GACACCGCGGATACGCAGACGGGGCAACAGCAGCAGACGGCGACCCGGGACACGGCGACCCGCGACGACGAGTCGGTGAGTCGGCCGGTAGAACCGCGGGAACCTGCCGAGCCTACGGCCAGCGAAGCTGAGTCTCAGGCCCCTGCTACGACGGCCCCCGAGCCTGAGGACCGCAAGACCTATACGATCAAGCAACGGGACACCATGTGGCAGGTGGCGCTTGATAATGCTCCGAATAGTAGTGTGTCTGTCCAACAGATGCTGAGCGCGTTAAAGCGCCTGAACCAGGACGCCTTCATTGATGGCAATGTCAACCTGGTGCGTGAAGGCTCGGTACTGCGTATCCCCACGCCAGAGGAAGTTCGCGCCATTAGCACGCGCGAGGCCATGGAAGATCTCGCGAACCAGAATCGCCAGTGGCGCGAGATGATCCGCGCGCGGGGCACAGACGCCGAGAGTGCTCCCCTTCAAGGGACTTCCGCGCCCGCTGAGGGCGAAAGTAGCGGTACGGGCGAGGGCGAGGTGCAGCTCGTGACCGAGTCCGGTGAGTCTTCGTCCGAGGGCAGCGGCACGGGTGGTGAGGGCTCGGCCGACAGCCAGCAACTGGAGAACGAGCTGGCGATTCGCGAAGAAAAGCTTGACCGGCTGGAGCGCGAAAACGAGGAGTTGAGCTCACGGCTTGATGATCTGGAAGAGCAGGTGGACACCAGTGAAAAGCTGCTGCAACTGCGCGAGCAAAAGATCGCACAGCTTCAAGACGAGTTGAAGCAGCTGAGCGAGCGCGACAGCGTTGACGTCTCCGACGATTTGATGGAACCGGTGCAAGGGTCCGACGCGGACTCAACCGCGGATGCCACGGGCACGACCGGGGAACAACAAACGGACCGTGACACTGCACCTGGCGGTGGCGCCGACCAGCAGGCTGCGGCCGGTAGCACTGAAGGTGAACCGACTGCCGACGCCAAAACTGGTGGCCAAGAAACTACCGGCTCGGGCGAACAACCGGGCGAGGCGGAACAACCAGAAGGTGCTGATGAGGTCCAGGGAGACGAGGCTGCTGCCGAGGCAGCCCCGGCGGAGCGCGCGGATCAGCAAGGCACAGCAAGCACGGAGCCCGGGCAACAGCCGTCTCTCGTAGAACGCATTCTCAACTACATCATGGGCAATCTGGTGCTGATCGGTGTAGGCCTGGTGCTCCTGATTGCGCTCGTGGTGGCCGCCGTGCTGATGTTGCGCCGCAGCAGTGATCAGGGTCTGGATGAGGGCACCATGGTGGAGGCGGATTCGGTAGAGGCGGACTCGGACGACGACTTCCTGCCGGCCGGTTTGATGGACGATGATGACGAATTCGGCTCGGGTGCGTTTGAAGAGAGTGGTCCTGAGGCGCCCGCGAGTGAAGGCCAGGACCCGCTTGAAGAAGCGGACCTGTATGTGGTCTACGGGCGTCATCAGCAGGCCGTCGATTACCTGCGGGGTGAGATCGACAAAGCGCCCGAGCGCACGGACCTGAAGTTCCGTCAGCTCGATATTCTGGCCGAAATGCAAGACAGCGACAGCTTCGAAAAAGAGGCGGCCAATCTGGCCGGCTCCGATCCGGAACTGGATAGCCATATCGACACGCTGCGCAGCAAACTGGGCAGTGAAGGGGCTAGCGCAGACGAGCCCTCGCTGGATGATCTCGAGATGGATCTTTCAACCGATCTCGATGAGGGTGGCGGTGCCAAGCAGGCGACGCCAGCCGCGGAACCGGGTGAATCCGCCCCGGAAGGCGACGAACTGGAATCGCTGGATGAATTCGGCGACTTCGATCTTTCCCTGGACGAGGACGCGGGCACCGGCGGCGGCGCCGATACGGGTGATGACGAATTCGAGTTGGATCTTGGCACCGAGGGCACCGAAAAAAGCGAAGATAATTCCATCGATTTCGAGCCGTCCTCGGGCGGCGGTAACGACGAGGAACTGACCCTGGATACGGCTGAAGTCGGATCCG
>CAYPKI010000046.1:0-7282 GCA_964411265.1 uncultured Alcanivorax sp. | reverse complement strand
AGGGCAGCGATGAGATCGGGGATCTGGAATTCTCGCTGGATGATCTGGATACCGGCGAGGACTCGGGTGACGAGGACCTGCTGGATCTAGGCGAGCAGGGCGAGAGTGCGAGTACGGAAACGGCCGCTGGGGATGAAAGCGCTTCCTCGGGTGCACGATCGGATGAACAGGCGGCCAGTGAAGCCGGGCCGGCTCTGGATCTCGATGACAGCTTCGACTTCGAGCCGGAATCCGGAGGCGATGCGGAAACAACCCTTAACCTGGACGACGAAGACAACGTCAGCGCCGAATTCAGCGAAACCTCGGACGAGCCGGCCGCGGAGGAGCTCGATTTGTCGCTGGACGATCTGGACACCGGTGAGGGCGAATCAACGGGTGGTGACGAACTGGATGCGGCTCTGGGTGAGTTGGACACCACCCCGGAGGAGCCTGCTGAAGCACCCTCCGGTTCGGACGATGATTTCGCCGAGCTTGATCTGGATGACGGCGACACCGGCGAAGCCACCGAGGCAACCACCGAGGCAACCACCGACTCCGATGCGTCTGCTTCCGAGGAACCGGCTGAACCGGCGCCGGAACCGGCCTCGGAAGCTCCGGCCGAAAGCGCTTCGGAAACGGCGGCTGGCGGTGAGTCTGAAGCTGAACCGGAGGCCATGGGCGCGGATGATCTCCTCAGTGAAGATGACGACTTTGACTTCCTGGGCGACTCGGATGAAAACGCGACCAAACTGGATCTGGCCAAGGCTTATATCGACATGGGTGACAATGACGGAGCTCGGGATATCCTTAATGAAGTGCTGGCTGAAGGAACGGAAGGCCAGCAGGGCGAGGCGCGGGAGTTGCTGGCCCAGGTCGGTTGATAGTCAAGTTTGGATAGCGCGGGGGCGATCCTTGGAGTCGTCCCTTTTTTAGGGTTTCCACCCCCGAATCCGGATCTTTTCTCGAGACTCCTTATGCGCATTGCTCTGGGCGTGGAGTATGACGGCAGCCATTACCATGGCTGGCAACGCCAGGAGCCCGGCGTAGCGACAGTTCAGGGGGCAGTGGAGGCGGCCCTGTCGCGGGTGGCCAACACGCAAGTGCGCGTCATCTGTGCCGGTCGAACCGATGCCGGCGTCCACGCGACCGGCCAGGTCGTCCACTTCGATACCGATGCCGGGCGCGAGAACAAGAGCTGGGTGTTCGGGGCTAACGCCAACCTGCCCGACGATGTGGCGGTGCGCTGGGCCACGCGGGCGCGGGATGACTTCCACGCGCGCTTTTCGGCCGTTTCGCGCAGCTATCGCTACATCATTTGCAGTGATCCGGTGCGGCCGGCTCTTTTTCGCCATCAGGTGACGTGGAATCCTCGGCGCCTGGATATTGAGCGGATGCGCGCGGCATTGACCTATCTACGCGGCCGACACGATTTTACCGCCTATCGCAGCGTGCATTGTCAGGCGCAATCGCCCGTGCGCACCCTCGAGCATTTGGCGTTGCATCAGCAGGGGCCTATGCTTGTCCTGGAGGCGCGAGCGGATGCGTTTCTGATGCACATGGTGCGCAATATCGCCGGCGTCCTGATGAGCATCGGCAGCGGGCGGCGTGAACCGGCCTGGGCCGGCGAAGTGTTGGCCGCCCGCGACCGCCGGGTGGGCGGCGTAACGGCTCCGCCCTGGGGGCTTTATCTGGTCCGGATCGGGTATCCCCCTGAGTTTGATTTGCCTGTTGGTCGGCTGGGTCCGCTCGGGTTGCCCGATGAATTCCCGTCTTCACCCCATGCCGACGGGCGTGACGGCGATAATAATCCCAATCCGGATGGAATTTGATAGACTATCGGTTGTCGATTTCAGCCGGCACGCAGCATAGTGCTGGAGGTCTGGCTTGCCCCGTACCCGAATCAAGATTTGCGGCATTACCCGTGAAGACGATGCACGCCGTGCCGCGCAGTTGGGCGCGGATGCCGTGGGCCTGGTTTTTTACGAGGGTAGTCCTCGCTATGTGACACCGGAACAGGCGGTCCGAATTGCTGCGGCACTGCCGCCCTTTGTCACGACTGTGGGTCTCTTTGTGGATGCCGCTGAGCATTATATCCAATCGACGATACAGCAGGTACCGCTGGATTGTTTGCAGTTTCATGGCGAGGAATCGCCGGAGGCCTGTGCCCGCTTCGGACGACCCTGGTACAAGGCCATACGGATGCATCCGGAAGTTGACCTTAACGCCGAAGCGCAACGATTTTCGGCGGCCCGCGGACTCCTGGTGGACACCTGGATGGCCGGTTTGCCGGGCGGCACGGGAGCGACTTTCGACTGGCAGCGCATGCCCTCGGATTTGGCCCTGCCGGTGATTCTCGCGGGCGGGCTGACGCCCGACAATGTGGGTGCCGCAGTGGCGGCGACGCAGCCGTGGGCCGTGGACGTCAGCGGTGGCGTGGAAGAACGGGACGCCCAGGGACATCCCCTGCGCGGCTGCAAGTCGGCGGACGCGATGGCGGATTTTATACGAGGAGTACAGGGTGACTGAGAATATCGATTTTGCTGCCTTTCCGGACGCGCGTGGCCATTTCGGGGCCTACGGGGGTCGTTTTGTCTCCGAAACCCTGATGGCGGCGCTGGACGAACTGACCGAGATGTACAATCGCCTCAAGGTGGAGCCCGAATTCCAGGCGGAACTGGCTCAGGATCTCACGCATTATGTGGGTCGGCCTACGCCGCTCTACCTGGCGGAGCGTTGGAGCCAGCAACTTGGTGGTGCGCGCATCTATCTCAAGCGCGAGGACCTGACGCACACCGGGGCCCACAAGGTGAACAACACCATCGGCCAGGCACTGCTGGCCCGGCACATGGGCAAACGTCGGGTGATCGCCGAAACGGGGGCCGGCCAGCACGGTGTGGCGACGGCCAGTGTGGCCGCGCGTCTGGGGCTGGAATGCCGGATCTACATGGGTTCGGCGGACATTGAACGGCAGAAGATCAACGTGTACCGCATGCGCCTGCTGGGCGCGGAAGTCACACCCGTCGACTCCGGCTCGCGAACGCTCAAGGACGCGATGAACGAGGCCATGCGGGATTGGGTCACCAATGTGGATGACACCTTCTACATCATTGGCACCGTAGCCGGTCCGCATCCCTATCCCATGCTGGTGCGCGATTTCCAGGCCGTGATCGGTCGTGAATCGCGCCGTCAGACCCTGGAAATGACCGGGCAATTGCCGGATGCCCTGGTGGCCTGTGTAGGAGGCGGGTCCAATGCCATCGGTCTCTTTCACCCATTTCTCGAGGACGAAGGCGTGGCCATGTACGGCGTCGAGGCTGGCGGCCGGGGTGTGGACACGGACGAGCATGCTGCGCCTCTGAGCGCGGGCAGTGCGGGTGTGCTGCACGGTAACCGCACCTACCTCATGGAGGACGAAAACGGCATGATCCGGGAGACGCACTCGATCAGCGCGGGCCTGGATTATCCCGGAGTGGGTCCGGAACACGCCTGGCTCAAGGATAGCGGCCGGGTACACTATGTTTCGGTCACGGACGACGAGGCCATGACTGCTTTTCGCACGCTCACCCGGGACGAAGGCATAATGCCGGCGCTGGAGACGGCCCATGCGCTCGCCTATGCGGCCCGGCTGGCACCGCGGATGGAGCGGCAGCAGAGTCTGGTGATCAACCTGTCGGGCCGGGGTGACAAGGATATTCAAACGGTCGCCCAGCTGGATGGCATGAATGTCTAGCAAACTGTTGAACAACCCCTTGCGCACTCAGTTTGGCTTGAAGCGTGCAGCTGTCGTACTTTGTTGCGACAGACAGGGTAATTCCCTTTCCCAGCGCCAAAGTGCAGCATATACGCGCTTCAGGTCGCGTCCTGCGGGGCTTTCAGGCTGGCGCGCTGTCGTCGTTGCCATTTTTCGACGGGTAGGCACTCGCCTTCAAAATGGCGCTTTTATTGCGAACCAGCCTGAAAGCCTGCGTAGGCAACGGTTTGTTCAACAGCCTGCTAGAGGGGAAGCATGAGTCGAATTGGGGCTACTTTCGAGCGGCTGGCCGGGGAAAACCGGAAAGCACTGATCCCCTATGTCACCGCGGGAGATCCGCAACCTTCGGCCACGGTCCCGGCGCTCCATGCGCTGGTGGACAATGGCGCGGATATTATTGAACTGGGTGTGCCTTTTACCGACCCCATGTCGGACGGACCGGTGATTCAGCAGGCGCACGAGCGCGCGCTTGCGCAGGGGGTCGTGCTCGACAATGTGCTGGACATGGTGCGCACTTTTCGCCGCGATAATTCGGAAACGCCGGTAGTGCTCATGGGGTATCTGAATCCGGTCGAGGCCCGTGGTTACGAGCACTTTGCCGACGCCTGCGTGGCAGCCGGAGTCGACGGTCTATTGTTGGTGGATCTGCCCCCGGAGGAAGCGGACGGCGTCCGGGACATGATGAACGCGCGCGGGCTTGATCTGATTTTTCTCATTGCCCCCACCACCAGCGCTGAACGCATGCACCAGGTTGCCTCCGCCGGTTCCGGCTATGTCTACTATGTCTCGCTCAAGGGCGTGACCGGTTCGGCGAGTCTGGATCCGGAGGCGGTAGCCCGCCAGGTGGAAACAATTGGCAAAACCACCGAATTGCCCATCTGCGTTGGCTTTGGTATCAAGGATGCGGAATCGGCACGGGCTATTGCCAACGTGTCCGACGGCGTAGTAGTAGGCAGCGCCCTGGTTCGGCTGGCCGGCGAATACGGCCATGCGCCCGAGCAGGTTTCGGCAAAGATGGGCGCCACTTTGGCGGCTATGCGCTCCGCCATGGATGAATATCCGGCAACGGAACCGAATCACTCATGAGTCACAGTAACTGGTTGGAAAAGATTCTGCCCGCCGTGCGTCGGCCCGCGGAAAATCGGCGCAGCAACGTGCCCGAAGGGCTCTGGCGCAAGTGCCCGCGCTGTGACGGCGTACTTTACCGACCCGAGCTTGAGCGCAACATGGATGTTTGCCCCAAATGCAAGCACCATCTGCGTATTGATGCGCGCACCCGGCTGGCGCTCTTCCTCGACGAAGGCGAGCAGACCGAGATCGGGGCCGATCTGTTGCCCGTGGATCGTTTAAAATTCCGCGATTCCAAGAAGTACAAGGACCGTCTCGCCAATGCGCAGGAATCCACGGGCGAAAACGACGCTCTGGTGGCCGTGAAAGGTAATCTCAAGGAAATGCCGCTGGTTACCACCGCCTTTGAGTTCAATTTCATGGGCGGTTCCATGGGCAGTGTTGTGGGGCAGCGGTTTGTGCGCGCCGTGGATGTCTGCCTGGAACAACAGCTCCCGCTGGTGTGCTTTTCGGCCAGTGGCGGTGCGCGCATGCAGGAGGCGCTGTTCTCGCTCATGCAGATGGCGCGCACGAGCGCGGCGCTGGAAAAGATGCGCGAAGCTGGACTGCCCTATATCTCGGTAATGACGGATCCGGTGTATGGGGGTGTATCCGCGTCTCTGGCCATGCTGGGCGACCTGAACATTGCCGAACCCAATGCCCTCATTGGTTTTGCGGGTCCCCGCGTGATTGAACAGACCGTGCGTCAAAAACTGCCGGACGGCTTCCAGCGGTCGGAATTCCTGCTGGAACATGGCGCCATAGACATGATTATTCATCGTCACAATATGCGCGATACCGTGCACCGGCTTCTGGCGCAGCTGACGCACCAGCCCTTGCCGGAAGCGCTCTGAAGCAGGTTCGCCCCGTGTCCCGAAATCTGGCTGACTGGCTTGCCTATATCGAGCAGCTTCATCCGCATGCCATGGAGCCCGGGCTGGAGCGCGTAAGCGCTGTGGCCCAAAATCTGGGCCTGCTTCCGGTATCGCCGCCTCTGATTACGGTGGCCGGCACCAACGGCAAGGGCTCCTGTCTGGCCTTGATGGAGGCACTGGCGCGCGGCCAGAACCGTCGTACCGGCGTTTTTACCTCACCGCATCTGTTCCGCTTCAACGAGCGTATCCGGGTAGATGGCGCGGACGCATCGGACGAGCTGCTGGTGGACGCTCTCGCGACCATTGACGCGGGTCGGGACGGAATTTCGCTGACCTACTTCGAATTCGCTACCCTGGCATCCTTGCTCATTTTCGCCCGAGCCGGAGTGGATCTGGTGCTTTTGGAAGTGGGCCTGGGTGGACGTCTGGATGCTGTCAATATCGCTGATGCCGACGTAGCCGTCATCACCTCTGTGGGACTGGATCACACCGAGTGGCTCGGCCAGGACCGTGAGACCATCGCCCTGGAAAAGCTGGGTATTGCCCGTCCCGGTCGGCCCCTGATTTACGGCGAAACGGATATGCCGGCCAGTATTGGCGTGCGAACCGTCGAGCAGGGTATTCCCCTCTGGCGCGCCGGTGAGGACTTTGGTGTGGATAACGGCCACCTGTATTGGCATGCGTACGGTGAGGCAGGGCGTGCGCCCGCGGAAGCCGCGGTGCTGGGCCGGGATAATCTCGCCACGGCCGTGCAGGCACTGGTGCTGGCCGGGGTCGATTTGCCGCAGGGTGCTGTTACGGAGGCCTCTGGATTGGAATGGCCCGGGCGAGCCCAATATCTCGAATCCGACGGCGTCGCGTGGTATCTGGATGTGGGCCATAATGAGGAGGCGCTGACGCGCTTTCGCCGGACCCTGCCCGAGGCGCCGACGGGCTGCACTCTTGTGGTAGCGGCCATGAGAGTGGACAAACCCGCGCAACGTGCCCTCGAAGGCTTTGTTGCTGGTGTTGATTACTGGTATCTGGCCGGGTTGCCGGGCTATCGTGGCGCGGGACCTGAGGCTATCCGGGCCGTATTGCCGGACCAGGCGCGAGCGGAGTTGTTCCCGGAGGTGGACAGGGCCGTGGAAGCCGCACAAGCAGCGGCCTCGCCGGGGGACCGGGTAGTGGTTCTGGGGTCCTTTATCACCGTGGCGGCGGCACTCAAGGTGTTGCGGAAGGAAGCTTGAATGGACAGACAGCACAAGCAGCGCTGGGTAGGCGTTATCCTGCTCCTCTTGCTGGCAGCCTTGCTGGCACCCTTTGTCTTTCGCAGCCCGGAACAGGTGCGGCTGGCGCTGGACATGGAAGCGCCGGAGCCGCCGCCAGTGGCCTCTGTGGACTCTCAACCTGCCGTTGACGAGGCCAGGCGCGAGCAAACCCGGGAACAGATTGCCGGTGAGCGGGAGGCGCTGCGCGACTCCGATCGGACCAAGTCGGATGAAAAGTCGGACGCTAGCAACAGTGCCTCGACCAACGAAGCGTCGCCGAGCGGCTGGTCCGTTCAGGTGGCGACTTTCCGCGAACGTCA
>CAYPKI010000045.1:229-14836 GCA_964411265.1 uncultured Alcanivorax sp. | reverse complement strand
CCCCGGATCGAGGTGGACGAGCCCATCGACAGCCGCATCCAGGTGACCCTGGAAGACTTTGTGCTCAATCCCCTGGAGGAATACCAGGCCTGGTTCGGCGAGGCCGAAGCACAGCAGAAACTGGGGGAGGAACTGCTGGCCGCGCTGGACCGCATCCGCAAGCGCCTCGGCGGCGCGCGCCATCAGGCCCTGCGCGCGGAGCTGGAAAACGCCCTTGGCGAACAGCACGACCGCAACAACCCGGACGCCCACCGGGAATGGATCCGGGCGCTGCTGACGGACTACTACGACCCCATGTACGATTACATGCTTCAAAAGCGCGGCGGCACCGTGCTCTTCCGGGGCCGTCGCAACGAGGTCCGGGCCTGGCTGCGCGAGCGGGATGAGCAACGCCGCAGCGCGGAACCGGCCATGCCCCCGGAAACTGGATCAAACGGCTAATCAAGGACTGGATCATGCGTGCAGGACGACTCGTTGTCGCGACGCTGGCGCTGCTCGCCGGGCCCGGCGCCGCGGGCCAGCCCTTCACCTTTACCGCTATTCCCGACCAGGACGAATCCCGGCTGGTCAGCCGCTTCGGCAAGGTGGCCGACTATCTGGAGCAGCGCCTGAACACGGAGGTGAAGTATGTGCCCGTAAAGTCCTATGCCGCCGCGGTCACCGCCTTCCGCAACAACGAGGTGCAAATGGCCTGGTTCGGCGGTCTGTCGGGCGTGCAGGCACGCCGCCTGGTTCCCGACAGCCGCGCCATCGCGCAGGGCGCCGAGGACCAGCGCTTTCGCACCTATTTCATCGCCCATGAGCAGGCGGGACTGGAACCCGGAGACGAATTCCCCGAAGACATAGCGGGCAAGACCTTCACCTTCGGGTCCAAGGGCTCCACCTCGGGCCGGCTCATGCCGGAGTTCTATATCCGAGAACATCTGGACCAGGCGCCCGAGGAGGTGTTTGAACGGGTAGGCTTCAGCGGCGATCACAGCCGCACCATTGCCCTGGTGGACAGCGGTGCCTATGACGTGGGCGCGGTCAACTTCAAGGTCTGGCAAACAGCCGTGGAAAAAGACCGCGTGAATACCGACCGGGTGAAGGTGATCTGGAAAACCCCGCCCTATCCGGACTACCACTGGGTGGTGCGTGGCGACGCCGACGAGCGCTTCGGCTCCGGCTTTACCGCCCGGGTGCGCGATATTCTGCTGAACCTGGACGATAAGGAGATTCTGCAGGCGTTCCCGCGTTCGGCGTTCGTGCCCGCCGCCAATTCCGACTATGCCGCCATACGGCGAACAGCCTACAAGATCGGTTTGCTGGACGAATGAGCGCCTTCCGGTTTCGCGGCGAAACCCTCTGGCGCGGCCCCACGGCCGTGCTGCCCGAGCTACATCTACATCTGGAGCCGGGCGAGAAGGTGGCCCTGCTGGGGCCCTCGGGCGCGGGCAAGACCACTCTGCTGGAAGCGCTGCGCGCCCGGGCCCTGCGCGACAGCGCCTGGTGCCCCCAGAACCCGGCCCTGGTGCCCGCGCTCAGCGTCTTCCACAACATCTACATGGGTGCGCTGGAGCGTCATACCACGCTCTACAATCTGCTCAATCTGATCCGGCCCACCACGCACCAGCGCCGCCGCGTGGCTGAACTGGCCGAGGAGCTGGGCCTGGCGGACAAGCTCCGGGTGAGCGTGGACCGGCTGTCCGGCGGTCAGGCCCAGCGCACCGCCCTGGGCCGGGCGCTGTACAGCGAAAGGCCCATTCTGCTGGCGGACGAGCCCGTATCCAGCCTGGACGAGGAACAGGCGGGCCGCCTGCTGCGCCTGGCCGTGGCGCGTCACGACACGGCCGTGGTGGCGCTGCACCATCAGGAGCAGGCGCTGACCTGCTTCGACCGGGTCATCGGCCTCGCCCGGGGCGGTGTCCAGCTGGACGCGCCGTCCGGGCAACTTAGCCGCCAGGATCTCACCGGTCTCTATCAATTAGCACTGTGACGACCACGGCGGGACACTGGCGCCGGGCGACCCTGCTGCTCGCGCTCGCCGGCCTGGCGGCCTGGGCGCTGGCGGATCTGTCGATCACCCGGGGCACGCCCGGCGCGGAACTGCAACGTCTGGCGCAGGGCCTGATCACGCCGGATTTCACCGCCACGGACGCACTGGGCGACGCCCTGCTCACCACCCTGGCCTTTGCCTTTCAGGGCGTGGCCCTGGGCGCGGCCGCCGGCTTCGGGCTGGCGCTGCTCTGGCACAGGCCGGGTGTACGCCTCTTTGCCGCCAGTATCCGCGCCGTGCACGAACTCTTCTGGGGCTTGATCTTTCTCCAGATCACGGGCCTGTCGCCGCTGACCGGCGTGCTCGCCATCGGTCTGCCCTATGCCGGCATCTTCGCCAAAGTGTTCGGCGAGTTCCTGGAGGAGGCCGACTCGGCCCCCGCGGATGCCCTGCCCGGCGGCACGGGCCCGGTCCGTGCCTTTTTCGCCGCGCGCCTGCCGCTGGTCTGGAGCCAGTTCCGGGCCTATGGCGCCTACCGACTGGAATGCGCCCTGCGCGCCGCGGCCATACTGGGCTTCATCGGGCTTCCCACCCTGGGCTTTCACATGGAAACCGCCTTCCGCGAGGGCAGCTACAGCCAGGGCGCAGCCCTGCTCTATATCTTCTTTGCCCTGATCGGCACCCAGCGCTTCTGGCTCCACCGCCGGCTGGTGCCGCTCTATCTTCTGGCCGCCGTGCTCTGGGCGCCGCCGGTGTCCTCGTGGCCGGACGGGGCGCTGCAGCGCTTTTTACCTCGGATATTGTGCCGGCGCCGCTGCGCGACGGCGGCGGCTGGCCGGAGCTGGGGACATGGCTGGCGGAACTGGGCACGGCACAGGCGCTGCCCGGAATCTGGAATACCCTGGTGGTGGCCTTCGCGGCGCTGCTGCTCACGGGCGTGCTGGCGCTGACACTGTTCCCTTTGGCCTCGCCCCATTTCGGCCAACGCCCGGGTCGGGCTCTGTCCCATCTGGCACTGGTCATGGTGCGCACCACGCCCGAGTTTCTGCTGGCCTTTGTACTCCTGGTGGTGCTGGGCCCGTCCATGCTGCCGGGCATCCTGGCGCTGGCGCTGCACACGGGCGTGATCGTGGCCTATCTCACCGGACGCTTCAGCGAAGGCATCCGTCCCCAGCGCGGCTACAGCCAGGCGCTGACGCGCTACGGCTATGAAATCCTGCCGCGCGTCTATCCCAACTTTCTCGCCTTCCTGCTCTACCGCTTCGAGATCATCCTGCGCGAAACGGCCGTGCTGGGTCTGCTGGGCATCCCGACCCTGGGCTTTTATATTGATTCCGGCTTCGCCGAATTCCGTTTCGACCAGGCCCTGGTGCTGATTATCATCACGGTCATGTTGAACCTGGCCGTGGACGCCTTCTCGCGTATACTGCGCCGGCGTCTGCGGCTTCAGACGCCGACCACGGCTTACTGACGGACAACCATGAAACTCTTCCAGGTGGACGCCTTTACCGATCAACTCTTCCACGGCAACCCGGCGGCCGTCGTGCCGCTGGACGCCTGGCCGGAAGACGCGCTGCTGCAGCAGATCGCCGCCGAGAACAATCTCTCGGAAACCGCCTTTCTGGTGCCGTCGAACGAAGCGGACTATCACCTGCGCTGGTTTACGCCCACCAACGAAGTAAACCTCTGCGGCCACGCCACCCTGGCCAGCGCCTGGGTGCTCTTTCACCGGCTGGACTTTCCCTACAACCGGATTCACTTCACCACCGCCAGCGGGCCGCTGGAAGTCATGCGCGAAGGCGACACCATCAGCATGGCCCTGCCCTGCTGGCCCCCGGTGGCGGTGGATCCCTGGCCGGGCCTGCTCGAGGCGCTGGGTCTGGAACAGGCTCGGGCCGTGCTGGAAGCCCGGGACACCCTGGTGGTGCTGGACCATGAGGCCAGTGTCCGGGCCGTAGAGCCGTACATGCGAGCGCTCAAAGGCCTGGATCTCTTCGGCGTCACCCTGACCGCACCGGGCGACGACGCCGACGCGGTCTACCGCTATTTCGCGCCCTCGCAGGGCGTGGACGAAGACCCGGTCACCGGCTCCGCCTGCAGTTCCCTGGTGCCCTTCTGGCGCGAGCGTCTGGGCCGCGAGCAACTGGAGCTGCACCAGATCTCGCCCCGTGGTGGCCGGCTATCCTGCCGCTACGGTCCCGAACGCATTGTCGTGCGCGGCCAAGCCGTGTGCTATCTGGAAGGCGAGATCCCGCTATGATGACGTTGCCCGCAAGCCGGGATCTGATGCTGGTGGGCGGCGGGCACAGCCACGCCATTGCCATACGCATGCTCGCCATGAAGCCAGTGCCGGATACCCGTATCACGCTCATCTCCCCGGACACCCTCACCCCCTACTCGGGCATGCTGCCCGGCTGGGTCGCCGGTCATTACAGTGTCGAGGACAGTCACATCGACCTCGCCCGGCTTTGCCAGTGGGCGGATGTGCGCCTGATCCGCGACCGGGTGACCCACATTGATCCGGACAACAAGACGCTTACCCTGGCGCAGAACCCGGCTCTGGACTATGATCTTGCCAGCCTGGATCTGGGCGCCACCCCCGATCTCGATACCGTGCCCGGCGCGCGCACCCATGCCGTACCGGTCAAACCCGTAAGCAGCTTCCGCGAGCGCTGGAACCAGCTACTGGATCAACTCCGTCCGGGCCAGCACGCGCGCATTGCCGTGGTGGGCGCGGGCGCTGGCGGCACCGAAATGGTGCTGGCCGTTGCCTTTGCCCTGCAGCGCCGGGGCCTGGACGCCGAACTCCACCTCGTGGACGGCGGCACCCTGCTGGCGGGCTACCCGAAACGCGCACGCCGCTTCATGCGCGCCCGGCTGGCGGCTCACAACATCCAGCTGCACGAGCACAGCCGGGTGGCCAACGTGAGTGCGGGCCAACTGCAGACCGAGGCCAGTAGCCTCGCCTTTGACTTTCTGCTCTGGTGCACCGGCGCCACCGGGCCCGACTGGATGCACGCCACGACGCTGGCTACCAGCCGCACGGGCCTGGTGCGCGTGGACCCGCAAATGCGCTCGATCAGCCATGACAGCGTCTTCGCCGCGGGCGATTGCGCCTGGCTCGATCAACACGATCTCCCCCGCTCCGGGGTCCATGCCGTGCGCCAGGGTCCCGTGATGGCGCATAACCTGAGGGCGGCCTGCCAGGGCAAGCGCCTTAGCGCCTATCAACCGCAAAAGCATACGCTGTCCCTGCTCTCCGCGGGTGCGCCCGTGGCCACGGGCAATCGGGGCACCCATTGGTTGCCGGCCGGAGCGCTGTGGCGGTTCAAGGATCGGATCGACCGGCGCTTCATGGAGCGCTTCCGCGATCTGCCGGAGCGCAAGATGACCGCACCGCCGGAAGACGAACCCTACTGCGCCGGCTGCGGCAGCAAGGTTGGCGCCGCAGCGCTGCGCACCGCCCTGGGTTCGCTTAAGCCTGTCGAAAACCCGGATGTTATCGCCGGCCTGGAGGCCGGCGAGGACGCAGCCCTGAGCCACTGGCCCGAGCACCGGCTGCTGGTCCAGACCCAGGATCACTTCCCCGCCTTTATCGACGAACCCTGGCTCTTCGGCCGCATTGCGGCGCTGCACGCGCTAAGCGACGCCTGGGCCATGAATGCCGCGCCCCACTCGGCCGCGGCGACCGCCACCGTGGCCCGCCATCACCCGCGCCTGCAGGGCCGGGACCTGGCGCGGCTCATGGCCGGCGCCGTGGCGGAACTCAACAGGGCCGGCTGTACCCTCACCGGCGGCCACAGCCTGGAAGGCCCGGAGATGGCGGCCGGTTTCACCATCAACGCCGCCGCTCGCGAGGCCGACCTGCTGCAAAAAGCCGGCGCCCGGCCGGGCGATCGCCTGGTACTTACCAAGCCCGTCGGCACCGGCCTGATCCTCGCAGGGCTGATGCGCCACCGTAGCAAGGGCCCCTGGCTGGACGCGGCCCTGGAAGCCATGCTCACGGCCAATGGCGCGGCGGCGGCCAGTCTGGTGGAACACGGGGCCACCGCCTGCACGGATATCACCGGCTTCGGTTTGATCGGCCATCTGCGTGAACTCTGCCGGGCCAGCGGCGTGAACGCGGAGCTGGATACCGGGCGCGTGCCCGTGCTTGACGGCGCCACCGCCCTGGCGGCCGCGGGGCTAGCCAGCACCCTGGCCCCGGCGAACCAGGCGGAACTGGCCCATTGCCGGTATGACCGCCATCTCGAAGCCCATCCGCTACTGACGGTGCTAACCGATCCGCAAACCAATGGCGGCCTGCTGGCCACCCTGCCCGCCGACAATGTGGGATCCTGGCTGGAGAACTGCCGTCCCAGCGGGAACAATGGGCATGTAATCGGTCGGATCAGCGAAGCCGGCGACGCGATCATTACTCTTCATTCCTGATCGGTGCTCTAACCGATCGCAGACCAGGAGCGCCCCGATGAATCCGCGTTCGATCATCGCTTCCTTCAGGGCATCACCATTCTGCCGCCGGGGGAAGTGCCGACCGAGGTCGCACCACAGAAACTGGTGCTTGCACTCAAGGATCTACAGCACTCCGCCAGCCCCGAAGCGGCTTTGCCCTACTGACAAACAGCCGTCGAACGCTGGCCGGACGAATACCTGGTGCAATTCGGCTGGGGCAACCTTCAGTGGAGCCGGGGCGAAAAAGAGCAACCCATTCGCGCTTGCCAGAAGGCCGTGGACATAAGACCTGACGCCGCCTCTGCCTGGAATAACCTGACCGAGGCCTGGCGGCAGATGGGCTGCGCCGAACAGGCCGGGGAACCATTGAGCAAGCCCTGCAACTGGACCCAAAGCGTGACGCCATTCAGGATACAAGGGATCAGATCAAAGCCATGCCCGAACAGCAGTGCCCCCTTCCAGTCTCCAGGCAATAACCCCCGCGCGGCCGAGATGGCCCCCGGATTCTTTCCGTGTCAAAATTCCCTCCGATTCCGAAAAGACAGCCTCATCGTATGGACCGTAAAGAGATCGAAAACGAGGCCCTGCACCTGCCCATAGAGGATCGGGCCGATTTGATTCACCGTCTCGTGCTGAGTCTCGACGCGCCATCGTCCGGGGAACTGCAATCCGATTGGCTATCCGAAGCCCGGCGCAGAGCCCGGGAGCTGGATGAGGGTACAGTTCAACCTGTCTCCGGCGATGAAGTCGCAAGGAAGGCCGGTAGACTGATTCGATGACCCCTGAATCTCATCCGGCAGCGGAAGCCGAATACCTCGAATCCGTGGGTTATTACGCGTCCCGTGTTCCGGGACTCGGCGCCAGCCTGGTCGATGAATATGAAGCCCTTGCGTACCTCATCCGCCAATCTCCCACAGCCCGGCCCGTAGAGGTCGAAAAAGATATCCGCCGGGCGCCTTTAACCCCCGCACGCGCCATAATCATGCCGCCATGAAAATTACGTTCATCCTTGTTGAACCCGCGCGTCCGGCCAACATCGGCCTCGCCTGTCGGGCCCTGAAAACCATGGGGCAAGCCTCCTTGCGACTGGTGAATCCCAGCCTGGAGGACGAAGCACGCTGGGCCGCCCATGAAAGCACCGATATTCTCGACGATTCTGAAGTTTTCGCCGATCTGGCCTCAGCGCTCGCCGACGTGGATTTCAGCATCGCCACCACGGCCCGCCAGCGCCTGGAACACGACGACTATCCTTCACCGGAAGCCTGTGCCGAAGCGATTCACGGCAAGGCGAACTCGATCCGGCACGCGGCCCTGGTCTTCGGTCGTGAAAGCGACGGTCTTGCGGGTCGCGAACTGGTACTCTGCCACGCCGCCAGCTCCGTGCCGTTAGCCACCGAGCAACCCTCGCTCAATCTCGCCCAGGCCGTGCTGATCTATACCCGTGCTCTTTTTCAGGCCGGTGCGGAGGCGCCGCCCGAAACACGGGCCGATCCCGGCGCCTACCATCGGGCGCGCGAAGAGGTTCAAGCGCTGCTGGAACGGCTGGAGCTGGACGAGCACCGCCGGCTGGAGCGGTGGGCGTTGGAGGGGCTGGCAAGGTTCGACGACCGGGATCTGGGGTTTTTGCTTACGCTGCTGCGGGAACTGAAAGACCATCAAAGTAGCTAATGCAGTAAAAATACTGTGTCTGGGCCAGCGAGATCTCTTTCCGGCATGATGACTTCCCCACTGTCTGCGCCAACACCGGAGAAGCTACCGCATCTGCATGGCTCTACCTGTAAGAAATCACGCAAGCCGTTGTGTGAGCAGGATTACAATTATGGGTGTCTCAGTTTCGTACTGCGCTTGATCGCGTCCTTCGTCACGTCCGTGAAGTTCACACCGAGAACGACCCAAGGCGTACGAGACGCAAGAAGATGACATTATGGTCGCCATCCATCTTACATTTTTGGGTTTTACTCGCCGAGCTGCAAGGCTTCTTTTTTGTGCGCCTTTGGTGCTGGTGCCCGATTGCGGTGCGCTGGAATGGCATCGCTGGTCAGGCGCCCCGGCATATGCACTCTGTGTGCCCCGTTGAAACCCCGCTTCTTGCGGCATGCATTTTGCAGCCTGAAGGGGTAAACAGCTCTTATTCACACGAGCCTCTGCCCGCAGTTGGGCAGACGAGGTGGGCAGACGAGGTGGTTAGTCATGAGTAAGAAGGACGTAACCGGAGACTTTACGGAGACGCAGAAGCGCTTCCTGGAAGGCTTCCTGAGCGGCATCGACACACTGCGTTCCGGACAGGGCCTGAGCGGTGTGTTTGCACCCGAGGAGGACGACGTCGGCGGCGATGGCGGCCCCGATGCGCTCCATTTGGCGGCGCAAGCAGCCACCGAGAAGGACGGGCGCAAGCTGGTCAAGGAGGAGCTTACCAAACGCGAAGAGCCGGCCCTGGATATCTGGCAGAAAATCACGGCCAATGCCGCCGCCGAGCAGTTCCCCGAGGGCACGGATGTATTCCGCTACAAGTTCCACGGGCTCTTCTACACCGCGCCCAACCAGGACGCCTACATGTGCCGGATGCGGTTGCCCAACGGCATTTTCACCAGTACCCAGGCGCGCGGTGTGGCCGACCTGGCTGATCAAAGCGCCGGCGGCTATGCGCATGTGACCACGCGCGCGAACCTCCAGATCCGCGAGATTCCGGCCGGCGAGGCGCCCAATGTGCTCATGGGTCTGCAGGATCTGGGCATCATCAACCGCGGCTCGGGTGCCGACAACATCCGCAACATTACCGGTGACCCGCTTGCCGGTGCGGATCCGCAGGCGTTGATCGACACCCGTGCGCTCTGCCGGGCGATGCATTACCACATCATTTATCACCGCGAGCTTTATGGTTTGCCGCGCAAGTTCAACATTGCCTTTAACGGCGGCGGTATTGTCCGCGGCGTTTCGGATACGAACGATATCGACTTTACGGCCGTACGCGCCCAGAACGGTGAAGTCTGGTTCCGTGTCGGCATCGGCGGCATTCCGGGCCATGACTCTTTCGCCGGCGCTACCGGCTGGCTGGTGACGCCGGATCAGTGCGTGCGCACGGCGGACGCCATCCTGCGCGTCTACGCGGCGACAGGCTGCCGCAGCGACCGCAAGAAGGCACGCCTGAAGTATGTGCTCGAGGAAATGGGCATGGCTGACTTTCTGGACGAAGTCCGACAGCATCTCGATTTCGAGCCGGCTGTAGACAACGGCGCGGCCGAGGATGTGCCGCCGCCGGACGCCACGGCCCATGTGGGCATCCACGAGACCGCCGAGCCGGATAACTACTACATTGGCGTGCCGGTCCCGTTCGGGTACATGAGCAGCGATCAGGTTCGCGGGCTTGCCGATGTGGCGGATCACTACGGCGACGGCCTGACACGGCTGACGGTCTGGCAGAACCTGTTGATCGCCGGCATCCCCGAGGCCTCTCTGGACGCCGCCAAGGCGGCCATCGAAGCCCTGGGCATGCGCTGGAGCGCAAGCTATGCCCGGGCGGGCACCATTGCTTGCACCGGCAACTTTGGCTGCAAGTTCTCGAACTCGGACACCAAAGGCCATGCCGCCATGCTGGTGGATCATCTCGAGGACAACCTCGATCTGGATCAGCCGTTGAACATCCACCTCACGGGCTGCCCCAACTCCTGCGCCCAGCACAAGATTTCGGATATCGGTCTGCTGGGCACCGGGGTCGAAACCGACGACGAGGAGATGGTCGAGGGCTATGACGTCTTCGTCGGCGGCGGCTTCGGTGGTCAGCGCGGCCTGGGCGAGAAACTCTTCGCCAAGGTCCAGGCTCCCGAGATTCCCCCGACGGTGGAGAAGATCATGCGCGCCTACCAGACCCACCGCGCCAGCGATGCCGAAGCCTTCCAGGACTTCGTCGGCCGGCAGGGCATCGGGGGCGTCAAGTCCCTCGTGGAAGTCGGCTGAACCAGCCAGGAGGTGGCCCCATGAAAACACCCGAGTTACCCGAGAACGCACCCTTTGACGAGGAACAGCGTGCCTGGCTCAACGGCTATATCGCCGCGATTCTCACGGCGGCGGAGGAGGAAGACGTCGCCGCCGGCGAAGCCGATTCAAGCACCGGTGCCGCCGCGGAGGCGCCGGACGAGCCCTGGCACGATCCGGCCCTGTCGCTTGATCAGCGCATGGAGCTCGCCCAGGGCCGGGCCCTGTCGGACCGTCTGATGGCCGCCACCGCGAACGAGGACTGCGGCGCCTGCGGCTACGATTGCCGCGGCTACGCCGAAGCCCTGGCCGCCGGCACGGAAACGGACACCACGCTCTGCTCGCCCGGCGGCAACGAAACACGCAAGCAGTTGAAGCTGATTCTTAAGGGCGAGGCCTGAGCGTAAAAGCGCTGGCGAACAGCACCTGGACAAGCCGAGGAGGCACTGATGAGTACAGCCGTGATACCGCGCAGTTCCCCGTTCTCCAACGAACAACGTCAGTGGCTGGCGTCCGTGGTCGGCGAGCGCTTCATCAATCCGGCGGCCGACGGCAACGCGCCCGCGAACGACCAGGACAGTGCCGGCCTGATCGGGGATCTGGACAGCGCACCCTGGCACGACATGGATCTGCCCCTGGATCAGCGCATCGAGCTGGTGCCCGAAGACGGCCCCTTCCTGTACTCCGTCATGGCGGCCATGGCCCAGCAGGATTGCGGCCAGTGCGGCTATGACTGCAAGGGCTACGCCCAGGCGCTGGTGGACGGCCGTGAGACGGACATGAGCCTGTGCGTGCCGGGTGGGCCCACCACGCGCAAGGCGGTCAAGGCCCTTTTTGCCGAGCATGGCCCCGTCGAGGGCGGCCACGCCGAACCCGTGGAAGTCGGCCCGATCGGTTATGATCCCCGCAATCCATGCTATGCCCCCATCACTTCTGTGTATTGCCTGCACGGCGAGGGCGCGCCCAAGGACACCCAACACGCGGTGGTCAACCTGGCCAACAGCGGCATCAGCTACAAACCCGGCGACTCCCTGGGCATTTATCCCCGCAATGATCATGAACTCGCCATGGCCGTGACGACCCAGCTCGCGGTAGCCCCGGATACCCAGGTCAACGTCACCCGGGAAGTGGCCATGGGGCTGCAGGAGGCGCTAACCGACTGGCTGGATATTACCGCCCCGAGTGACGACGTCCTGGAATTGATGGCAAATGCGGCGACGGATGCCGAGGAGGCCCGGACCCTGGCGGAACTCGCCAGCGAAGGACTGGATGACAGCCCCCTGGATATCTACGACATCCTGATGCGCTACCCGTCCGCCCGGCCCGATGTACAGGCCTTTGTGGATGCGCTGGGCCGGCTGCGACCACGGCTTTATTCGATCGCCTCCTCGCAGAACCTGCATCCGGACGAAGTTCATCTCACAGTCGCGGTCGTGCGTTACGACGCCGAGGGCCGTCACCGCAAGGGCGTTGCTTCCACCTATATCAGTGAACGTGCCGAGGCTCGCGAGGTCCCCGTCTACCTCCAACCGGCGAAGGACTTCGGGCTGCCCGAGGATGACACCACGCCCATCATCATGGTCGGCCCCGGTACCGGGATCGCGCCCTTCCGCGCCTTTATCGAAGAGCGCCATGCCCGCGGCGCAAGCGGCGATGCCTGGCTCTTCTTCGGCAACCCGCACAGCGATTCCGACTACATCTACCGTGATGAGCTCCACGACTATCTCGAGCAGGGTGCACTCACGCATATCACCACCGCCTTCTCTCGTGACGGCGCAGGCAAGGTCTATGTTCAGGACCGCATCCGCGAAAACGGCGCCGAGCTCTGGGCCTGGCTCCACGCCGGCGCCAACTTTTACGTCTGCGGCGACGCGGAGTATATGGCGCTAGCGGTGGATCAGGCCCTGCGCGAGGTCGTCCGGGATCACGGCGGCTATGACGACGCTTGCGCCCAGGAATACGTCAAGACCATGACGCGCGAGGGCCGTTACCAGCGCGACGTGTACTAATTGAGCGCCACGCCGCGGATCCAGGATCCAGACGCGGCGGCGCTCCTGGCCGGTCGCCAGAACAAACGTGGCCAGAAAGATAAGGGATCGCGTACAAAGGGGCTGATCTGGCAAAAATACGGAGACCCGGTCAGCGAGATCTGCTCCCCCTCGTACCCGGGGCATGGCATCCTTCTTTGCCAGAAATCACGGACACCGAGAAATCTCGATCCCGACAAATACTCTAGCACTGCCGTTCTGTGTGCCCAAGCGCATTGCCCTTGCCGTTTGCGTAATTGGATCCTTTCCGTGTAGGCAATCGACGAGCGCTGTCGTAAGATCTTGCCTACAGACCGGGGCGCGCGCTTGTTTGGCTATTCATTGGGCCGGATACAGGCCCTTGCAGGCATGCAGCCCCACAGCCACCGCTGCCCAACCGCCTGCGCAAAGCCCGCAGGGCCTCAGCCGGGCCCATGGGCTTGAGCCGGTAATTGGGTTTGGGGCGCATGTGGTGGAGCCAGGCCTCGGCATCGAGCCCGAGACGGTTCAAGGATGGGGCGCGACAAAAAAACGCCACTCCTCCGAAACGAAGGAGTGGCGCCGAAACCCGGGCAAAGGGGGCTGATTGCCCGCGGGTTTAACGCGGATTGCGGTCGGAACCCGCGTCGGAGCCGGAATCGGAGTCCGGGCGGCCTGAGGGTACGTCATCCGGGCGTCCGCGGCGTTCGCGGGCCTCGCGGGAGCGCTCCTGGCCGAACTCGCGGCGCTTTTCGCGGGCTTCGTTGGCGGTATCGAGCCCTTTGGCCGAGTTCGTCTTGCCCTCTTCCGAGGCCTCCTCGGGCAGTGCCAGATCCTCGGTGGCTTCATCCGGCTGGGCTTCTTCCTCGGTGACCACGTCCGGGCCTTCCTCTTCGTCCTGGGCCATCACGGGCGTGGCCACCAGGGTTAGCGGAACAGCGACTGCCGCCAGTAGTTTCAGAAACTTCATGATCGACCTCCTTAGGGAGCGTTATTGGTATCCGGATTCATTCCCTCGATTCATGCTGTCCTCACCTGCAAAGACCAGGTGCCCGCTTTTCCGTTTGCCTACCCCTATACACGTTCTTACACAGCAAAAGGTTCCATAGCCGCGCTCAGCCAGCCCGTAAAGGCGGAAAAACGGGGCTGCGGGCTCAGCTCCGGCCCTTTCAGCCCGCCGCTATGGCCTCTTTCGGCTTCGGAGATGCTAGAATCGCGCGCCCATTTCCGAGGCGATCTCTCATGGCCCTTCTGACCCTGAAAAACCTGCGGCTCGCCTACGGCAGCCAGCCCCTGCTCGACGATGTGGAACTCACGGTGGAGGCCGGCGAGCGGCTCTGCCTGGTGGGGCGCAACGGCAGCGGCAAGTCCTCGCTCATGCAGGTGCTGGCGGGCGAGATCGAAGCCGATGACGGCGAATTCAATACCGCCGACGGGCTGCGTGTGGCGCGGCTGCAGCAGGATGTGCCGGGCGCCGAGGAAGGCAATACCCGGGAGGTGGTCTCCGCCGGGCTGCCCGAGGCGGGGGCGCTGCTGAGCCGCTACGATCAACTCACCCGGGCGCTGGCGGAAGGGGATGACAGTGTCTGGGCGGAAATGGAAAAGGTGCAGCGCGAGCTGGACAGCCGGGACGGCTGGGCCCTGGCGCAGCAGGTGGACACCGTGCTGTCGCGCATGAACCTGGACGGCGACACGCCCTTCGCGCAGCTCTCCGGCGGTATGAAGCGTCGTGTGCTGCTGGCGCGGGCGCTGGTCAGTGGTCCCGATCTGTTGCTGCTGGACGAGCCCACCAACCATCTGGATATCGACGCTATCCAGTGGCTGGAGGAATTCCTGCGCGATTATCCGGCAACGCTCATGTTCATCACCCACGACCGGGCCCTGATCCGCAGTCTGGCGACGCGGATCATCGAACTGGACCGGGGCAAGCTGGGCAGCTGGCCGGGTTCCTATGATCGCTATCTGGAGAAAAAGGAAGAAGCGCTCCACGCCGAGGAAAAACAGCGCGCCGAGTTCGACAAGAAACTGGGCCGCGAGGAGCAATGGATCCGCCAGGGGATCAAGGCCCGGCGCACGCGCAACCAGGGTCGGGTTCAGGAGCTTCAGGACATGCGCAAGGAGTTTGCGCAACGGCGTGAGCGTCAGGGCCAGGCGAACCTGGAGATTCAGGACACGGCCCAATCCGGCAAGAAAGTGATCGAG
>CAYPKI010000045.1:0-219 GCA_964411265.1 uncultured Alcanivorax sp. | reverse complement strand
AGGCCGAAAGCCTCACCTACAAAACGGCTGAGCAGACCCTGTTCGAGGGTTTCGATATCACCATCATGCGTGGTGACCGGATCGGCGTGCTGGGCCCCAACGGCTGCGGCAAATCCACCCTGCTGCGCGTACTGCTGGGCGAGGAAGAACCGCAGTCGGGGCATGTCGAGCTGGGCACCAAGCTGGAGATCGCCTATTTCGATCAGCTGCGCAATACGC
>CAYPKI010000044.1:14496-15173 GCA_964411265.1 uncultured Alcanivorax sp. | reverse complement strand
ACAATAGTTGCACGCTGCCGGCCACGCTGAGTGCCCGACGGGTTTATCAACAGCCTGTTAACTCCGAAAAAAGTACAGCCTGCTAGACGAAGTAACTGCCAACTCCGTACCATTGAGCGGCGCACGCTGTCCGGTCTTCCGGAAGAGGCTTGCGAACAACAGTGACCGGTAGCGGACTCGCCCATGGCCGACGATTACATCAAACGCATCCTGGAAAGCCGGATCTATGATCTGGTCGTCGAAACTCCGGTTCAACCGGCGCCGTTGATTTCCAAACGGTTGAACAACGAGGTCCGGATCAAGCGCGAGGATCTGCAACCTGTATTCTCGTTCAAGCTTAGGGGTGCCTATAACAAGTTGCTGCGTCTTAAACCGGAGCAGCGCAAGAAGGGGGTTGTCTGTGCCTCGGCGGGCAACCACGCTCAGGGCGTCGCTCTGTCAGCCAGCCACGTGGGCATCAAGGCGGTCATCGTCATGCCGCGCACCACGCCGGATATCAAGGTCAACGCCGTGCGCCAGCGGGGTGGCAAGGCCGTTTTGCACGGCGATTCCTTCGATGAAGCCCTGGCCCATGCGAATGAGCTCATGGAGAAAGAGGGGCTGACCTTCGTCCATCCCTATGATGACAAGGACGTCATTGCTGGCCAGGGCACCATTGGCATGGAAATGCTGCGCCA
>CAYPKI010000044.1:13035-14486 GCA_964411265.1 uncultured Alcanivorax sp. | reverse complement strand
CCAGCAGAGCGACCAGCTGGATGCGGTTTTTATTGCCGTTGGCGGTGGCGGTCTGGCTGCGGGCATGGCCACCTACATCAAGTATGTCCGGCCCGAGGTCAGGATCATTGCGGTGGAACCTGATGATGCCGCCAGTCTAAAAGCAGCGCTGGACAAGGGGCGGCGGGTGAGCCTGGCGGAGGCGGGCCTGTTTGCTGACGGCGTGGCCGTCAAACAGACCGGCAAGGAACCCTGGCGCTTGCTCAAGGGTGTTGTGGACGAATGCATAACCGCCACCACGGACGAGATCTGCGCCGCCATCAAGGACACCTTTGAAGATACCCGCTCGGTACCGGAGCCGGCCGGGGCGCTGTCGCTGGCGGGCCTTAAGAACTGGGCGGAAAAACACGGCGTTAGCGGCCAGCGCTTGGTCGCGATTCAGTGTGGCGCCAATGTCAATTTCGACCGCCTGCGCCATATCTCCGAACGCGCCGAGGTGGGCGAGCACCGCGAGGCGGTGCTGGCGGTCACGATCCCCGAGCGCCCGGGCAGTTTCAAGCGTTTCTGCCGTTTGATGGGCAAGCGTTCGATTACCGAGTTCAATTACCGTTACAGCGATGACCGCAACGCCAACATTTTCGTGGGCGTGCGCATCGATCCCGCGGATGGTGAACCGGCGCCGCTGATCGCGCAGTTGCGCAAGGAAGGCTATGCGGTTGAGGACATGACGCAGAATGAAATGGCCAAGCTTCACATCCGCCACATGGTGGGGGGGCACACCTCCAGGCCAGATCTGGAAGAAATGCTCTTCCGGGTGGAGTTCCCCGAGCGCCCGGGGGCGCTACTGAATTTCCTGATGTCGCTGGGCTCGGAATGGAACATCAGTCTCTTCCACTATCGCAATCACGGCGCCGCCTACGGGCGCGTTCTGCTGGGCTTTCAGGTGCCCCGGGGCGGCCGCACGCGATTGCGCAAGGCGGTGCGCGAGATTCCCTATCCCATGATTGAGGAAAGCGATAATCCTGCGTATCACCTCTTTCTGGATTAACAGCCGGTCAGGGGAAGCGCCCGGTTTCAGCTGTTCCGGGAAGGAGCCAGGTTTTATTGCTCCGGAACAGTAGCAAACCGCAAGTTGCAAGCTGAAAAAAAGCCCGGGTGGCTTCGCTGCTCTTGTTGCCCAGCGCTGGGGAGCATGCTGCGGTAGACAAAGCTGGACCACTTGACTGTCTCCACATCCGGAACATCCACTTGCTACTTTTTTCGGCCGCCAACCCTTGCAATAAGTAGTCCGATTGTTCATGTTTTGAACCAGACCGCATGGAAGTGACGATTTTTGCTCTATGGTCAGGGCTTACATAAGGGGAGTTTTCGACGCTGCGGAACGGGATAAGAATGAAAAGAAAACCGGACACACTTCTACTGCTGGCGCTTTTTTTCGGTCTGGGGCTGTTCGTGAGTGCGCTTACGCACGG
>CAYPKI010000044.1:443-13025 GCA_964411265.1 uncultured Alcanivorax sp. | reverse complement strand
GGCGACAATGATGCGGCTCAGTCCGGGCAGCTCGCGGCAAAAGCCCCGGCGAATCACCAGCTAGCGCAAGACCGCTCTAGTCGGTAATCACGGTGTCCAGCGGCACATCCCAGGATGCCGCCGGCAGGCGCTCCACGCGCTGAAACCGGTGCGCCACGCCCACCAGCCGCGGCCGGACGGGATGGCGCCAGAGCGCTTCCAGGGTCCGATCGTAAAAACCGCCCCCCATCCCCAGCCGGTTGCCGTGGTCGTCGAAGGCCACCAGCGGCATCAGTATCAAATCCAGCGTCCAGGTGGGCACGCCCGTGTGCTGGCGCAGGCTGGGTTCTGGAATACCGAACCGGTTACGGATCAGTAGCGTGTCCCGGGTCCAGGGTACAAAACGCAGCATACCCGCCCGCAGCGGGTCCAGTACCGGTAGATAGAGTTGCTTGTGGCGCATCGGGGATTGCTGGAAGGCGGGCAGGGGATCGAGCTCGCCGTTGCCGGCCAGATAGAGGCCGACTCGGTGTGCTCGGCCCCCCCATTTGTGGTGGCGCAACCGCCGCGCCAGGCGCGCGGCCGCTCCACGCCGTTCGCCGGGCGTGAGTGCCTGGCGCTGACGACGCAATTGCCGCCGGATGCTGGCGCGCGTGGCGTTTTCGGGTACGGCGGTCGCGGCGGTCATGATGTTGGGCGTTCCCCGGCTTGCCGCCGCCGGTCTGGCCCTTGAACCCGGCGGTTCAAGGTGGTGGCGGCAGGTAGGCCATCAGGCTTTCCGCTCGCGGCGGACATGCGCACAGACCGACCAATATACGCCTCCAAAGTACGTAGCATCGGAACAGGGACACTTACCGGCATTGCGTACAAACCAGGGAACACGAGAAATAGTATACCGGTTGAGGCGGGTCCGTCACAAAACGCACGCCCGGATGGTGTCGGACAGAGGCCGGGCGGTGGCGGTCGAGAGGAGCAAGTAGCAAGAGCTGTGGCTTCGGAGAGCCTGGATTCAGGCGTTCTCCCCTGTTGGGAGGGACTCGCGAGAGCCCGTGTGCCCCATGGGTGCGGCCTATGGCTGATCCGCGAAACCCTGCCCTGTGTTGCCTGCCCTTCGGAAGGGGCGGAAAGGGCGAGGTCAGGACGTGGTCTGCTGCTGCTCCCGGTAGTCCTCAAAGGCCCGGATTTCCTCGTCCACCCGGCTGATCAGATCCGCCAGGCGTTGCGAGCCATCTTCCTTGTCGTTGAGCTCGCCGCTGGTCTGCAGATACTCGTGGCTGATATTGAGCGCGGCCATGATGGCGATGCGCTCCAGGCCTATCACATTGGCGTCCTTGACCTCGCGCATCTGTTCGTCGAGATAGCTCGCCGCCCGGAGCAGGCTTTCTTTCTCGCCGGGGGGACAGGCCACCCGGTATTCCTTGTCCAGGATATGCACAAGCACGGAATCGGCTTCGCTCATGACTCCTGCTCCAGCGACTTCAGGCGTGTGATAATGGCCTCTACCTTGGCCTGGGCGACGTCGTTTTTCTTGAGCAACTGAGCCCGTTCCTCCATCAACTTGGCCTCGCGCTGATGCAGGGCCACGTTTTCCTGGCGCAGGCGGGCACTGATATTGATCAGTTCCTCCAGGCGAGCTTCCAGCTGTTCGATTTGTTCTGCTGTTGTCATGGCCAATCGCTTGCAGTTCGCCTAAGGTAGGTTCTCGGACCTTACGGGTGCGAGAGACTCCCGATTTTGTACTATAGATAGCCCCGGTCAGGCGGTCAACGTAAATTATCAACACTGGTAGTGACTTAGCGCCGACTTTACAGGAAATCCATGAGCACTGAAGAACTCTACGAACCCCTGGGGGACGCGCTGCGTCAGGCCGGGGTGCATACCGATCCCTCCGAGGTGCATGGCGTCATCTGCGGGTTGCTGAGCACGGGCGTGAGCGCCGAGGACGGTGAGCTCGAGGGCCTGCTGGCCTCGCACACGGACATGGCCGGTAACTGGCCGCCGGAAGCGAAACAGCTGTTCGGCGAGCTGCGCGACCTGGCGCGGGACGGTTTTCTCGGCGGTGGCATGGATCTGAACCTTTTGCTGCCGCATGATGACACGGCCCTGCCCGAGCGCGTGGACGCGCTGGGCCGCTGGACGGAAGGCTTCCTGGTGGGCTTTGGCAACGGCACGGCCGGAATGAACGATTCCGATCTGTCGCCGGCACTGCAGGAAGCGCTGTCCGATCTCTCCGCCATTTCCAATGTGGAAGTGCCGGAGGAAGACGTCGAAGAAGAGGAAGCCCTGTTCCAGCAGGTGGCCGAACACTCGCGCATGGCGGCGCTCATGGTGTTCACTGAGCTTGTCATGGGCGAGGATACGGAGCAGACGGAGGACGAGGATCCGGACTCCGAGGATCTGGACGCCTAGGAGCCGCAGCCACCGACAACCCACTGAGACACGCCATGGCCAGTACCCCCAAGATCAGCCGTCAGGAATTCGGCCGCCGTCGCCGGCGCCTCATGGACCAGATGGAACCGGACAGCATTGCCGTGCTTGCCGCCGCCCCCGAGCGCACACGCAATCGCGACATTGAACACCCTTACCGCCAGGAGAGCGACTTCTGGTACCTCACGGGCTTTTCTGAACCCGATGCCGTGATGGTGCTTCTGCCCGAACGCGAGCACGGCGAGTTCGTGCTCTTCTGCCGTGAGCGCGATCCGGCCCGCGAGGTCTGGGACGGTTTTCGGGCGGGTCCGGACGGCGCCTGCGAAGATTATGACGCGGACGACGCCTTCCCGGTCGGCGATATCGACGACATTCTGCCCGGGCTGATCGAGGGGCGTGAGCGGGTTTATTACGATCTGGGTCGAGACGCCAACTTTGATCAACGTCTCATGCACTGGATCAACAGCATCCAGGAAAAGGTGGGGCTGGGTGCTCATCCGCCGGGCGAATTCCTGGCCCTGAGTCACCTGCTCCACGACATGCGCCTGTTCAAAAGCGCCGCCGAGCTTCGGGTCATGCGCCATGCCGCGGAAATCAGCGCGGGCGCGCACCGCCGGGCCATGCAGACCGTCCACCCGGGGTTGTACGAATACCAGCTGGAAGCGGAGTACCTCCACGAATTCATGATCCACGGCGCCTTGCATCCGGCGTATCCCAGCATCGTGGGCGGCGGTGGCAACGCCTGCATCCTTCACTATATCGAGAACAATCGCAAACTGCGCGATGGCGATCTGGTGCTGGTGGACGCCGGGGCCGAGTACAACTGCTATGCCTCGGACATTACCCGCACCTTCCCGGTCAACGGCAAGTTCACCCGGGATCAACAGGCGCTCTACGAGATCGTGCTGGCGGCGCAGCTGGACGCCATTGCCGCCACCCAGAACGGCGACCACTGGAATCGGCCCCATGAAGCCGCGCTCCAGGTGCTCGTTCAGGGCCTGGTGGACCTGGGCGTGCTGGAAGGCGATGTGGACGAACTGATTGAGTCCGGTGCTTATCGGCCCTGGTTCATGCACCGCACCGGTCACTGGATCGGGCTGGATGTCCATGACGTCGGCGATTACAAGATCCAGGACCAGTGGCGCGTGCTGGAGCCGGGTGTAGTCACCACGGTGGAACCGGGGCTGTATTTTCACCCGGCGGACGAACAGGTGCCCCAACGCTGGCGGGGCATGGGCATTCGCATCGAGGACGATGTGGCCGTCACCAAAGAGGGGCCGGACGTGCTCAGCAAGGACGTGCCCAAGACGGTGGAAGACATCGAAAAACTCATGGCGGATGCTCGCCAGAAGGGTGCATGAGCAGCCCGGCGGGTTTTTTGATTGTGGGCGGCGGCCTGGCCGGCGCGGCCCTGGCACTGCTGCTGCGTAACCGGGGTGCCGAACGGGTCACCCTGGTGGAGGCGGTGGGCCTGCCGGACCTGGACAGCCGCTCTCGCCCAGCTTTGACGCGCGCCGCACCGCCCTGGCCGCAGGCACCCTGAGTGCCTTTGAAGACATCGGGCTGCTCGATGAACTCCTGCATCAGGCCGCCGACATTACCAGCGTCCATGTCGCCCGGGCCGGTCGCCCCGGCGTTACCCGGATTCGCGCGGCCGAAGAGGGCGTGCCCCGGCTGGGGGCGGTCATGGAGAACCGCTGGCTGGGCCGGGTACTGCTGGGCGCGCTGGCCCGGGATGACGGTATCCAGGTGATCGCGCCCGACCGGGTGGCTTCGCTGCAGCGCACGCCCGAAGGCTACAACGCCACCCTGGACAGCGGTACCGAATTATTTACACCCCTGCTGGTGGTCGCGGACGGGGCGCAGGCCAGTACGCGCGACAAGCTGGGCATTGCCGCGCACCACGAGGACACGGGCGAGGACGCTCTGGTGGCCAACGTTGTTGCGGAAATGCCCCATGAAGGCGTGGCGTACGAGCGCTTTACCGGCGCGGGCGCCGTCGCCCTTTTGCCCATGACCGAAGGACGCATGGCCGTGGTCTGGAGCGGGCCCCGCGAGCACATCCGGAGCCGGGAGCATGCCGAGCCGGAGACGCTGCTGGCGGAGCTGGAAGGGCATTTCCGCAGCCGCCTCGGCCGTTTCCAGAGCCTGGGTGCCGGAGCCCGCTATCCGCTGGTGCTCACGCAGGCGGCGGCTCTGACCGCTCCCGGCGCGGTGGTGGTGGGCAACGCCGCCCATACGCTGTCGCCTGTGGCCGCCCAGGGCTTTAATCTTACCCTGCGGGATCTGGTGGCCCTGGCGGACCGGGTGGCCACGGCCGAGGCACCGGGCGACTGGGCCCTGCTGCGCGACTGGGAGCTGGCCCGCGCCGACGATCAGTGGGCGACCTCCACCTTTTCGCGTCACCTTACGAAACTGTTTCGCCAGCGCGGGCCTCTGGGCCACGCCCGGCAGCTGGGGCTGGCGGGCCTGGATTTGTTGCCCGGACCCCGGCGGCTCTTCGCCCAGCGCGCCATGGGCCTTCGGAGGTCGGCGTTTTGACGGACGCAACCGATGATATTGTCATTATCGGCGGCGGCATGGCCGGCGGTTCCATGGCGGCCCTCCTGGCGGATACGGGTCTGCGTGTGCGCGTGCTGGACGGTGCTCCGGAACCGGTCGCCCCTGACGGCGAACCGGAACAGCGCGTATCGGCCATCAACGAGGCCAGTCACTGGCTGCTGCGCAGCGTCGGTGCCTGGCAGCGCCTGCCGGGCGAGCGCGTGTGTGCTTATACTGACATGGTTGTCCGCGACGGCGACGGTACCGGCGAGGTGGATTTTCATGCCCCCGAGGCCGGCGCAGAACAACTGGGCTGGATCCTGGAAAACGCCGTACTGGTGCGGGCGCTTTATGAAAGTTGCGCCCAGCGAACTCAGCCGGCATGGGAAAGCGGTGTCCGGGTCACGGCCCTCGTCCGCGAGGAGGGAGGCTGGCGCGCGGAACTGGCGGACGGGTCCCTGCGCCGGGGGCGCCTTTTGATCGGCGCTGACGGTGCCAACTCCAGGGTCCGTGACGCCGCGGGCATTCCCGCGCCCGTGCGCGACAGCGGCCATCATGCGCTAGTGGCCACGCTGCAGACCGAAATCGCTCACGAGCACTGCGCCCGCCAGGTGTTTCTGGATCAGGGCCCGGTGGCCCTGCTGCCGCTGTTCGGCGACGGTCATCAGTGCTCGCTGGTCTGGTCCGCGCCGCCCGACGAAATCGAGCGTTTGGCCGCTCTCGATGATGACGGCTTCGCGCGCGAACTGACCACGGCTACCGGCGGCTGGCTGGGCCGGGTCAGCACGGCTAGCACCCGGGCGCATTTTCCCATCCGCGAACTCCACGCCAGTGATTATAGTCGTTCGGGACTGGCGCTCATCGGCGATGCCGCTCATGTGATCCATCCGCTGGCGGGCCAGGGCATCAATCTGGGTTTGCTGGACGCCGCTGTCCTGGCCGAGGAGATCGAGCGTGCCCGGGCCCGGGGGCTGGCTTTCGATCACGAGTCCGTACTCCGGCGCTACCAGCGCCGCCGCCGCGGCCACAACGCCGTCATGCAGAATGCCCTGCGCGCTTTCAAGTTCTTGTTTGAGCAACGCGCCCCCGCGGCACGCTGGGTGCGCAACACGGGCATGCGAGGCCTTAATCAACTGACGCCGTTGAAAGGCGCGCTGGCCCGTCAGGCTCTCGGTCGTGACGGCGATCTTCCCCACCGCGCCCGGCCTGCCGTTCGGGAGCGGAGCGAGCCGGGTCCGCCCGCTTGAACCGGCCCGGCTCGACCCCACTTCACTCCGCGGGACCGTCAATGAGGGGACAGACGGTCATGTCGGCGGCCTTTATCGCCGGTTAGCATGGTGTCAGGATCGAACTTTCGAGGAGGTGCATTATGGCAACGACCAGCGCAACGGCTGCTGCGCCGCTTCAGGACATCACCATCGACGAGCTCAAGAGGCGCAGCTGTGCGGAGCTGGAGTCGCTCTACAGTCAACTGCCTGCCGCCGGCAGCATCCAGTCACTCGACGGCAAGCCCAGGGGTGAGGTGCTGGCGGTTAACAAGCTCGACTTCAATCCCGTAGACAACCTGCTGCAGAGCCTGGCCAGCACGCCCATTTTCCCGTGGCTGGGCAAGGGCTTCTCCGTGGATTCGGACAAGCAGGGCAGTGGCAATAACAGGCTGAACCTGCTGGGCTACAAACCCGAATGGTTCGATTTCAATACGCGGATCGAACCGTCCGTGGTGGACGGACAGGATTCGGTGCTGCTGGATTATGATGTTGCATCCAATCCCTTGCCCATTCGGCATATCCGCGATGAATTGCGCGAGGCCGCGCCCGGTATCTGGTTTGGTCCCGCCATGGCCCGAGTGGGTGACAATCACTATACGGTGCTTTGGTTCGCGGTGGACTTTCATCAGTAAAGCGCGTCGGGCGGACAAGGAAAGCCGGGCTTGCCCCGGCTTTTTTTCGTTGGGCCCGGCCCGCACCCCCGGCATGAAGCTGGCTACGCACAACCTGCCCGGGCCACTTGAATAGAGCTCCCGGCGACTTGAGTGGGTTTGCGTCTCTGAACATTGTGACTTGCCGAATAGTCATCTCCCCCTTTCGTCTCCGACCGAGTCCCGGCATCCTGTACACCTTCGGGTCCAGAGACCGGAACCTACGAATTAGTACGAGCTTACAATATGGGTAAAAGAACCCCCCTTTACGAGGCACATCTGGCGGCCGGCGGCAAGATGGTGGATTTCAGCGGCTGGGATATGCCCATTCATTACGGCTCGCAGCTCGACGAGCATCATGCCGTGCGTCGCAATGCCGGTGTTTTTGATGTCTCGCACATGACGGTGGTGGACATTCAGGGCGAGCAGGCCACCGACTACATGCGCCGGCTACTGACCAATGACGTGGCTCAGGTTGAACCCGGCCAGGCGCTGTACACCGGGATGCTCAATGAGGATGGCGGTGTCATCGACGACCTCATCGTCTACAAGCGCGACAATGATTACCGTCTAGTGGTAAATTGCGCGACTCGCGAAAAGGACCTGGCCTGGATGCAAGATCAGACCGCGGGCTTTGATGCCGTGGTTCGCGAGCATTCCGACCTGGCCATGCTGGCCGTACAGGGGCCTGAAGCGCGAAACAAGCTGGCGGATCTGCTACCGCAGGCGCTGGCCGAACGCGCGGGCACGCTCAAGCCTTTCACCTTTTGTGAGGGGGCCGGCTGGACGGTGGCACGCACCGGTTACACCGGCGAAGATGGCCTGGAGCTCATTCTGCCGGGCGAGCAGGCAGCGGGGTTCTGGCAGGCGCTACTGGACGCCGGCGTCGAGCCGGTGGGCCTGGGTGCGCGGGATACGCTGCGCCTGGAAGCCGGGCTGAATCTCTATGGTCAGGATATGGACGCAACCATCACGCCTCTGGAAGCTAATATGGGTTTTACCGTGGCGTGGACTGAAGGTCGCGATTTCATCGGCCGTGCCGCGCTCGAGCGCCGCCGCGAACAGGACCATCCTGTGCTACGGGGTCTGGTGCTTGAGAGCAAGGGCGTATTGCGCCCGCACCAGCGTGTGATCACCGAAGAGGGTGAGGGCGAGACGACCAGCGGAACCTTCTCGCCCACCCTGGGTCAGGCGGTCGCGCTGGCGCGTTTGCCGGCGGGGACCACCGGCGAGGTGGAAGTTGAAATCCGCAACAAGCGCTTGCCGGCGCGGGTGGTCAAGCCACCCTTTGTGCGCAATGGCAAGACCATTTTCAAATATCTCTGAATGGGGGCCTGGGGAAATGAGCCAAATTCCTGAAGAACTTCGCTACGCCACGAGCCACGAGTGGGTTCGCATGGAAGACGACGGCAACGTCTATGTCGGCATTAGCGATCATGCTCAGGATTCGCTGGGTGATCTCGTCTTTGTCGAGCCGCCCGAAGTGGGCGACGAGATCAGCACCGGTGATGAGTGCGGTGTCGTGGAGTCCGTCAAAGCGGCTTCCGATATCTATGCGCCCATGTCCGGCGAAGTAATCGCCGTCAACGAAAATCTGGATGACAGCCCCGAGCTGGTCAACCAGGACCCGTATGGCGACGGCTGGATTTACCAGCTCAAGCCTGCCAACGAGGCGGAATTCGACGAGCTGCTCAGCGCGGAGGATTACGCTACGACGCTGGAAGACGACGACGACTGATTCGCCCGTTTTCCGATTCACGGCCCGCCCCCGGGCGGGCCTCGAACGCTACAGACGGAATCGATCATGCCCTATATTCCCCACACGCCGGACGAAGTTCGGACGATGCTGGATACCATCGGCGCTGAATCCATCGAGGCGCTGTTTGACGAGATCCCCGCCCACCTGAAGGCGGACAAGCTCGATAAACTGCCCGAGGGCCGCCCGGAGATGGAGGTGCTCGCGCAAATGGGCGAGCGCGCCGCGCGCGACGGCCAGCCGTTGTGTTTTCTGGGCGCGGGCGCCTATGACCATCATGTGCCCGCCGCGGTCTGGGAGCTGGCTACCCGGGGCGAGTTCTATACCGCCTATACGCCCTATCAGGCCGAGGGCAGTCAGGGCACGCTTCAGACAATTTATGAATTCCAGACCATGATGTCGCGGCTGACCGGCATGGAGGTCAGCAACGCCTCGGTTTATGACGGCGCCTCGGGTCTGGCCGAAGCCGTGCTCATGGCGCTGCGTTCCAACCGCAAGTCCAAATCGCGGCGGGTGCTGGTACCGGATGCGGTGCACCCGCGCTACCGTCAAGCGGTCGAGACCATTACCCGCAATCAGGGCGTGGAACAGGAACTGGTGCCGTTCTGCACCGAGTGTGGCCAGACCCTGCCGGACAGCCTCAAGCCCTATGAGGGCGACGACTATGCTGCGCTGGTGATTCCGCAGCCCAACTTCTTCGGCTCCGTCGAGGAAGTCGATGCGCTCACCAACTGGGCTCATGAACAGGGCATGCTCGTCATCGGTCTGGTGAACCCCACGGCGCTGGCGCTGCTGTCGGCGCCGGGCGAATGGGGGGATCAGGGTGCCGACATTGTAGTAGGCGAGGGCCAGCCCCTGGGTTGTCCCATTTCCTCCGGTGGCCCCTACTTCGGCTTCATGTGCTGCACCCGGAAACTGGTGCGGCAGATGCCGGGTCGGATCATCGCCAAGGCGGAAGACACCGAGGGCCGTCCCGGCTACACCATGACGTTGCAGGCACGTGAGCAGCACATCCGTCGTGCCAAGGCGACGTCCAACATCTGCACCAACCAGGGCCTGGCCATGACCGCGGCGACCATCCATGTGGCGCTGCTGGGCCCGGAAGGTCTGACCAATACGGCCGCCCAGTGTCACAGCAAACTCAATCAGTTGCTGGACAAGCTGACGGCTATCGACGGCGTGGACAAGGCGTTCAGCGCGCCCTGCTTCCACGAGGCGGTCATCCGCCTGCCCAAGTCGGCGCAGACAGTGGTCGACGCGCTCAGCGAGCAGAACATTCTCGCGGGCTACCCGCTGTCGGAGTCGTATAACGGCCAGGATGACCAGTTGCTGATCTGCGCCACGGAAAAGCGCACCGACGACGAGATGGATCGTTTCGCCCACGCTTTGCAGGAGGTACTGCAATGAGTACCAACCCGCTGATTTTTGAGCATTCCCGGCCCGGTCGCCGCGCCGCGGCCCAGATCCCGCGCGCCGTGGACGACAACGCCCTGGCCGACCTGCCCGAGCATTTGCGCCGCAAGAATAAGCCGGCGCTACCGGAGGTGAGTGAGCCCGAGGTGGTGCGTCACTACACCAACACCTCGGCGCAGAACTTCGCCATCGACAAGCAGTTCTATCCGCTGGGCTCGTGCACCATGAAGTACAACCCGCGCGGGGCGAACAAGGCGGCCATGATGCCCGGCTTTCTCGCGCGCCATCCGCTGGCGCCGGAACGGCACAGCCAGGGCTATATGGAGTCGATGCACGAGCTTCAGGACTTCCTGAAGGAAGTGACCGGCATGGAAGATGTATCGCTCGCGCCCATGGCCGGCGCCCAGGGTGAGTTCTCGGGCGTGGCCATGATCCGCAAGTATCATGAAGCCAACGGTGACGACGAACGCAGCGAGATCCTGATTCCCGAAGCTGCCCACGGCACCAACCCGGCCACCGCCATCATGTGCGGCTACAAGGTGCGCGAAGTGCCGGTGGGCAAGGACGGTGATGTGGATCTGGATGCGCTCAAGGAAGCCGTGGGGCCGCAAACGGCCGGCTTGATGATGACCAACCCGTCCACCTGTGGCGTCTTCGAGCGCAAGATCGAGGAGATTGCCCAGACGGTCCACGGGGCCGGCGGCCTGTTGTATTACGACGGTGCCAACCTCAACGCCATTCTCGGCAAGGTGCGCCCGGGCGACATGGGCTTTGATGTCATCCACATGAACCTGCACAAGACCTTCGCCACGCCGCACGGCGGCGGCGGTCCCGGTGCCGGTCCCGTGGGTGTCGCCAAGCGACTGCAGCCCTACATGCCCACGCCTGTGATCGGCCAGCGCGGCGACGGCAGCTTTTACTGGAAGGACATGGACGAGCTGCCCGATTCCATCGGGCATCTGTCCGCTTTCATGGGCAATGCCGGGGTTCTGCTGCGCGCCTACTTCTACGCCATGGTGCTGGGCCGCGAGGGCATGATCCGCGTGGGTGAGTATTCCAGCCTGGCCGCGAACTACCTGACCAAGCGTCTTCAGGACGTGGGCTGCGACGCCGCCTACCCGAGCCGGCGCGCCAGTCACGAATTCCTGCTCACCTTCGCCCGCCAGGCGAAGGACAACGGCGTCACCGCCGTGGATGTGGCGAAGCGCCTGCTGGACTATAACCAGCACGCGCCCACGGTCTACTTCCCGCTGCTGGTGCCGGAGTGTTTCCTGATCGAGCCCACGGAGACCGAGACCAAGGAAGCCATGGATCGTTTCGTGGACGCCATGGAAAACATCCTGCACGAAGCCAGGGAGGATCCGGACCTGCTCCACCACGCCCCCTACACCCAGCCGCTTACGCGCCTGGACGAGGTCAACGCGGCCAAGGAGCTGAATCTGGCGCACAAGGAAGAAGGCGCCGCCAGGGAAGAAGGGGACGCCGCCTGAGCGGTTTCGCCTCAAGCCTTGCGAAAACCCGGCTGCGTGCCGGGTTTTTTGTGTCCATGTCCGGGTTGTATACCAAAAGAGGTATATACTAAAAGTAGTAGATGTGGCGGATCCACGAGCACCGAAAGGTGGCCAAGACCCTGTCCAGGACTCCTTTGGACGTACAGAAACTTTATGAGAAATGGAAAAATATCGTTGCTATCTCGGGTTCTCAGGGACCGAAGCAGCTCCGAGGGTTCAATGACGCAACTCTGTCAGGGTAGTGGGAAGGCTTTCGTTCATCGCGCTTGAATCGCCAATTTAGCGTGATTTACAAGGTCAAAGGTCAGCAGGTGCTGGTCGAAGTCGAAAAAAATAACCGCCCATGATTATGGTAAGAAATGAAATGAGCGAATACAGGAAGGCGGAAAGACGGGTGGAGGTCAGTCCCGGCGAATCCGTGCGTATCCTGCGCGACCTCCAGGAAATGGGCCAGAATGCCCCGGCCGAGCGTACCGGACTGCCGCAGTCGACCATCTCCGCGATAGAGAATGGTCGGGTGCGTTTGGGAGTGGAACGGGCGAAAGTGCTGGCCCGCGCGCTTCGGTGTCATCCCGCCGTGCTGGTTTTTCCCGGCTGGGATGTGGACGCGGAGTCGGTAGCGTAACCCGGTTCGCGTTGGCTTGAAGCAGCACTTGGTAGGGTTGGCCCTGCGCATCTGGCTCGAGCACAAACCGCGCCCTTTGGTCCGTAGACCCGTGGAGTGTATATGCAAGTCCTGCGATTCAAGCTGCGTATTGTGGTGGTCCCTGCCATGGTCGCGAGCTTATGCGGACCCTCGCTGTCACTCGCGGAGAGCCGGCAGGAACATATCCATGAGCATTCCGGCGACGTCATGCCCTTCGACATGGCCGCCACGATTCACATTTTCCGGATGACGGAATCCGGGGGCCTTCAAAAGGTCCGGGTGCGAGACGACGCAGACGACAAGCAGGTGTCGTTGATCCGCGAGCATTTGCGCCAAGAGGCCGAGCGTTTCGGTCAGGGTGATTTCTCGGACCCAGGGGAGCTGCACGGAG